>NZ_JAUNHK010000002.1:13636-26092 GCF_030523985.1 Deinococcus sp.
CATTTCGCCAGTCGGCCTGGGCCGTGAAATCGAGCGGCTGGCCCTGGTAGCGCGTCCCGCCCAGGCGCACGCGGCCCTGGGTCGCGCCGAACTGCGCCGTGACCACACCCGGCGAAATGGCGGCGCGAACCTCGGCGGGCAAGCCAGCCAGCAGCGGGGAAAGGGGGGTGGAGAGCTGGCCCCCCAGCGCCGGAAGCAGTTGCACCCGCCCCGACAGTGGCCCACTGGGAAGGGCCGCCAGCACGTCGCCGTCGCCCGCCAGCCGCACCTGCCCGGCCCGATTGAGGTCGCCGGTCCAGAGGGCATAGGCCGCGTTCAGGCCGCCCGCCCAGCGCCCGCCCTGGTAAATCAGGCCGCCCAGGTCGGCCCGCGCTCCGGTCAGCGAGGCCCGCAGGGGAATGCTCTGCGCCGGAACCACCAGACGGGCCGCATCGTTGCCGAATTGCTGCTGCCGCAGGGTGAGTGTGCCGCGCAGGTCGTCGGGGCCACCGCTGGCCCGCGCCGTGAAATAGGGCCCGTCCGAGACCAGCCGCAGGTCGCTGAGGGTCGCAGGCAGAAGGAGGCGGCCCGTCAGTTCGACCCGCTGCCCGGCCACCGCACCGCTGGCCCGCACCCGCCCGCCTTCCGCCCGCAGGTCAAGCGTCCCGGCGCGAACTTGCCCGGTCAGTTGCCCGCCCCGCGCCCGCAGTTGCCCGGTCAGGCGCTGCCCGGCGAGGGTCAGCCCCCCCAGTTCGAGGTCGAGGTCGTCGAAGCCGTCAAGTCGTAGTCGCCCGCTGCCGCCCTGGGCGTCGGTCACGCTGAGCAGGCCGCGTGGGTGCGCTCCGGTGCCCTGGATGTTGCCGTCCACCAGCACGTTGCCCTGCCCCGGAATCGCCAGGGGGCCGCTCACGTCCAGGTCGTAGCGTCCAGCGGGCAGCGAGGCGGTGCCACGCGCCTGCAACCCCTCGGGGCCGCGCACCAGTACGTTCAGGGTGTTCCAGGGACCGCCGAGCGACAGGGTGTACTGGTCGAGGGTGCCGCTGGCCTGCACCTCGCCCCGGAAAGACGACGAGGACGCGCCGCCGACGGGAGGCCCCCAGGTGGCGCGGCCCTGAACGCGCCCGCTCTGCCCGAAAGCGGTGAGGGACTGGGCACCACTGAGCCGCAGCAGCCCGCTTTCGCCGTCGTAGGCGGCTTGCAGGTCGCCCCAGCGCCCGCCGACTTGCAGCGCCGGGGTCAGCGTGCCGCTGAGGTCGAGCGTCTGGGCGGGCAGTGTCACCCCACCGAACGAGAGTTCGCCCGTGCGCCCGCGCAGGCTGGCGGTCAGCCGTTCGTATGGCCCCTGCACGGCGGCCTGCAAGGTCTGGCCCAGATACCGGGCCGCGCCGCTTACCTGCACGCGGGGGTAGACCTGCCCGGTCAGGCGGGCGGTCACGGCTTCACCGTTCAGCGGCAGCGCGGCTTGCAGGTCGGCCTGCACCTCTCCGCCGGGCGCGGTGCCGGGTCGCCGGGTCAGGAGGCCGCGCAGGGCCACGCCGCTCAGTTGCCCGTTCAGCTTCGCCGTGCCGCCCAGCCCGCGCAGATTCAAGTCGAGGGTGCCGCTCAGGTCGCGCTGGCCCTGGGGCAGCAAGGGACGCAGCGCCGCGAGGTCAATTCGGCCTGTCGCATCGAGGTTCTGCCCGCTGAGGACGCCGCTGGCGCTTTCGCCCCGCGTGTTTAGGGTAAAGCGGACTCCAGGGTTCTCGCCCGCCGCGAGGCTGAACACGCCGCCGATGTCGCTGCCCGACAGCCGCGCCGTGGTGCGGTAGGGGGCGCTGAGGTCGCTCTCGGCCAGCACGGTCACACCCCCGGCGCTGCCCCGCAGACTCGCCACGCTGCCGCGCAGGTCGGCCCGTAGGTCGTAGCCCTGGCCCTGGGCGCTCAGTTGCCCAGTGACCCGCCAGTCCTGCCCCGCGCCGGGCGGGGTCGCCTGCACGTCGCCGCTGACCCGCACGCCGCCCAGCACGCTCAGGCGGTCAAGACTCGCGCTGACGTTGCCGCCATCCCAGGTCAGGCGCTGCGTCTGTGGCCCGTTTCCCTGCCCGAAAGCGAACCGGGCCGTCTGCCGATTGCCGCTGAGCGTCAGGCGGCCCCGCAGCGGCGCGTCCAGCCCCGGAGCCTGGGCCGTCAGATCGCCCGCCAGCGTGCTGTTCTGGGCGTCCAGCGTGCCCGTGCCGTTCAGCTCCACGCCCGAAACCTGCACGCCCCGCGCCGTCCACTCGCCCCGGAACTGTGGGTCGAGGTCGAGGATGACGCGCCCAGCTGGGCCTGCTCGGTTGGCGGGGTTGGCTGTGTTCAGGTCGGCCCGTAGGCCCGCCGGGGTCAGCCGGGCCGTGCCTGCCACCTCCAGCGGCCCCACCTGCCCCCCGCTGATGTCGGCGCGGAGGTCTTCGGGCCGCCCGCTGAGGGCCACCCGCGCCCGCGCCGCGCCGTAGTCGGGGTTGAGGATGGCCTGAAGGTCGCCTCCCTGCATGGCGTAGCGCCCTTTCATCGGCCCGCCGAGCGCTTGCCCGGTCAGGGTGAGGGCGTTGTCGGCCCCGATTCGCGCTGCTATGTCCAGCGGTTTTCCGGCGAGGTCGCCCTTCCAGCCCACCGTGCCCGCTCGCCCGATGGCCCATTGCCCGCGCAGTTGCTGCTCTCCGGCGAGTTTGGTGTAGGCGCTAAACGCCACATCGTTGGTCTGGGGCGTGGTGGCCCCGTCGCGGTTGAGCAGGGTGTACTCGGCCCGCAGTCGCCGCAGCGGAACGCCGCCCAGCATGGCTCCGTCCGGCCCGTCGCCCCCCTTGACATATCCCTTGACCCGCACGGTCGACCAGCCGCCCGCCGTGACCCGCAGCTTCAGGTCGCCCTGCCCGGTGGTTCCCAGCGAACGGGCCAGCCCCGCCACCGTCGGGTCGGCGTCCACCGTGACCGTCCAGTGTTCGGCCCTGAGGTCGGCGGCTCCCTGCGCGGCTACCGGCCCGTCCCAGGCGCGGCCCGCGAGGTTCAGGGTCACGTCGTCGCCCCGGTGCGCGGCGCGGCCCGACACCTGCCGCACTTCCACGAATTCGGCGTCCGGCACGCGCAGCAGCCCGTCCGTCAGTTTCACGTCGCCCTGCACGGTATGCGGGAAAAGGACGTAGCGGCCCTGCAACTTCCCGGCCTCCACGCCCGCCCAGTAGGGGCGCAGGATGCGGGCATCGGCGGCGAAATTGATGGCGTAGACGTTCGCGCCGCCCTGCTCGGTCACCTGCACGTCGCCCCAGAGCTTGCCGTCGGCGGTGCGCCCGCTGAAATTCACGCGTCCGTCGGGGCCGGGCGACAGGTCGAGGCGGGCGTCGGGCACGTTGACCCCGCTGCCGTCCACGGTCAGGCGGGTGTTTTTGACCTCCACGCGGTTGACCAGCACTTGCCAGCCGCCGCCCGCGCCCCCGCCGCCCCCGTTCGTCCCAATGAGGTCTTTCAGCCGCAGCGCCACGTCCCCGTCGGTCACGCTGACATTGACCCGCAGCCGCCGCGCCGCCCAGTCCACGCCCGCCAGGTTCACGGCGGCCTCGCCAGCTTTGAGCTTGATGCCAGGCTGGGCCAGCGCCGCTTGCGACAGCTTGGGCGACCAGAGGGGGCCGCTGACCTGCTCGGCGCTCAGGCCGATTTGTTCGCCGTAGTGACGCAGGAGTGCCCCGCCGAACAGCAGCGGCGTGTAGGCCAGGGTGCCGAGGAGCAGGCCGCCCCCCAGCAGCAGCCAGGGCCAGCGCCGTGCCCGCCGCAGCGTACGGACACGGTTCACGCGGCCCCCCTGTCAGATACAGGAAAAGCCGCGTGGCGCTCGGACAAAAAGGCAGGGGCAAAGCCGGACATCAACCCCTGCATTGTAGGCAGCCTAAATGAGCATGTGTCCTGCCCGGCAAAAGTGGGGCAGCCCCTCCCCGGTCAGATGAAAAGCGGGGCGTCCGGGTCTTCGGGTTGCAGGCGGTCGCGGCGCGAGAGGTACTTGGCCCCGGCGATGCCACCCAGGGCGCCGACGGACAGGACAAGGAGCAGCCACAGCAAGACGGCCGGGGAGTCGGTGCGCGCACGCTTACTCCGGGGAGAGTGACGAAAAGCCATGACATCAGCATAACAGTCAGCGCCTCACTTTCGCCCGGCATACTGGCCTGCATGAAAGCCGCCGCCCTCAGACCGCCGCTGCTCGCCGCGCTGCTGCTCGCGCCCCTGCTCAGCGGTTGCCGTTTCAATTTCGTGCCGCTGATTCCGCCGCCCGTGCAGGTGTCGCTGCCCATCCGCATCACCCAGGCCGACCTGAAGCGAGAAGGGGACACGCTGGTGCTGGCGGTCACGCTGGACGGGCGACTGGAACCCGGCTACCTGACCGCCCACTGGTTCGACGGCGCAAAGGAACTCGGCACCGACAGCGTGTATCTAGACGCCCAGACCCGCAGCGCTGCCCTGCGCCTGCCCGTCACAGGCAAAGGGGCTTACCGCGCCGTGCTGAGTTTCGGCGGCACGGTGCTGCGGCAGGTCGAACTGTACGAGGTCAACCCGTGAGTGCTCCAGTGTGGTCCGGGCGGGTGTGGTCAGGCGTAGTGGAGTGGACGGCGGGCGAGCGCGAACGCTTCGTGTGGCGAGAGGGGCAGGTCGTGCCCTACCGCACCGAACCCTGGCCCGCCCCGGTCAACTACGGTTGCCTGCCCGGCACGCTCAACCCCGCCGACGCTGCCGAGGTGGACGCGGTGTGGCTGGGCGACCCACTGCCCGTCGGTCAGCAGTTGCGCCTGAGTCCCAGTGGCCTGCTGTGGCTGGCGGACGGCGACCACAAGGTGGTTTTTGGGGAGGCACGGGAAGCCGACCTCGCCGCGCTGCTGGCGTGGTTTCCACCGGAACGCGGGGCCAAGTGGCTGGACGCCGCCGCTGCCCAGGCGTGGCTGAGTGAAGTGGGGCAGGGTGAACCGGGCGCGGCAGACGGCCCCATCGCTTAACGCCTGTCCCCCCGGCCCTCACCTCCCGTCAGCCTGTGGCGGGCAAGGTAAGGACATGAGAAATTTGATGCTCACCCTGGCCCTGCTCGCGGGCGGCGCGTCTGCACAGACGAACCTGACTGCTCAGGCGAACGTGACCACTGCTCCGGCCCCCTCGCAGACTTCGACGGCTCCGGCGTCCAAGGTCTACCCCTCGGGCTACACCTTCCGCCAGATGCTTGACGCGCTCGGCGCCCTCAAGGGTGTGGAACTGCGCGGCGTGGGCTTCGACGAACGCGGCTACCTTAACCTGACCGTGGCCGACGACGCGACCCGGCAGCAGGCCATAGACAAGGTGGCGGCGGCGGGCCTGCCGACGGGCGTGCTGGCTTTTGGCGGCGTGCCCCTCAGCGGGGCGGCCCAGGGCAGCGCCACCGGCACCGTGACCGAAACGCCCGCTGGTCAGGCTCCCGTAACCCCCGGCCCTTCCAGCCTGCCCAGCGACGGGCAGCCGCTCAGCCAGCCCCACCGCGCCGAGTTGCGCGGCCCGAGCAGCGTCCGGGCAGGCGAGGCGAACACCTGGAGTTTCACCCTGACCAACCTGGGCAGCAGCGCCATCCGCCTCGAACACGGGGCCTGCGACGTGCGGTTCGAGGTGGTCAGTGCGGCGGGCGAAATCGTGCGGCCCGAGCCCAAAAACACCATCTGCACCATGCAACTGGTCTACACCAACGTGACCCCCGGCGAGACCCAGGAAGTGCAAAACATCGGCTGGGAAGGCAAAGATGCTGCCGGGCAACTCGTCCCCGCAGGCGAGTACACCCTCCGCGCCGTGTTCCGGGGCGCAGGCCAGCGCAGCGAAGTGGCCGAGTTGAAGGTGACGGTGCAGTAAAACGCCGTACCGAAAAGGGAGCCAGAGCGTCGGCCCTGGCTTCCTTCTTTTCGGTCAGACCTGCCCTACTTCACCGTAAACCACTTCATCACGCTCTCGCCCACCTGCCACATCAGCGCCGTGTAATTCCCCGCTGGCAGCGCGGGGAGTTTGCCACGCCATGGCTCCAGATGAACGCCACCCGACGGGACCAGCGTAGGCCGATAATCCGACGTGCAAGCCCCGCCTTCGGGCTTGTTGTCGTAGACCACCTTGCCGTTGCCATTGCGAATCAGCAGGCCCGCGCCGCATAGCCGCATGTCCCGCTCGACCGTACTGCGCCAGATGTTGCGCGAGGCGACCTGCATTTGCAGCGGTTGCCCGGCCTTGGCTTTGGAAAAGACCAGTTCGGTCACGAACGGCCCCGGCCCCACGTTCACCGTCGCCGTGGCATAGAGCGGCGGCTGGGTACGCAGCGTCAGGATGGCGGTGTACGCGCCAGGATTCAGTTTCATGGGCAGGGTGACGTTGAACACACGGGACTTGCCCGCCCGAAAGGTCACTTTCTCGCCCGTGTCGCAGTCGGCGGCCAGATACCGCTGGGTCAGCGGCGGCCCACCTGCCTTGTCGTAGACCTTGAAGATGGGGCAGGGCACCGTGTCGCCGCGAAAACCGTTCAGGGTGACGGTGTTGGGGCTGTAGACGATGAGGCGCAGTTTGGCCTGCTGGGTCGCCAGCACATCAAGCTGCTGCAATTCCAGGCTGACCTCTGCGGAGGCGGTGGAGGCGAGAAGCAGCGGGAGAAGCCAGAGGGAGCGCATAGGCCCATGCTGCCGCTGGCAAGCTGACGGAGTGTGAAAAGGGGTCAGCTTCCGGCGGAGGGAGGGGGTTACTTCACCTTAAAAGAGCCGACTGCGCTGCCAAAATTGTTCCAGTGAAAGACCTGGTAGGTGCCAGCAGGCAGCCTGATTTTCCTGCCCCATTCCTCGGTGTGCTGCTGCCCTGGCTTGAGCGTGATGGGGCGCAGGTCACCCGTGCAGACTTGCGGTTTTGGCGACTCGTAGACCGTTTGGCCCAGCCTGTCCCGAATCAGAAAGTCCGTTCCGCACAGCCGCAAGTCCTGCGAAAAAGTCTTGCCGGAAACATTGCGCGTGACCACCTTGAGCGTGATGACCTCGCCGCTGAGATAAACGGGATTCAGGTCAAGCCACTGGACGACCTGGGGAATGTTCTGGACCCCGAAAAAGGTAGTCAGGGCGGCTTTATGCCCGTTGACCGAGTCATTGAACGTGAGCTTTGCCTTATACGTCCCAGCGGGCAAGGCGACAGGCAGTGTGAGCGTGTAGAGCCTTTGCCCCCGCGCTGGAATGGTGACATTGTCCAGGCTTTCGGCACAGTGGACTTTGGGAAGAGGCAGTATTTTCTGCGTTCCTGACGGGCGGATTTCCACTGTGGGGCAAGTCGCCCTGTTGAAAATGGCGGGCTGCGGGTTCGGGTTGGCAATCAGCAGCGTGACTTTGACATTTTGCCCAGCAAAAGTCTGATTGGGGTAGGGGCTGAGTTGCAGGTCGGCGGCAAGGCCCGAAGTGCTGAGCGCTAGGGCAAAGGCGGGCAAAAGTGGACGCATACAGCCATGCTGCCGCTCGCAAGCTGACGGAGTGTGAGAAAAGCGGGGCCAACTTTCGGCGGATGCTCCGGCCCCTCTATCCGACCAGAATTTCCGCATGGATACTCTGACTGGCCTTCTGGTGTCTGCGGCGCACGCTCTCGCTGGCCGCCCGGCGACGACTGGGCTATGCCCTGCACGTCTTTGCCTGTGTCTAGAGCAGTTCTCCGAATTACGCGGGCGCCGGAACAGCACCGCCACCCGCTCCATTCTCCGCCCCGCTCGTCGAAATTCACTCGCTCCGCTCGGACAGAAACGCTGCGCTTTTTGTGTCCAATGTTCTACCTGCCTGTGCTGGTCTGGTGGTATCTGACGGCTTACAGTGGGCCTTCCTTCGATACGGACGAGGAAGTGGCGCACCACCTGGGCGACATGCTGCTGAGCTTTCTGTTCCTGAGCGGCATGGCGGTCCTCAGTACGCCGCTTTGGTGGCTGGTCCTGAATGCCGTGCGGCGCAGAAAAGAAGGCTGACTTCATCCTTTCCGACCGTTCAGTACGGGACTTTCCACGCCCCAGCGCCGCGTAAGCTGGGAAAGATGACTCGTCCTCAATCCGAACAAGCCCCCGAAAATCAGCCGACTGGGGTCAGGCCCGACGCGGCGCATCCTGCCGCCCAAGACCCTTCTATCGGTCGTGTCCCAGGTCGTCCTGGCGTGCAAAAACCCGAAACTGACCCCAAAGTGCGCGACTCGGCCTTCCTGAAAGCGGCACGCGGCGAAAGGGCCGACCATACGCCCGTCTGGTTCATGCGGCAGGCGGGGCGCTACATGCCCGAATACCGCGCCCTGCGTGCGGGCCGCAGCATGTTGGACTGCATCCGCACGCCTGACCTCGCCGCCGAGATTACGCTGCAACCCTTGGGGGCGTTTCCGCTGGACGCCGCGATTCTGTTCAACGACATCCTGACCCCGCTGCCGACGATGGGCCTGAGTCTGGATTTCGTGGGCGGCGTCGGCCCCGTGATTCACAACCCGATTACGACCACCAAAGACGTGGACATGCTGGGCGTGCCCGCCACCGCCGAGACGATGCCCTACACCGCCGAAAGCATCCGCCTCCTGGTGCCCGAACTGAACTCGCGGGGCATTCCGCTCATCGGCTTCGTGGGTGCGCCGTTTACCCTCGCCAGCTACGCGATTGAGGGCAAAGGCAGCCGCAACTACGAGAAAACCAAGCGGTTCATGTACTCCGAACCCGCTGCCTGGGAACGGCTGATGGGCAAATTCGAGGCGCTGCTGGCCGATTACCTCACCGAGCAGGTGGGGGCGGGCGCGAGTGCCGTGCAGATTTTCGACTCGTGGGTGGGGGCGCTGAGCGTGTACGACTACCAGACCTTCGTCAAACCCGCCACGGGCCGCCTGATCGAGCGTGTGAAGGGGCTGGGTGTGCCCGTCATCTACTTCGGCACGGGCGCGACCCACCTGATGCCCGACATGGCCTCGCTGGGGTCGGATGTGATGGGCGCAGACTGGCGCACCCCGCTGGATAAGGCGTGGGGGCTGGTGCAAAAAAGCCAGAGCATCCAGGGCAACCTCGACCCGCTGCTGCTGCAAGCCCCCTGGCGCGAACTGAAGCACCAGACCGACCGCATTCTGGGCGAGGCGAACGGACGCCCCGGCCACATCTTCAACGTGGGCCACGGCCTGCTGCCCGAAACGCCGATGGACGCGGTGATGCGGGTAACGGAGTACGTGCATGAGAAGACGAGTTGATGGTTGATGGTCGAGAGTTGATGGAAAAGGCACCTTATCTCTATCAACCATCAGGCCGAAGGCCGAAACCATCAACCCTCCACCTTTTAGACACTTCTCCCGCCCCAAACTCCAAACACAGGACAATACCCCATGCCCAGATACCGCTCTAAAACCACCACCGAAGGCCGCAACATGGCGGGTGCCCGTGCCCTGTGGCGCGCCACCGGCATGCAGGAAGGCGACTTCCAGAAGCCGATCATCGCCGTCGTGAACTCGTTTACCCAGTTCGTGCCCGGCCATGTTCACCTCAAAGACCTCGGCCAACTCGTCGCGGGCGAAATTGCAGCGGCGGGCGGCGTCGCCAAGGAATTCAACACCATTGCCGTGGACGACGGGATTGCGATGGGCCATGACGGAATGCTGTACTCGCTGCCCAGCCGCGAGATCATCGCCGACAGCGTGGAATACATGGTCAACGCCCACTGCGCCGACGCGATGGTGTGCATCTCCAACTGCGACAAAATCACGCCCGGCATGCTGATGGCGGCCCTGCGCCTGAACATTCCCACCGTCTTCGTCTCGGGCGGGCCGATGGAAGCGGGCAAGGTGCGCCTGAAGGACGGCGAACACGCGCTCGACCTCGTGGACGCGATGGTGATGGCCGCCGACGACAACGTGAGTCAGGAAGACCTCGACCTGGTGGAGCGCTCGGCCTGCCCCACCTGCGGCAGTTGCTCGGGCATGTTCACCGCCAACTCCATGAACTGCCTGACCGAGGCGCTGGGGCTTTCGCTGCCGGGCAACGGTTCTACGCTGGCGACCCACTCCGACCGTCAGAACCTGTTCAAGCGGGCCGGACACCTGATCGTTGATCTCGCCGAGAGGTACTACGAGGGCGACGACGAGAGCGTGCTGCCGCGCTCCATCGCCACCTTCGACGCTTTCGAGAACGCGATGACGCTGGACATTGCGATGGGCGGTTCCACCAACACCGTGCTGCACTTGCTCGCGGCAGCCCACGAGGCGGGCGTGGACTTCACGATGGCGGACATTGACCGCCTCTCGCGCCGCGTGCCCGTGCTGTGCAAGGTGGCCCCTGCCAAGGCCGATGTTCACATGGAAGACGTACACCGGGCGGGCGGCATCATGTCCATTCTGGGCGAACTTGACCGCGCCGGGCTGCTGCATACCGATGTGAACACCGTCCACGCCCCGACCATGGGGGACGCACTGAACGCCTGGGACGTGATGCGGACAGATGAACACGAGGAATTTTTCCGCGCCGCACCGGGCGGAATTCCTACCGTTTTTGCGTTCAGCCAGTCGCGCCGCTACCGTGAACTGGATAAAGACCGCGAAAGCGGCGTGATTCGCAACGCCGAACACGCTTTCTCGCCTGACGGTGGTCTCGCCGTGCTGTACGGCAACCTCGCGGAAGACGGCTGCGTGGTCAAGACCGCTGGCGTGGACGAGAGCATCCTGAAATTCACGGGCACCGCCCGCGTCTACGAGTCGCAAGACGCTGCTGTAGACGGCATTCTGGGCGGCGAAGTGGTGGAAGGCGAGGTTGTCCTGATTCGCTACGAAGGCCCACGCGGCGGCCCCGGCATGCAGGAAATGCTGTACCCGACGAGCTACCTGAAATCCAAGGGCCTCGGCAAAGCCTGCGCGCTGGTCACTGACGGGCGTTTCTCAGGCGGCTCCTCGGGCCTGAGTATCGGTCACGTCTCACCCGAAGCGGCGGAAGGCGGCACGATTGGCCTCGTCCAGACGGGCGACACGATTGAAATTGACATCCCTAACCGCACCATTCACCTCGCCGTGCCGGACGCCGAACTCGCTGCCCGCCGTCAGAAACAGGACGAACACGGCTGGAAACCCGCTGAAGAGCGCCCCCGCAAAATCACCGCCGCGCTGCGTGCCTACGCGTCCATGACGACAAGTGCGGCGCGGGGAGCCGTGCGGGATATCTGATGCAGGTGGCGGATAGCAGCCAGCAAATGGCTTTTTGCCTTCTGCCATCTGCTATCTGCCTTCTGCACCTCAAGGAGTACCCATGACCACCCCACAAACTGAACAAAAGCCCCTCGGCATCCTCTTCATGGCCTACGGCGGACCGGAAAACCTGGACGAGATGCCCGGTTATCTGGCCGACATCCGCGCAGGCCGCGTGACTTCCGCCGCCATTCTGGACGAAATCACCAACAACTACCGCCAGATCGGGGGCAAATCGCCGCTGCCCGAGTTTACGCAGGCGCAGGTGGACGCCACCATGAAAGCCCTGGAAGCGACGGGCCGCCCGCTGAAGGCGTACATCGGCATGCGCCACTGGAATCCCTGGATTGAAGACGCCGTGCGCGACATGCTGGACGACGGCATTGAGCAGGCCATCGCCATCGTGCTGGCCCCGCACTACTCCAGCCTCAGCGTGGAAAAGTACCAGAAGAAAATCAAGAACGCCCTGAAGATGAACCACGGGCACATCGACTTCGCGTTCATCAACGAGTACCACACCGAGCCGGGCTATATCACCGCACTGGCCGAGCGCGTGCGTATGGGCATTCAGGAGTTTCCCGAAGGCGAGCGCGACGACGTGCATGTGGTTCTCTCGGCCCACTCGCTGCCCGTTCGTATCGAGAAGGAAGGCGACCCCTACTCCAGGCAACTGCTCGAAAGTGCCGCCCTGGTCGCCGGGCACGCGGGCCTGCGCGACGATCAGTGGTCCTGGAGTTACCAGTCGGCGGGCCGCAGCCCCGAACCCTGGCTGGGGCCGCAGCTCGACGAGCACCTGCACGCCCTGGCCGAAAAAGGCGTGAAAAAGGTCGTCAGCGTGCCTGTAGGCTTCGTGTCCGACCACGTGGAAATCCTGTTCGACATCGACATCGCCGCGCAGGAAGTCGCGCAGGAATTGAACATGAAGCTGGTGCGTCCGCCCGCGCTGAACACCGACCCGCTGTTCATTGGGACTCTGGCGAGTGTGATTGAGCGCAAGGCGGCGGAGTTGGCGTGAGGTGGGGTGGCATTTTGAGTCTGCTGGTGGCCCCCTCACCCCTTGCCTGCGGCAAGGCCCTCTCCCGCGAGGGGCGAGGGTCAACAGCTTTTACCCCTCTCCCCCCGCGGGAGAGGGGCGTTGCGAAGCAACGGGGTGAGGGGTGACTCCCCCCATCATCATCGTCGGCGCGGGCATGACGGGCCTCGCCGCCGCTTGGGAACTCCAACAGCGCGGCGTGCCGTATGTCCTGCTGGAAGCGGGCGACTACTTCGGCGGCAAGG
>NZ_JAUNHK010000002.1:26192-29468 GCF_030523985.1 Deinococcus sp.
CAGCGCGGCGTGCCGTATGTCCTGCTGGAAGCGGGCGACTACTTCGGCGGCAAGGTGCAGTCCGAACCCACCGAGGACGGTTTTCTGGTGGAAAAGGCCGCCGACGCCTTCATCCTCGGCAAGCCCTGGGCGCTGGAGTTGGCGCACGAGGTCGGGCTACATGAGGAACTGATTCACCCCCGCGAGGACACCAAAAAGCTGTATTTCCTGCGCGGCGGCCAACTGCTGGACTTTCCGCAGAACCTCAAGATGTTCGTGCCGCTGGACGATGAGAGCTTCCTGCAAAGCGGCGTTCTTTCGCCCGAAGGTTTGCAGCGGATGCTGGACGAGCAGCACATTCCGCCCAAGCCCCCGACCGATGAGGACGAGTCGCTCGCCAGCTTCATCACGCGGCGCTTTGGCGAGGAAGCGATGAATTTCATCGTGCCACTCGCGGCGGGCATCTACGTCGCCAACCCGCACGAGCTGAGCATGAAGGCCGCCTTCCCGCAATTTCTGGCGCTGGAGCAGAAATACGGCAGCGTGATTGCGGGCAGCCGCGCCACGCCCCGCGCCCAGGGGCCGATTTTCGGGTCGTTTAGGGGCGGGATGTCCACGCTGGCGAACGCGGTGGCCGCCAAACTGACGGGCGACGTGCGTTTGCATACGCCTGTGCTGGCGGTGCATCCCGACGGCGTGACCGTTGCCAGTTCAAATGGTGCAGGTGGCGAAAAAATCGCGGGGAGCGGCGTCATCCTGACCACGCCCGCGTGGTACGCCGCGCCGATGCTGCACCAGAGTTTCCCCGAGGCTTCCGCGCTGGTGGGCGAACTCAAAGCCAACGGCTCGGTGGCGGTCATTCTGGCCTACCGCGAGGGGCAATTCCCGCAAGACATGCACCTGCACGGCCTGCAAGTCGCCGCCGACGAAGGCATTCAGATGAAGGCCATCACGGTGCATTCCGCCAAAATGCACGGCCGCGCCCCCGAGGGGCATGTGCTGGTGCGGGTGTTTTTCAAGGATTTGGAACCTGCTAGAGCACGTGACGAGGCCGAGCGCGAAGTGGCACGGCTGTTCGGCGCAGAGGGCGAACCGTTGTGGTACGCCTACGCCGACTGGCGCGGCAAAAACCCCGCGTATCAGGTGGGGCATCTGGAACATCTGGCCCGCATTCGCGCTGCGCTGCCGGGCAACGTGAAGGTCGCGGGCGCGAGTTACACGGGCGTGGGCATTCCCGACTGCGTGAACGCGGGGCGGACGGCAGCGCGGGAAGTGGTCACGGCCCTGAGCCTCGACGCCTAATCCTATCCCCACATCTGATAGTTTCCCCTGCCCAGCCGCAGGGGTTTTTTGTTGTCCTACACGTGACTCGGCAGACAACGACCGGGCATCCGTCTCCATGACCTGTGCCTCCGTCTTACGCCCGAGCAAACCGCAGGCAGCCGCTGCCCCCACGCTCCACCTTTTGCCGGATGCAACTTCTCACCATCCCGGCGCGTAATGGAAGGTATGACCGATAGGCCCCTGCTGACTCCCCCCGACGCCATGCTCCAGGCCCCGGACGCGGTGCCGAGTGTTCAGCCTGCCGAAGCGCCCGAAATGGTGCCGCTCTCGCCCGAAGACCGCGTGCGGCTCGACGGTATGGCCCGCGCCTTTGCCCAGGACGTGCTGAGCGCCGGAACCAACTCGCCCGAATTCCGGCGCAAGCTCGACGCCGTGCACGACCTCGGCCTCCCCGAGCAGCGGGCCGCCGCCCAGAGCAGCAACCGGATGCTCGACCGTCCCCTGCGGGCCACCAAAGCCGGGGCACTGGCCGAAGGCAGCGACATTCTGCGCGGCCTGACCGACCTGCGCCGCACCGTCGAAGACCTCGACCCCAGCCGCACGCCCACCCCGCGCCGATTGTTCGGGTTGCTGCCCGGCGCGAAGAAAGTGCAGAGCCACCTCGACAAATACCAGTCGGCCCAGGCGCACCTCAACGGCATTCTGGAATCGCTCTACCGGGGCCAGGACGAACTGCGCCGCGACAACGCCGTGATTGAAACGGAAAAGGTCCACCTCTGGGAAACCATGCAAAAGCTGCGGCAGTACGCCCACGTCGGCAAGGCGGTAGACGAGGCGCTGACCGCGCAACTGACGCAACTCGCCCAGACCGACCCGGAAAAGGCCCGCATCGTTTCCGAGGAGCTGCTGTTCGCCGTGCGCCAGCGCGTCACCGACCTGATGACCCAACTGGCGGTCAGCATTCAGGGGTACCTGGCCCTCGACCTGGTGCGGCGCAACAACATGGAACTGATTAAAGGCGTAGACCGTGCCACGACCACCACCGTCAGCGCCCTCAAAACGGCCCTGATGGTGTCGCAGGCGCTCGGCACGCAGCAGGCCGTGCTGGGACAGGTCACGGCGGTCAACGACACCACGGGCAAGATGATTTCGTCCACCGCGCAACTGCTGCGCCAGCAGTCCACCGAGATTCAGAAACAGGCCGGAAGCGCCACAGTAGACCCGCAGGTCATCCAGAACGCCTTCCGCGAGGTCTACGGCGCACTCGACAGCATCAGCACCTACCGCCAGCAGGCGCTGGAGCGCTTCAGCGAAACCATCCGCGTCCTCGACAAGGAAGTGGGCCACGCTCAGCATTACCTCGACCGCGAGCGCCAGAGCGCGTCCCGCGAAATCGCCCAGGGGCTGAACGTGACCCAGGAAGGCGACTTGAAACTGTCCTGAGCCTCCCCGCGCCTCAGCACCCCCGACGCGATGAGCCACAATGGGCGGCGTGCCTTCCTCCCCTGCTGCCCTTCCCTTTCTTGCACTCGACATTGGCGGCACCTCTATCCGGGCCGCGCTGGTCCAGGGGGGGGAGGTCAGCCAGCGCCAGCAGGTCGCTACGCCGCAGCCCGCTGGCCCTGACGCCGTGATCGCGGCAGCCGTCGCGCTGGCCCGCCCGCTGACCCGGCAGCCATTGGCGGGCGTCGGAGTGGCCTGCGCCGGGGCCATCCGGGGCGGCGTGGTGCAGTCCACCGCCGAACACATTTTTCCTGGCTGGGCGGGAACCCCGCTGGCGGAGCGACTGGAACGGGAACTGGCACAGCCCGTCGTCGTCCTCAACGACGCCCGCGCCGCCGCGTGGGGTGAAGCCCAGGCCGGAGCGGGCCGGGGGGTGCGAGACTTCGCGTTCGTCACGGTCAGTACGGGCATCGGGGCCGGGCTGGTGCTGGGAGGGCGGCTCCATCTGGCCGACAACGGGCTGGACGCCGAACTGGGGTCCACCCTGGTTCAAACCCAGGCGGGAGAGCC
>NZ_JAUNHK010000002.1:29568-35726 GCF_030523985.1 Deinococcus sp.
CTGACCGACCTCCCCGCCCGCGCCCGGCCCGAGGTGGTGCCCGCCGAATTGGGGGCAGACGCGGGCCTGGTCGGTGCGGCGCTGTGGGCACAGGGCGGGCAAGCATGAAACGGCTGAAATTCCGCCCCTGGGAACTGCCACGCTCCGAAGTCCCGCGCACCAACCTGCTGCCCGGCGCAGGCCAGCAAGCCCGCCTCGCCCGCTCGGCACGGCAGCGGCGCTGGCTGGTCATGGGGCTATTGGCCGCCCTGGTGCTGCTGCTGGCGCTCGCCTTCATGTTCGGGCAACCAACGGCGCCGCCAGTTCTGCCAAACTAGGCACGATGACTGAACGCAACGAACGCGCCCAACTCGCTTTTGCCCGGTTGCTGCCCCGACTCTTTCGCGGCGGTCAGGCCTACGTGGGGGTCGAAGCGGCCCTGAGTGGCCTGACCGACGAACAGGCGGCCCAGCATGTGCCGGGGCTCCCGCATAGCGTGGCCGAGCTGGTCGCCCACGTGAACTGGTGGAACCGCTGGATGCTCGACATCATCGAGATGGGTCAGGCCCTCCCCTACCCCGCCCACGCCGCCGACACCTGGCCCACGGTGCAGGCAGGCGACTGGAGCCGCATCAAGAACGAGTTCTACGAACTGCTGGCCCGCATCGACACCCATGCCGCCCGGCCCGACCTCGCCAGTCCGGTCAACCACGAGGAAACCATCGGGGAGCTGCTGGCCGACTTCGCGCTGCACACCACCCACCACTTCGGGCAAATCATCAGCGTGCGTCAGGTCCTCGGCGCGTGGCCGCCTGCGGGTGGGGGCGATACGTGGTGAGGAAGTAAAGGGCAGAGGGTGGAGGGAAGAGAGATACCCTCTACCCTCTGCTCTTTACCCTTTACGTTCCTTACCCTCTGCGCTTTTCCGCCTGCACCATCTGCACGAATTGCAGCAACCGGGGCGCACGGCCCCAGCGGCTGCGGTCGCCGACCACACGCCAAATCCACTCGACTCCCATGCGGCGCGTCCAGTCGGGGGCGAGCTGGGCGGTGCCGGCCAGCACGTCAATCACGCCGCCGCAGCCGATGGCGACGGGAGCGCGGTGCAGCTGTTTCCAGTAGGCGTTGAAGATTTCCTGTCGCCCCGCGCCCATGCCCGTCAGCAGCAGGTGCGCTCCGCTCTGGCCTATGAGCTCGGCGACCCGCTGGTCTTCTTCGGGCTTGAAGTAACCGTGGTGCACCCCCGCCACCTGAATGCCGTACTCCTGCGCGGCGTTCTGGGCGGCCTGCTCCGCGACACCGGGTTTGGCTCCCAGAAAAAAGACCCGCAGTTCGGAACCGTAACGGGCCATCAGGCCGTCAGCGAGATCGAAGCCCGGTGCACGCGGCACCTCCACGCCGTGCAGTTGCCGGGCGGCGTACACGATGCCCACACCGTCCGCCGTCACCAAGTCGGCTTCCTGCATGGCCCGCACGAATTCGGGCTGGGTGCGCGACTGCACGATGAACTCGGGGTTGAGGGTGACCACCGTATGCGGCGTCGGCGCGGGCTGAAACATCCACTCGCCGAGCAGCTCCAGGGCCGCTTCCAGAGAAATAACATCCAGCGGCAGGTCAAACAGGGTCAGGCGCGTTCGCGGACTGGTCACGCGGGGATTGTACTGCCCCGCCTCCCCCACTTCCGTTGCTTTTCCCTCTGTGGCGTGGCAGGCGCAGAAGCAGGTCCGATACGGCATACTCTGAACCATGTTGCCGGGTGCGTTCGGAACTCTACCTGCCGAGGTTCAGGCACAGCTCGTGGCGGCTGGGCGGCCAGGGCGCTGGAGCCGGGGCGGAGTGCTGTTTCGGCCCGAAGACCCGGCCAGCGTGCTGCACCTGCTCACACGCGGCACGGTGCGGCTCTATTGCCTGGGCAGCAGCGCCCGCGAAATTACACTGGACGTGCACGGCCCCGGCGCGGTGCTGGGCATCGCGGCCCTGGGAGGGACGGTGGGCGAAGTCTACGGCATGTACGCCGAAGCGGTGGACGAAGTCGAAACCCTGCACGTCGCGCCGGACACCCTGTCCCGCCTGTTCGCGCTGTACCCCACGCTGCTGCCCGCCCTGACCGAGCAACTGACGCGCCAGACCCGCAGCGTCCACGAACGCCTGACCGGTCTGGTGTTTCTGGAAGTGTCGCAGCGCCTCGCCCTCACCCTGCTGGCGCTGGCCGAGCGTGAGGGGGAGTGGGAAAGCGGGACGCTGGCCCTCAAGGAACGCATCTCGCACCAGGATCTCGCCCACAGCGTCGGCAGCACCCGCGAAACCATCACCAAATTGCTGGGCGACTTCCGGGCGCGGGGGCTGCTCGACCTGGGGTATCGCCGCATCGTCCTGACCGACAAAGCCGGACTGATCGAGGCGTCACGGCAGCCGCTCGAACCGCTCTGACCCTGCCTGCCACCCACGTTGTTAGCGCAGATGACTGACTCCCCCGCCCAAATGTATTAGGGTAGCCGCTGAATGGCGCGGAATGTGGCAGCAGAATACAGGCGTGGCGAACTGGGCGACTTTATCCGTCTCTCGCCTCATGACGTGGCGCAGGCCCAGGCCGAAACGCGCCCCGACCTCGACCGGGAAGCCCTGGCAGAGGCGCTATGGGCCTATCACCAGAGCCTGGGTACCCTGGACACCCAGACAGAAGCACTGCTGCACAAGCTGGCGCACCCGGCCTCCCGCGTGGTGGTCACCGGGCAACAGGCGGGGCTGCTGACTGGTCCGGCCTACAGCGTCCACAAGGGCGCGGGCGCGGCGCTGCTGGCGCGGCAACTCGACACGCCGGACGCCCCGGTGGTCGCCGTGTACTGGGTCGCCAGTCAGGACCACGACGCCGCCGAGGTCGCCAGTACCACCCTGCTGGACATGAACGAGGAACTCCACCGCCTGACCCTCGACCTGCCCGCAGGTGTCCCGATCGGTCGGGTGCCCTGGCGCGAGGAGTGGAGTGCCGAGGTGCTGGCCCTGCTGGACCGCTTCGATGCACCCGCCGAGTACCGGGCCGCCGTCCTTGAGCGAGTGAAACGCGCCGTGCAGGGCGGCGGCTCCTACGCCGACGTGTTCGCCCGCCTCATTCACGGTCTGCTGGCCCCGGCGGGGGTGCTGGTGCTCGACCCCATGCACCCGGCCCTGGCCCGCCGGATGGCCCCGGCCCTGGAGCGCGAGTTGCGCGACCCGCTGGAATCGTCGGAGCGCATCGAGGCGGCGGCTGAGCGCCTGAGCCGCGCCGGATTCGTGCCGCAACTGCGCCGCCCGGCAGAGGCGACCAACCTGTTTATCGAGGAGAAGGACGGGCAGCGCCGACTGCTGAAATTCGACGGGCAGGTGTTCAAGACCGAAACTGCCCGGTATTCCCGCGCCGAGCTGCTGGCCCGGCTGGAAGCCGACCCCACCCGCCTGACCCCCGCCGCTGGCCTGCGCCCCGCCGTGCAGGACACGCTGCTGCCCACGCTGGCCTTCGTGGTCGGCCCCGGCGAAATCGCCTACGGAGCCGAGTTGAAAGAGGTCTACCCGCTGCACGGCCTTCAGCAGCCGCTGCTGTGGCCCCGCCTGAGCGTGACGTGGCTGGAGCCGAACGTGGCCCGGTTGCTGCGCCGCCTGGACGCCACCGCCGCCGAGGTGCAGGCCGACCCCGAAGGCGTACTGGGTCGCGCCATCGCCCGGGAGCACAGCGCCGCCGCCACCGCCCAGAACCGCCTGAGCGACGTGCAGCGCCAGCTCAGCGCCCTGACCGCCGAACTCGCTGCACTCGACCCCACCCTGCAAAAGGCCGCCGCACGCACCGCCGAGCGCACCGAGCGCCGCCTGGCGCACCTGCAACGCCTCGCCCTAGTTGCACTCGCCCGCGCCGAGGACGAACGGGGCGGACAGCTCACCCGCCTCAAAAAGCACCTGCTCCCGAACGGCGTGCCCCAGGAACGGGAGATGAACTTCCTGACCTATCTGCTCAAACACGGCGAAACCCCGCTGCGGCAACTGCTGGCGCTGGAGGCGGGGTTTGCGGGAGAGGTGGAGATTCCGTAAGGGTGCTGAGAGCAGATGGCTAAGGGCGGAGGGCAGATGGCTTCGCTCAGGCTAACGCTAGAGCGGGCCATCTGCTATTAGCCCTCCGCTCTTGGCTTTAATGCCCCAGAATCTTGCTCAGGAACTGCCTCGCCCGCTCATGCTGCGGGTTCTGATAGAAGGCTTCGGGCGTGGTGTCTTCCACGATGTTGCCCGCGTCGAAAAACAGGATGCGGTCGGCCACTTCGCGGGCAAAACCCATTTCGTGCGTGACCACCAGCATGGTCATGCCGGAGCGGGCGAGCTCCTTC
Organism: Deinococcus sp.; assembly: GCF_030523985.1. GTDB lineage: Bacteria > Deinococcota > Deinococci > Deinococcales > Deinococcaceae > Deinococcus. Next base: position 33,897 of record NZ_JAUNHK010000002.1, read on the forward strand.
ATCACGTCCAGCACCTCTTTGATCATCTCGGGGTCGAGGGCGCTGGTCGGCTCGTCGAACAACATGATTTTGGGGTCCATCGCCAGGGCGCGGGCAATGGCGACGCGCTGCTGCTGCCCGCCCGAAAGCTGGGCCGGGTACTTGTGGGCCTGTTCCGCGATGCCCACGCGCCGCAGCAGTTCCAGCCCCCGCGCCTCGGCCTCGGCCTTGCCCGTGCCACGCACGCGGGTCGGGGCCAGGGTGATGTTCTCCAACACGGTCAGGTGCGGAAACAGGTTGAAGGACTGAAACACCATGCCGACCTCGCGGCGAATGGCGTCCAGATTTTTCGCGCCCTGAAGAGGAATGCCGTCTACCGTGATCGAGCCGCCGTCATGGGGGTCGAGGGCGTTGATGGTGCGAATAAAGGTGCTTTTGCCACTCCCCGACGGCCCGATGACGACCACCACCTCGCCCTGGCGCACGGTGAGGTTGACCCCGCGCAGGGCGTGGAAAGACCCGAAATGCTTCTGGACATTCTCGGCCACGATAATGGGCTCACCTTTGACCGTGGCGTGAGCCGAAGTTTTGGTGAGGTCAGGAGTGGGGGAAGCGGGACTGGGAGCCGTCATGCCAGAGATTCTAGCGGGGGCAGGCCACAGCAGGGCGTGTTCTGGCAAAAATGGTCTGCCCTACACGGCCTAGAAAAATATTTCGCATACGCCAACCTTTTTTCAGAGCGGTATCAACGGCAAAAATCCCCAGTCGGACTGTGATGGAAGCGGCTCCAGCCCGCTGGCAGCGTGTGCTAGCATCGGCGCACCTAACCAGAAAGTAGAGTCTCGCCCCAGGCCAGACGACATTTTTCTGAGTGACACGGAGGAATACCCATGAAAAAGACCCTGACCCTCAGCGCCCTTGTGCTCGCGGGCACCGCGACTGTGGCCCTGGCCCAAAACGCCTTTATTACCATTGGCTCGGGCAGCACCACCGGCGTGTACTTCCCCGTCGCCACCGGCATGGCAAAGATGATGAACGACGCGGGCGGCATCCGCGCCAACGCCCGTTCTACCGGCGGCAGCGTGTTCAACATGAACGCCCTGAAGACCGGCGAACTCGACATGGCAATCGTGCAGAACGACGTGGCCTACTACGCCTACAAGGGCACCGGGATTGACGCCTTCAAGGGCAAGGCCAACCCCAACGTGCGCTCCATGGCCGTGCTCTACCCCGAAGTGCTGCACGTGATTGTCCGCAAGGACGCGGGCATCAACACCATCGCCGACCTCAAGGGCAAGCGCGTGGTGACGGGCGACCTCGGCTCCGGCACCGAGCAGACCGCCCTGCAAGTCATGGAAGCCTACGGCCTGGACTTTAAGGACCTCGGCCAGCAACTGCGCGTGTCGCCGGCCCAGGGCATCAGCCTGATGCAGGACAAGCGTGCCGACGCCCTGTTCTACACGGTGGGCGTGGGCGCCAGCGCCATCTCCCAGATTGCCCAGACCACCGACGTGAAACTGATTCCCGTCAGCGGCAACCAGGCCACCGCGCTGCTCAAGAAGTACCCCTTCTACGTGCGCTACAACATCCCCGCCAAGAGCTACAAGGGTCAGGGCGCGACCGTGCCCGGCGTGGCGGTGCAGGCCACCCTGGTCACCAGCTCCAGCGTGGACGCCGATGCCGTGTACAAGGCCATGAAGGCCGCCTTCTCCAACGAAAAGGCGCTCAAGGCCATTCACCCCGCCCTCGCCAACAACTACGCCGACGCCAAGGCCGTCAAGGGCCTGCCCGCCCCCCTGCACCCCGGAGCCGTCAAGTTCTGGAAGGAGCAGGGCCTGAACGTCAAGTAAC
>NZ_JAUNHK010000002.1:35826-40402 GCF_030523985.1 Deinococcus sp.
CATCGCCGTGGCCTGGTGCCTGTTTCAGATGTACGCCGCGTGGCAGGGCACGATGGTGCCGACCACGCTGCGGGCCATTCACCTCGGCTTCGCCTTTGCGCTGGCCTTTCTGGTCTTTCCCTTCCGCAAGACGCCGGGCAAGCCGCAAGTCGGGATTCCCTGGAGCGACTGGCTGCTGGGCCTGCTGGCGACGGGAAGCGCGGCCTATTTCGTGGTTCAGTACGCCAACATCGCCGCCAACGGGGGTATTCGTGACGGGGTGCCCGCCGACCTATGGGCCGGAAGTGCCCTGGTCGTGATGCTGCTGCTCGCCGCGTGGCGCACCATCGGGATCGCCATGCCGCTGATTTCGCTGGCGTTCATCCTGTTCGCCTTCATGGGCGCGAAGGGGCTGATCAAATTCATCCAGACCCCCTTCCACGGCGGCTACACCTGGCCGCAACTGATGGGCCAACTGGCGACCAACACCGAGGGCATTTTCGGCACGGCGCTGGGCGTGTCGGCGCAAATCGTCTTTCTGTTCGTGCTGTTCGGGGCCGTGTTCGACAAACTCGGCGCGGGCGACTGGTTCATGCGCGTGGCCCAGAGCATCCTCGGCGGCTTCCGGGGCGGCGCGGCCAAAGCCAGCATCCTGTCGAGCGGGCTGAACGGCATCATTTCCGGGTCTGCCGTGTCCAACGTGGTCACGGGCGGCAACATCACCATCGGCACCATGATTCGTACCGGGTACAGCCGCGAAAAAGCCGGAGCCATCGAGGTCGCCAGTTCGAGCAACGGGCAACTGATGCCCCCGGTGATGGGCGCGGCGGCCTTCATCATGGCGCAGAACCTGAACATCGAGTACCGCTCGCTGATTCTGGCGGCGGCGATTCCGGCCTTTCTGTGTTACGCCGCGCTGCTGGCGGTGGCGCATATCGAGGCGCTCAAGCTGAACCTGCGCGGGCTGCCGCGCTCGGAGCTGCCGCCCCTGAAAAGAACCGTGCTGGAAGGCTGGTACTACATCCTGCCGCTGGGCTACCTCATCGGCATTCTGACCGCCAACCCCGAAGCCAGCCCCGAACGCATCGCCCTGAACACCATCCTGATGATGGTCGTGATGATGTTTATTCAGGAAGGCTTTTTCGCCTCCAGGGATGGGCGCGGACTGGCAGGCGGCCTGCGCGACGCGGCGGTCAAGCTGCTGCACGCCTTCGAGGGCGGCGCACGCTCCATGGTCGGCATCGCCATCGCCACCGCTGCGGCGGGCATCATCGTGGGCATCGTGACCATCACGGGCCTGGGCTTCGGCCTCGCGGACGTGGTGGAAAGCGTCACCAACCTGTTCCAGACGCCCTTTCTCAAGATTCTGGCCGTGCTGGTCATGGGCCAGCTCATCGCCCTGATTCTGGGCATGGGCCTGCCGACCACCGCCAACTACATCCTGATGAGTGCGCTGATCGTGCCGATTATCGCCCGCGTCGCCGGGCTGGACACCGGCAACCCCGCGCAGATGCTCCCGGCGCACATGTTCGTCTTCTACTTCGGCATCATGGCCGACTCGACGCCCCCGGTGGCCCTCGCCGCCTTCGCCGCCGCCGCCATCTCGGGGGGCGACCCGGTCAAGACGGGCGTGCAGGCGTTCCAGTACGAACTGCGAACCGCGCTGCTGGCCTACATGATGTTCTTCAACCCCCAACTGCTGCTGATCGCCAACAACCAGCTCGGCGGGCTGCCGCTGGCCGAGGCCATTCCGATGGTCATCTTCGCCTTCATCGGTCTGGTCGCCTTCAGCGCCGCCACCCTGCGCTTCTTGCACCGCAAGACCAACCCGGTGCAGATGCTGATGCTGCTGGTTGCCGCTTTCATCCTGATTATCCCGACCCAGATCATCTGGAACCTCGGCGCACTCGCCCTGATTGCCGCCGTGTACTTCTGGCAGAAGGCGGGCAGCCGTAATGAACCGCCCGCGCCTCTGAGCGCCGCCGCCTGAGCTTCCTTCGTCCCCTGCGCCCCTTTCCCGGTGAAAGTGGGCGCATTTGCGTTGCCCTCACGTTTTCTCAAGGCGTCATCACTTGAGCATCAGATTCGGGGGGCACAGTGAGAGGCATGAAAAAGATTCTTCTGGCAAGTGTGGCGGGCGCGGGCCTGTTGGCGAGCTGTGGTGGCGACGTCACCGTTTCTATCCCCGATTACTTCAACGGCGGCAAATCGACCAGCCTGACCGTCAACAGCGTCAGCAACATTCGTACGGACTGGAAGCTGACCACCGATGTGGTTGACCAGAACGATAAGACCATCAAAGCGGGCAGCTACCTCATTTGTGACAACAAGACCACCAATGTTGAGGCAGATGTGGCCTGGACGGGCAACCTGTCCAAACTCGGCCTGCAACTCAAGGGCGTGCGTACGGGCGATTATAAAAACGGTACCGTCTACCCCTACGGTGGTGTGGCAGGTAGCGGTAGCACTACGGCCACCTTTGTAGTTGGCGCAGGCATGGCTCCTCAGGCTATTGTCGTGAACCCAGTGAACAAGGTGACCGTCAAGGGTTACACCTACCTGCGCGTACAGGGCCAGGATCTCCTCGGAGGCGTCAGCAACATCGTAGAAAGCCCCAACGAACTGCCCGTCGTGGACTGCCTCTAATCCACCCATCTTCCCAGAGCTTCCCTCACCGGGAGGCTCTTTTTTTGCCCTCGGCCTGTCTAATCTATTGTTGATAAAAGAACTCAACTTATCTGCTACAGTCATGTCATGAAACGTGCTTTCCTCCCCCTGCTGACCCTGACCCTCGCCGCCAGCGCCCAAGCGCAGCAGGCCAAAGAACTGCGGCTGGGCATCTTTCCCAACGTGACCCACGCGGCGGGGCTGGTGGGCGTCAACAAGGGACTGATTCAGAAAGAACTGGGCAGCGGCGTCAAGCTGGTGGTCAAGGAATTTGCCAACGGGTCGCAGGTAAACGAAGCGTTCGCGGCGGGCGCGATTGACGCGGCGTATGTCGGCCCTGGCCCCGCCATGAACGCCTTTATGCGCGGCGTGCCGATTCAGGTCTACGCCGGAGCCGCCAACGCGGGCGCGGTGCTGGTGGGCCGTAAGGACAGCGGCATTCGCAACGTGAAGGGGCTGGCGGGCAAGAAGGTGGCAGTGCCCACACGCGGCTCGACCCAGGACATCAGCCTGCGCCACCTGCTGCACGAAAACGGCCTCAAGGCCAGCGACGAAGGCGGCAACGTGACCATCGTGCCGATTGACCCGGCCAACATGCCCGCTGCGTTTGCAGGCAAGCAGGTGGACGCCGCGCTGGTGCAGGAACCCTGGGGCGCGGTGATGGAAGGCCAGGGGGCCAAACTGATCGTGAACGAAAAAGGCATCTGGGAGGGCGGCAACTACACCTCCACCGTGCTGGTCGTGAACACCAAGTACGCTGCCGCCAACCCCGAAAACGTGAAGGGACTGCTGCGCGGTCACCTCGCTGCCATCAACTTCATCAAAAAGAGCAACGCGGCGGCGCAGAAGGCCATTTCCGACCAGATTTACACCTTCACGGGCAAGCGCCCCAACTCGGCGGAACTGTTCAAGGCCCTGGCCCGCACCAAAGTCACCTGGGACATCAACCTGAAAACGCTGGCCGAGTACGCCGACCTGAACAAGGAAGCCGGATTCGCCCGCGCCGTGCCCGACCTGAACAAGTTCGTCAACCTGAACGTGGTCAAGGGCCTGGCGAAGTAAACGAGTCAGCCCGCTGTCAATCACGCTTTCCTACAATGGAGGCGTGATTTTTCCTGCCCTCATGAGGCCGACGTGCTAGCCCGCGCCCGCAGCGTGGCACTAATCGGGGTGGACGCTGTCCCCGTCGAGGTGGAAGTGGACGTGTCGCCAGGCTTGCCCGCCTTTACCGTGGTCGGTCTGCCCGATCAGGCCGTCAGCGAAGCGCGGGAACGGGTGCGGGCGGCGATTCGTAACGCGGGCCTGCCCTTTCCGGCGGCGCGAATCACGGTCAATCTGGCCCCCGCCGACCTGCGTAAGGAAGGTCCGCTGTACGACCTGCCGATTGCGCTGGGCCTGCTGGCGGCACAGGACATGCTGCCGCGTGAGGCTCTGGAAGAAACGATCGTGGCGGGCGAACTGGCCCTGGACGGCAGCTTGCGGCCCATCGCGGGGGCGATCAACCTCTCGCTGCTGGCGGCGGCGCACGACCTCGAAGCCCTGCTGCCCGAGGCCAACGCCCAGGAAGCCGCGCTGATTGAGGGCGCAAGCGTGTACGGCGCGGCGACCCTGCAAGAAGCGGTGCTGCACCTGAGCGGGCAAAAGCGCCTGCCCCAGACCGAGGCGGCCCCCCCAGCCGACGACCCTGACCTGTTTCCCGACCTGGGCGACCTGAAAGGGCAGACGGCGGCGCGGCGGGCGCTGGAAGTCGCGCTGGCGGGCGGACACAACCTGCTGATGGTGGGCAGCCCCGGCAGCGGCAAAACTATGCTGGCGCGGCGGGCACCAGGGCTGCTCCCGCCCCTGACCCGCACTGAGGCGCTGGAAGTCACCCGCATCCATTCGGCGGCGGGCCTGCTGACCAGTCGGGGGAATTTCAGCCGCCATGCGC
>NZ_JAUNHK010000002.1:40502-79515 GCF_030523985.1 Deinococcus sp.
ATCCATTCGGCGGCGGGCCTGCTGACCAGTCGGGGGAATTTCAGCCGCCATGCGCCTTTCCGTGCCCCCCATCACACGGTCTCGGACGCGGGCCTGATCGGCGGGGGCAGCATTCCCAAGCCAGGGGAAGTGTCGCTGGCACACCGAGGGCTGCTGTTCCTCGACGAATTCCCCGAATTTTCGCGTAAGGCTCTGGAAACGCTGAGGCAACCGCTGGAAGACGGCAGGGTGGTGATTTCCCGCGCCCGTGCCACGGTGGAATATCCGGCCCGCTTTCAACTGATCGCCGCCCAAAATCCGTGCCCCTGCGAGTCACAATCACACAACTTTCCCCACCCCCCCTTGGCCCTCCCCTCCCCTACGCCGTCAGCCCAGGCAGCCTAGCCATGCCCCCACGTCTTGAAGCCGCTCTTCTCGCCGCCCTGGCCCTCTGGGTCTTCTGGGCAACCGTCAGCTACGCCAACCACATGGTCGCCAATGCCCAGGCCGGACGCTGGGTCGGGGCAGTCGTTGACGGCGCGATCTGGCTGGGCGGCGTGCTGCTGGTCGTTCTGTTTGTTCAGAGGGCCTGGGAGAAATGGAAGTGAGCTACCGGAACTTTTGAGGTTGAGGCCACCAATAACTGAAACGACCCCGATTCGAGCTTGCTCAGTCTTCACTCTCGCCGTTGACGGCCAGCAGATCCCGCAGACTCTCGGCGACTCGCTCGACGATAAAACCCTCAAACGGCTCTAAGTCGCCCCCATTTGCGGCTTCTAAGACCGTGTAATAGCGTGCCCGTTGCGACACTGGAATCAGCGCCGCCGGGTAGCCAGAGCGCAGGAGCAGGAGATTCATCAGCAGCCGCGACGTGCGCCCATTTCCATCAATGAAGGGGTGGATCGCCACCAAGTCGTAATGCACCCGGGCCGCGTGAATCACTGGATGCAGGTCAGTTCTCTTCAGCGAGAAGGCAAAGTCAGCCATCAGGTCAGGGACTTTTAGCGGGTTGGGCAGGATTAGCGAAGACCCTGCAATCCTGACCCGTTCGCGCCTGTAGACCCCAGCGTCATCTGTCTGGATACCTGTCAGGATGACACGGTGAAGCGCCAGGATGTCGGCTTCTGTGACGGCCTCCCCTGCTGCGGCCAGCCGCCGCATCATGCGCCAGGCCTCCAAGTGATTCACTGCTTCCAGATGCTCCCGTAAGGGGTGCCCTGACACCGTGACACCGTGAAGCAGCACCGCTTTTGTTTCGGCCAGGGTAAGCGTATTGCCCTCGATGGCGTTGCTGTTGTAAGTCTGCGAAACCTCCCAGTCGGCGTCAATGCTGGCCTGAAGTGCAGGACTGAGTGGCAGCGCTTGAAGCCGAGCATTGAGTGCGTCTACCTCAGCCAACGCCACAGCTATGAGGTTGTTCTCAGGTGAAGACATCAGCTGCTCTGCTCCTGCCACTCCAGAACGTCATTGAGGTCGAGGTCTTTCCCCGTTATCCGTCTGAGAGCCTGAATGATTGAGTCCAGAACATCCAAATCTGGACGCCGGGTTTCACCGTCATACATAGCGCGGAGAGTATTCATCGCGACCCCAGCCTCTTTCTGCAAGGCGTAACGCGTGATCCCGTGAGCGTCCATTGTGGACTTTAGCTTCCAGCTGACCATTCCTCCAGCATGCGGTGCATTCATACTTTGGACAATATCAAAGTATTGACATTATATTCAATAGTCTGATACTATTCAGACACCAAGAGAGGGAACGGGAGTCCTGGCAGATACACGCTCCCTTCTTGGAATTCCACCTGTGCAAGGAGAATCACCGTGCAAGATACCGTCCAGAGCACCACCTACCGAGGATTCGAGATTTACCTGTCCGACCCCAAACGCCGCATGGTGTGCAGCTACATGGTGAGCGAACTGCGTTTCCCCTGCCGCGACATCGCGCACGGCCAGCAGATTATCGACGCCCACCTCGAACGTGCCACCCAGCCCCGCAAACCCGGTGAGGTTCGCATCCTGGCCGCCGACGTGCGCGTGACCAACGGCCTGAGCGCCAGCACCTGCCGCTACCGCAGCGAGCGGGCCAGGAACCAGAACCGCAAGGGCGGCAAGTTCGCCAAGGAAGTGCGCCTGTGAGCGGGGACGAGTGCCGCACCTGCGGTCGCCTGCTCGATGACTTCGGGCAGTGCTGGGCCTGCGATGCGAGCGGGGAAGCGCAGGCAGGCAAGGCTAAGGAAGCGGTAGTCCCCTTCCCCCTGGTGACCCTCACCACCGAGAACCTGCAGGACGCCACCGTCGAGCTGATCCGGGCAACCAACGAACTGGAGCGCAGCGCCCATGTCCTGGCAGAAGTCAGGTTTGAACTCGACGCCCAGGAGGCCACCCTGATCGCCTCTGGCATCGAGGGCAAGAACGAAGCCGAGCGCAAGGCCAACCTGCGCCTGAAACTGGAAGGCAAGTACGCCGAACTGCACGGGGCGGAACTGGGCGCGGCCCAGGCCCGGCGCGATGTCGAGGTCGCCCGCATTCAGCTCGACGGCCTGCGCTACCAGCTCCGGCTGCTGGAAGTCCGGCAAGGGGGCCGGGCATGATGCGCCTGGTACGTCTCGACGGTCTGCGCTGGGAGGCGCTGTTCCACATGATGGCCGCTGAACCGGGCACTGCGGCACGCCAGATCCGCGCCGCCCGTCAGAGTCGCCTGAACGCAGCGTGGCGGGCCGAGCGGGAACGGGTGGAGCTGGCGAGGCTGCGCCGGGTCGCCGCCTACCAGAAACGCAGTGGGCGGGCGGCATGACCGATCCCACCCAGCAGGGGGCCGCAGACGTGGCTCCCTTTTCCCCCAATGGCACGGCGCAAGTTCAGCCTGGGAACGCCCTTCACTGGTATGCACCTAGAACATTGAGCGCAGTTCTCTACGCAGCAGCTCGCAACGCTGGGTTCAAGTGGCAGAAGGGAGAAGGTTACTGGAAGTCACAGGACACGTCGGCAGCCCGTTCTTTCCTTCTCGATCATGGCGTGAAAATTGAAGCCATGAAACTCCTACCTTTCGCTACGACTCAGACTCCGCGAGGCTACTACAAAAACTCACCAGACAGCTTTTGGGCACGGGTAAAGCGGGGAGATCCCAAGGCATGTTGGCCCTGGCAGGGGACTATCAGTCGCACTGGATATGGCGTCATTACCTACCACAAGAGGCAATGGCGGACGCACAGGCTGGCATGGGTCTTGACGCATGGTGAAATACCAGAGGGCCTATTCGTCTGCCACCATTGCGATAACCCGATCTGCTGCAACCCCCAGCACCTCTTTTTGGGAACTCCCCTTGACAATGCACGGGACATGGTTGCGAAGGGGAGGTCTTGCAAGGGTGAGAAACATGCTGTTCGCAAAGGCACCAGAACCATGCTCAGAGGCGATGAGCATCCCCTGCGAAAGAATCCTGCTGCCGCTGCCAGAGGAGAAAGGAATAGTGCGGCCATTTTGACTGAAGCAGAGGTTCTGGAGATTCGGCGTCGAGCTGCCGAGGGTGAAACTATTTACCGCTTGGCTAAAGTCTTCAGTGTCTCCAAGCGAACCATACAATTTATTGTTCGGGGAAAAACATGGCGACATCTGCTTGAGGAATGACAACCCCGGTTGACAGACGAGTGCCCCCGAAACTGGTCGGGGGCACTTGCCGTTGCTGCTTACAGAAGGGGCCGCAGCCCCTCCCCACTCAGGCGGCCTGCACCCGCCACTGGCTCTTTTCCTTCAGGCGCTTCCCGTCGAGCTTGGCGCGGGCAGCCTCGGCCTCAGTCCCCGTCAGCAGCTCGGCGGCCACCATCTGACCATCGATCTCCAGCTGTCCTTCATCGCCTACGGTGGCAACCACCCAGGCGGTCTCCAGATTGGTGTCCACCGCCAGGAAGGCCAGGAATGCCTTGCCGCTGGCCTTGCCCGCTGCGGCTGCTTCCGCCTTCGTCTTGTAGGTCGTCGTCGCCGTCACGCGCAGGTGAACCAGTGGGTTCTGGGCCTCGGGGCTGGTGGCGATGGGCAGGTGGGAGATGTCGCCACCGCAGGGCGGGCCGTACTTGATGACGCCGCGAGCAGGCTTGGCGGGCGTGACCGGGCTGTCATCGGCGGGCGCAGCCACTTCGGCCAGCTTGCCATTGACGACGACGACTTCCGCGACGGGGCCGGGGTCCTCGAAGTCCAGCAGGTCGTCCAACTGGTCTTCCAGATCAGCCTCGCCCATCTCGACCTCGGCGCGGATGGCTTCGGCGGCTTCGAAGGCTTCAGCGCGGGCCTCGGCTTCGCGGCGGGCGTCGTCCGTCAGGGCGATCAGTTGGGCGGGGGTGACACGCTCGCCTGCCACGAAGAAGTCTTTGGCGGTGCGGGTGGCGTCCAATCCAGCGTTGAGGGCAGCGGCGATCAGGGCGTCACGGTCAGCAGCGGTTTTGGGGGTTGCCTTGGTCATGGTTATAGCTCCTTTTTTTCCGTCTGGGAGGGGCTTTTCCCCTCATCGGATGTCTTTACTCTGACAGGACAGTTATCAGATGTAAAGTCTAAAAAGAAGCAAAAAGACCGTCCCAGACGGTCTGGTTCGGTCTGATTGAACACTTGGGTTCGGAGGTCAGGGATTTGACCAAGTTAGGGCAGGGGTCACTCCAGTTTGGGTAATTTCTTCCTGTACCGTGCGGCCTGATGCGAGAATCCGGTACTCGATAAATGCAGATTCGACACTCTGGCTCAGGATGGCGGCATACTCCAGTTTTGCCTTCACCATCAGTACCAGTGCCCGCCATCTTGCCCGTTCTTCCTGAGCAGCGGCAGCCCTTCGCCCTTTGGCATCACGACGCCGAGTTCCGGCATAGGCGAAAGCGCCATCATCCTCTCCGCGAACAGGCATGAAGATACGGTGGCTATAGCCTCCAGCTTGAAACGCCAACATCGCGCCACCGGGTTGTTCAGCGAACCCAAAGGACGTGATGCCGTATTTGCCGAAAAGCTTGCGCAGTTCAGCCTGCGAGCTACTGACGCTGACCTTGGTGTCGGTAGCGTAGCGAGGAGTGGTCATTCCTCAACCCTGCCATCAGGCAGCTTGACCTGCACATTCAACTCAATACCTAGGGCAGCGGCAATCTCATGTGCCCTCTCAGGTGTCAGGCCTCTCTTCCCACTTGTGAACTGGCTCCACTGCGAAGGCGATATGCCCAGTTGGGCAGCGACCTCCTGCTTTCTTCCTCGAGGCAACGCCGCCATGTGCTCAATCAACTTCTGCGTTGCTGTCGGCCAATCCACCGCTGAACTGTATTCCATCCATTTCCCCCTTGTCATTTTTTAGCATTGTGCTAAAGTAAGTTACTTTAGCGTTCTGCTAAAGAATTGGCAAGCAGGAAGCGCGGCCCACATCCCCTGGAAGAGAAAAAAGCCGCGCCTGCGCTCACGGAGGAACGCATGGACAATGTACCGCCCCCACCCCCCGCCTTGGTCGTCCGAGTGGCGACCCCCGATTGGATTGCCCAGCTTGGTGGTCAACCCGCCTGGCGCGTCGGCCCCACGAAGACCCGGCTCAAAGCCATCTGCTGGGACGACGGCGCAGCTCCCAAGGGCCTGAAGCCTGCGCCCGTGCTGCCGAACCTGCCCTGCTTCATTCCGGACGTGACCACCGCTGAAGGGCAGGCGTGGCTCCAGAATTTCAATATGACGGCGCTGCAAGAAGACCGCTTGCCCGAACTGGCGGTGCGCTGATGCGGCCCGTGCTGAAAGGAGAAGTGCGCTGCCCCAAGTGCAACGGGAAGGCAGGCAAAGAGCGTTGCCCCGTCTGCGGGGATAGGGGGGTGATTCAGAAGTGAGCGACCTCAGCCCGAAGGAACAGCGGCAACGGCTTTGCGATAAGCACGGCATCAAGTACGCGAAAAAAGACCCTATCCGTGTGCTGGACGAGAAACTTACGAAGGCGGGCATTCCTATTCCTGCCAAGACCAGCACGCGCAACCCTAGTCGCACCCGTGCAGGCAGCGCCGTAGGCCGCTCCGATGGCAGTTCGAGCGGCAGCAGTCGCCAGCGCAGCGCCCCACTCAGCGCTGCGTCCGCCCCGACCACCCGTATGCGCGTGGACGACTACGACCAGCAGCCCGCCCGGCAACCTGGGAGCGCAGACATCCTGGCCGTCGCCCTGGTGGTGTTCATGTGCGTGCTGGCAGCCTGCAACACCCAATTGACGGGAAAGGGTGGGCCACGCAGTCACGTCCCTGCGCCCGTCATCGTCGCCCACGCTTGAGCCGCTTGACCGACCTCTGCCGCTGGGTGGGGGTCGGATTTTTTTAGGAGAGATATGAATACCGCCGCATTCGCAAAAGTGATAGAGAGCGCCAGCCAGTCCACCAGTGACCGCCTGATCGTGGGCGACATGCCTGGGAATCAGTGGCTTGAGATTCCTGTTGATGGGTGTGCAGTGGTAGAGCGGTCAATGTTCGGTGTGGACTTTCAACTACGCTTCCAGCCCGCCGACGAATTCAAAATCCCTTTTTACCCAGAGCATGTCTACTGGGTCAGTCGGGGCGGGATTGCTGCGGGGCGACTGCTTCTGCGCGTCGCCGTACGTCACCAGTCCGATGACGCCATTCTGGTGTGCTTCCGCCATGAACGAAATGCCCGGACGCAGATGATGCGGCCTATTGAATTCACAATAGACCCCGACTTCTACGAAGCCACCTTGATTGCCAACCACACCAATCGACAATTCCTGATTGGCTTCGATGCTTACAGCGTCCACCTGAAGGTCATGTTCCCCGATGACTGGGAGCGCATCACGAAAGCCCGCGCAGCGGCAGAATGGGAAGGCTGGCTGTGACCCTTCCGCCGCAACCCACCGCGCTCTACCGGGACAACCCCGTGCTGGTCATCGGCCCGCATCCTGAAGGTGTAGAGATCGAACAGGACGGTGAAACCCTGATCGTCCCCGAAACCGACCTCACGCCCCTGAGCCTGTCCACCCCGCTCCCGAATCTTGCCGTACCGGAACGGCAACCCATCATCATCCTCGTGGCGAACAACGCCGGGGGCGTGGGCAAAACGTCACTGACTGTCGCGCTGGCCCACCTGTTCGCATCCTGGGGACTGAGCGTGGCCCTGTTCGATCTGGACCCCCAGGCGAACGCGACCACGTTCTCCGGTGTGCTACGGGACATCGAAGGCGGCGAAACGCTGCACGCGCTGCTGCACCCCGGCGCGACCTTTCCCGACCTGATTCCCGTGCATGGCTACCATCTGCTGCCTTCCAGCGCCGTGCTGCGCGAAACGGCGCGGGAGATCGTCAGGCAGGACGGGTACGATCTGCTGCGCCCCTACCTCTCCACGCTGCGGGACCGCTACGACCTGATTCTCATGGACTGCGGTCCCAGTCTGGACGCGCTGGCGACGGCGGGCGGTCTGGTCAGCGACTTCGTTCTCACCCCGTCCAGCACGTCGGTCAAAGGGCTGGACGGCTTTCAGGGCGCGGCGGGCTTCGTTCAGGAGCTGCGCGACCTGGGCAACGCGAACATCCGCACCTGCCTGTTCGTGCCGACCCTGCACCGCAACAACACGCGGGCAGAGCGGCGGGCCTATGAGCAGATGGTCGAAGGGCTGCCCGCGCCGCTGCTGGCAACCCCGATCATGCGGAACCAGAAGTGGGTGGACGCGGCAGAGGCCGGACAGCCCGTCACCGCCTACGCGCCCAAATCTCCCGCTGCGCAACAGGCGGAACGGCTGGCCCGTGAGCTGCTGACCGCGATTGGCTGGGACAACGAAGGGGAGGACGTGGCATGACCGCCGCAGACCGATTCAAACGCAACATGGGGAGTGCGCTGGCGATGGCGACGGGGGGCAATGCCCCCACCGCACGCCAGGAAGTCGCCGTGAGCAGCATCAGGCCCGGCGAAGCCCAGCCCCGAACCTACTTCGATGAAGCGGCCCTGGAGCGGCTGGCCGCAGACATCCGGCAACACGGCATCCTGCAACCGCTGCTGGTGCGCCCAGCCGGAGCGGGCTACGAACTGGTGGACGGGGAACGTCGCTGGCGGGCGGCGCAGCGGGCGGGGCTGTCCGTCGTGCCGGTGTACGTCCGTACCCTGACGCTGGAACAGGCAAAGATGGCGGCTGTCAGCACCGCGCAGCACAAAGAGAAGCTGACGCCCATCGAAATCACGACGGCGAAACTGGGGCTGGCGGCGCTGACGCTGGGGCTGAGTGACTTGGAAGAAGCGAAGCTGGAACTGGGGCGACTCTCCCGGCCCGCCGCCGACCCTGCCCGCCGCGAACAGGTGGACGCGGTGTTCGGGACGCTGGACGGGGAAAACCTATCGTCCTTCGTGAAAAACAGCCTGCCCCTTTTGTCCTACCCGCCCGAATTGCAACAGGCTATGCGCGACGGACTGGACAAATCGAAGGCCAAGACCATCAAGAACGCGCCGGAGGCTCTGCAATCCGAACTGCTGGACATGGCGCTGGGCGGGGCCAGTAAGCGGGAACTGACGGAACTGGTCAAGGCGGCGAAGCCGACCGCGACACGCTCTCAGGCAGAGCAGGTCGCCAAGACCCTGAGTAGCCGGAAGTGGCGCGACAGTCTCTCGCCCGAACAGGCCGAAGCGCTGGCGGCGTGGCTGGCGAGTGCGCCGGGGTTTCTTGCAACATGACTGGGCAACGAGAGAAGCCCCCCATATATGGGGGGCTTCTCTCGTTGACTCAGACACTACTGACTTGCAAGTGCCTTACTCAACTCGTCCCTCACGCTGACATGCTCACGTGCGTATTTAGACCATGGTAGATATCCCTCTTTCTTCAGACGGCCAATCACGATCGCAGGATGCCGCCCAACTTCCTCAGCAAACTTTTCGATCTCTGGCAACGACATGGTGAAAGAGTCAAAAACAAATTCGTTGAGCCTTTCCTGGTCAAGGATCCAGGCAGTTGCAGTCCTGTCGGCTTCTTCTTCTTGAGGAGTAGCAATCACTGGACGGTCGAAGCTGCTGTACTCAATCTGCTCGGGCTTGTGCCCATGATGTAAATGGGCCAGCTCATGCATCAGGACAAACCAGAACCGATCAATTTGACCGTGACGTAGGGTCATGGCAACAAAAGGGTTCCCGTCATTATCTGCGGAAACACCGTCCACAGGCACTTTCTTCAAGCTGGGGACTAACAGGAGCTGAATGCCGTACTTTTCCAGCACTGCTGGGACACGCGTAACATCACTCTCTTTAGCCATCAGCCCCTGCAACTCGGGAATCAGGCCCTTAGCTATCTTCGTCCGATTGAAGGTGCCAATTTTCCTGCGATTTGCCTCTATGAAGCACCCTGTAGTCCAGGCCTTGAGACTGGCCTCGGCTGTGGCCAATGCTCCCGAAACCCGATAGGTCCCCTGGTGAAGTGTGCCTTTCAAGTTGACGAAGCTTGAAATGTTCTGAGCCAAGACATCCGCGTTCAGCGAGTCCTCAATCCAGCCACGCTTAATGGCTTCGGGCGCAAATGGATACTCAGCAATAACGTCCCTTCTCTTGCGATCCCCACTACCGCGAAGACTTTGCTCAGTCTTCATCATGGCTCGCTGGTGTTCTAGCTCCCAGCCAAGCCACTCACTGGCTGTTGGTGTTCTCAGCGCTTCTTCCAGCTCAACAGCCACTCGGGCATCCATCGCCTTTTTGCCTTTAATGATGTCCTGGACATATTGCGGAGTGCGCCCAAGCAGCGCGGCCAGTTCGGTCTGCTTCAGTCCCTGGTCCTGAAGCACCCTGTGTAGTCGTGCGCCTGGCGAAAGCACAGCTGGCTTTTCTTGGTTGCGCGTCGTCATTTTCATCTCCCCTTCGCACTTGTCATGCGTTGCTCTGAGTGAGCTGGGGCCAGTATACGACACGATGCGAACCATAGATAGTAATTTTTGGATATTTTTTGTTTGCGAATTAGGTAATTTGCGGGGTCAAGCCGAAGCGCCAAGCTGCATGTGGGAGCGAGCGTCATCAGGGGGGTTGACGAGCGAAGTCGGTGCGCCTATCTTCTCTGCAAGATGCCAGACGCAGACCTTAAAACCGAAACCCGCCAGAAGCTTCCGACGGCTTCTAGCGGGTTCTTTTTTCGGTCTGCTGCATGGCAGGAGGTGTGAACTGGGACAGGCATAGCAACCAAACGTAAGCGCCACGACCTGGACCGCTTTTGGAACGATGTGTAACGTTCACCAAGAGTATAAATCCGGGTTCCGTGGTCGGCAATAGCCCACTACCGGAACACCTTATGTGTTCCTTGGACAGTACCCAAGGAGTTTCATGACGTACCCCCTCACGCTGCGGCTCAAAGCGAGCTGCATTAACCCTTCCGGCAATGATCGCAAGCAGCCCACCCCCACGGGTGAGTGGACGCTCTTCGACGTGCTCAACAGCAAAGTCGAAGGCACCCGTATTCAGGAACTGGTCAACCACCGGCACGGCCAGCCGACTTATGCCGACCTCAAAGTGCTGGCGTCGAATCTGGAGCCGGGTATTACCGAACTGCTGATGTACAACGGCGTTGGCACGGACTACACCGAGGGCTCCCGCCGGGTGGTGTTCACGCAGCAGCAGCGTCCCCGACTGAACAACGGTCGTGAGCGGATTCGTATTTTGGACGGCAGCGGCAAGGTTCAAGCTGAGTACGATCTGCCGAAAGGTTGCGATCTGCTCCCACCTGCACCTCCCGCAAAGCTGCCTGTTGTGGTACCGCCCGTCGTTCGCCCGAGCATCCCCGCGGCAGCTGCCTTCGGCGAGGTTGAACAATTGGCCTCACCTGGGGCTGGTGTTCAGGTGTTTTTCCCGGATGCCGTTCGGGAGCCCCTCAATATCCAGCCAGGGTCTATGGACATTGAGCGTGTGACCCTGGATCTGAGTCCTTTGAATGGCCAGAACAATGTCGCCGTGGCCCGCTCCCTGGCCTGGGGGAGCCCTATGACGTTGACCGAGGCAGGCGTTCTTCTGCCTGAGCGCCTGCCTTCGAAGCCACTCCCGTCTTCGCTGGAGCGCCGAGTTCGCGCCATCGTTCCCGTGACTGCGACTGTCGAGCTTAGGTGGACGCTGGGTCTGGACCACGCCCAAGTGTTCTGCCTCAATCCCCGCATCGACGCACATGAGCAACGTGGCATCCCGCATCTCTATGTGGCTCGCCATCCTACGGAGCACGTCAACGCGATCTGCACGTATCCGCCGCATTACAGATTGTTCGATCCCCGCAGCCTGGAAGGTCAGTACCACCTCGTGCATTCTGCAGCGACCTGGGTCGCGAATTACCTCATCTGGCAAGTCACGGGTCGCTGGCTCGGACCGGAAGCCAGCCACTCCCCAGTACTCATCATGGCTCAATACGGCCAGAGCGACTGCTGGTGCCGTTCGGGGCGCCCAATGTCCCAGTGCTGTGGGCGTCGGGGGGCAGCATGAGAAAACGCTCCTCTGGTGCCTTCTCGCTGGTCTTCGTGGTGGGCATTCTGGTTCAGCTGTACTTCCTGGGTATTCCCCTCGGTCAGCCGGATCCCAACCCCACCCTCGAAACCATGTTTAATCCTCTGCTCGATACGCTGACAGGCTACATCGTGTACATCGTGCGTGCCGCAATCCCAGCACTCATGATCGCTATGGCTGTCAAATTCTGGCGCTGACGGAAGCCTAGAAAAGCCCCCCACCTCGCCCTCTGGCGGGTGGGGGGCTTTTTTAGAACGTGCGGCTGCTCAGCGGCGCCGGCTTGCCCAGGCGCGGTTTCACCCAATTGTCGTAGGCAAACTGCAACCCGCGCACCAGCGCCCGCAGGGTGGCTGCCGTCAGGTAGGGCCGGACCACGGCGGGCAGTGAGGGGGCCACGTACTGCCCGATGAGCTGCGCCAGCACCAGCACCACGAGGTCATACGCCGAGCGGCCCTTCACCTGCGGCAGCCCCTGCGCCACCACCGCCGAGACGATGTTGCGAATCTCGGGGGCCAGCGCCAGCGCCTCGGCCATCGTGAGCTTGCCGTCGCTGCGAATGTTGCTGATGGCCTGACGCACCAGGGCGTCCACCTGGGGGAGAAGGCGGGCGAGCAGCGCCGCGAGTTCCACGTCACTGACCTCCGCCTCGCTGGCGCGGGGCAGGTCGAGGCCGGGCGTGGTGGCCTGGGGGCGGGCCTGCACTTTGGTCTGCAGGATGGTGATGCCCTGCTCGGCACGCTGACGCAGGATGGCGGCGATGCGGGGGTCGAGGTTGAGGGGGAGGACAGGAACGTGCTGGGTCATGTCGGACTCCTGAAAAAGGCGCGGCCCCTGCTGTCTGCGAGGGGCCGGAAGAGGGCGGATTGGAAAGCGCGGCGCGGAACCACGCGGCGGCACTATTTCGGCGGCGTCGCCGGAATGGTCTGCGGTGTGACCGGCAGGCGCTCGAGCACCAGGTCGCCGTTCTGCCGACGCCATACTTTGAGCGCCCCGCCGTACTCCCAGGGGCCACCGGGCGAGGCGTAGACCTGCTGGAGCTGGGCGATCAGCTCATCGTTGACCAGCACCCCGCCGTACTTCGCGGGCTTGCCATTCCAGGGCACGGGCTGCCCGCCACCCGCAGGCACGAACAGCACCCCACCGGCAGGCGGAGCCACGGGCAGCGCCTTGAGCCATTGCCGCAGCGCGTTCACCCGGCGCATCCACCCCTTCATGAACACCTGCTGCGACGGGTTGCGCCGGACAATCCCCCGGTAGAACTGCTCGCGGGCGTCGCAGGCCGCCAGGGCCAACTGCAGCGGCGTACCGCCAGGTGCGAGCTGATGCGCTCGCCAGAGCATCCACGTCGCGCCGTTTTCGTTCCCCTGTTCGTCGAACGGCTTGCCGTCGCCCACGCCGTGGTTCACGCTCATGTCATAGATGGCGGCAGACAGGGGCCAGGGCAGCGTGGCGGCGAGCGGACGCCAGTACCACGCCTCGTAAAGCGGCTTCACGTCGGCAGGGGTCAGGGCCTTCATAGGCTTGACCGGAATGTTGCAGGACTTGCACCACTTCAGCCAGTTGGCCTTCGTTACACCGAGGTTGGTCTCGCCGCCAGGATCAGCAGGGTGATAAATGTACCCGCCCTCCCAGAGCGCAGTAAAGGCGTGGGCCTTCTCAAAATCAGACATACATACTCCTGTGCAGCAAAAACCCCCACCGGGTCAGGTGGGGGGCAGAGGCTCATCGGGGAGCGGTGGGAACGGGCCAGCGGGCGCGGGGGTGCTCAAGGCCGGGGGCGACTGCGGCTCGGGCGGCCAGACGGTGCGCGGCTGGCAATCATGCAGTTGTTCCAGGTACTCGACGCGGATTCGGGCCTGGTCACGCTGGTAGCGCATCGAATGCACGAGATCGAGCGCTTTTTCCAGTTCAGCTTCCATCTGCTCCATGCTGACGGTCAGGGTTTTGACCTGCGATTCCAGCAGAGCAATCTTGGCCGCGAGGTCGTTTTCGCGCTGCTGTCCGACCTTGCCGCCGCGTACCTCGCGCACCAGCATGGCGAGGCCGTAGAAGACGGCGAGAATGACGGCTGCCGGTCCGCCTTTGGTCAGCAGGCTCAGGAGCGGGGTAATGTCCAAGTTATCCACGTTCCTTCCCTTGACTGGAGGCGTCGAATTCGCCGATGCCCGCCAGCCACCTCAGCCAGCGCGGCGGGTCGTCTACCATGCGCCGCCACCAACGCCACTGGCTCTGCCAGTGCACCGCCGTCCGGGCGAACAGAATGACGCTCTGGGCCAGCAGCACCGAGTAGAGGATGGAGCCGGGAATAATCCCGACCCCCGATGTGAACGCCGTCACGCATGCACCCCAGTACGCGGCTGCCAGAGCGTGCGCTGCCAGCCGCCAACCGCTCGAACGTGGTGTGAACAGCAGGGCCAGGGCAATGATCAGCGCCGACCAGCCCCAGATAGGCCAGGGGAACTGATCGTCGAAGCGGCTGTAGGCCGGGATGATGTAGGGCAAAAATGGGCGGTGGTAAACGCCGAACGCCCAGCCGAGGAGCATTCCGGC
The DNA here is from genome assembly GCF_030523985.1 of Deinococcus sp. Classification (GTDB taxonomy): domain Bacteria; phylum Deinococcota; class Deinococci; order Deinococcales; family Deinococcaceae; genus Deinococcus. The sequence goes on from NZ_JAUNHK010000002.1 coordinate 54,469, forward strand.
GTGGGCGTTCGTGGGGTTGAGCGGATCCCAGCGGGAGAACATCTGGCGCTCGGGCATCAGCGCACCCCCAGGCGAAGCCATGTCCTACCGTCGAGCGTATAGCTCAAGCGGTGGGTAAAGAGCCAGACACGCCGAACCTGCCCAGGTGGGATGAGGTTGGGCACACCGATAACTGAGCCACTCCAGCCGTTTTCCTTTCGAACTCTCGCGGGCAGCTTGCAGCCGGGCGCTGCACGGATAACAGCCTCATACCCGACGCCGACCACGCGGTCGCGGAAAGCCATGGGCGTGCAGTATTTGGCGGAGGGAGGAGTAAGAGTGACCGGCGCGGCCAGGGCCGCCAGGAGGGCGGCGAGAAGCAGCACAATTAGGACGGATTTTCTCGACATTGGGCCTCCCGTGCCCTGGGCAATGAACGCCCCCAGCCGGGGCACAAGCGACTGGGGGCAAGTAAGGTGCTTCTCTCAACTAGGTAGGGCGGTCATGACTTCGGCGCACCGGTGACGACAATTCCGTTGGCACCGAAGGCGGCAAGACTCATCGTGAACGTCTCGCCGCTGTAGTACGGCCTGTTATCCAGCGTCCCCGCCTGGGCAACGCTCCTCAGCACTTCGCTCTGGCCGCCCGCCGTTACAGTCCAGTCATAGAGGGTCACGTCTATGTCCATCCCTGACAAGAAATTGAACATGACCGATCCCGCCGTCCGGTCAAGGGTTATCGCCGTGATCTGCGGCGTGCCTGTGATGGTGATTTGGCTCAGGCTGTAGCTGTTGAGGTTGATGGTCCCGGTTGCACCCTGGTAATAGGGAGCGCCTTGGTATTCCGCTACGTATTTCACGCCCTGAAGTACGGCGGACTTGCCGTCTGACGTTGTGAGCGTCCACTTGTATTTGTACTTGACGGCGTTCGGGTCGCTGCTGATCTCGCTCGGGACAGAGAAAAACATGTCGTAGCTGTCCCCTTGAAGAGGCGTAGCTTGCACGCTCGCCCCAGTGCTGCCGCCAGAGGTTGGCGCAGCCTGAATCACTGTCGCCAGCGCCACGCCGCGCACACTGCCGTCGCTGAATTTCCACACCAACGTCGCGGTTTTCGCCGCGTCGTCTACGACGATGCCGCCAGAGTCGACTGGGACGCCCGCAACATCGGCAGGGGCGAGAATCCTGACGGGCAGCTCCTTACGATCTTCCAGTGTGGCGACACGACCCTTGAGGGCCTCGAACATGGGCTTGGTGGGGTATGGTCCTGCGCTCATGGTGTGCTCCTTTCGACGGTCTGGTAGCCGTCAGCGTCTGTTGTGGCGGTGGCGCCCTGGATGATCTGGTATCCATCCACGTCAGCCTGTGCATCGGCATTGGTAATGGTCTGGTAGCCGTCGGGGTCAGATTGGACCGCGAGCGGGGTGGCGGAAGGTGTCTCACCATCAGGTTCAGTCAGCCAAAGGCCAATGCTCACCGTCGCGCTTCGCATCACGACGATGCCGCTGCCAAAGGTGTGCCCCTCACTCACGCTCTGACCACCCTCGGTGATGACTGGGGCTCCCACCCCGAAGGTTTGCGACCAAGTGAGTCCTGCCAGAAACCCAGCCGGGAATGTAGTCATGCTGCCTGCTTCAAGCAGCACTCTTGTCTTCGTCATGGTTGCTCCTTGAGCGTCGGCTTGAGAAAATTCCGCGCGACCAGCCGCGCTCGGCTGCACTGCCCCGAAAAGTTCAGCGTGTACCGCTCCCGCACGGGCACGGGCACGGCGTATTCGTGCCAGCCGCGCTTGTCGTCGGCGTTGTGGCCCAGTCGGTAGATGCTCGTCGGCTTGCCGTCCACCGTGATGCTGTCAGCGGTGGTTTTCAGCCGCAGCAGCAACGCTGCGCCCTGTTGCTCACCTGGGAACATCGGCCCAGGCGGGCGAGGGTCGCGCAACTTCGCAAACGTGAGTTCCAGCGGCCCCGACGTGCTGGTCCGGTCATCCAGTTCGGGTTTAGCGACCAGCCGCCACACGTCCTGCCCCGAGCGCGTTGCGGTCAGCGGCGATGTAGCAGGGGACTCTCCCCGCTTCAGTGCTTCCTCACGCTGCACGGAGTACAGCGGGGCCACGTCGTAGAGGGTCAGTCCCAGCGGGGCTTTTGGGGCACTCTCCGGCAAGGTTTTCGGGCGTCTCGCGGGGCGGCTAGGCCAGTACCAGTGAGACGGTCCCGGTTTTTCCTTCGGCTTGCGCTTGATGCTGTCGCGCCAGGGGTCATGCGCCCCAAACGCCCGCATGTCGTAGTCCGAGAGGTCTTCTGAGTTCGCCACGCGGCTACATGTCGCCCAAGCCCGCTCGGGCGGCCAGGAATGCCACAAGTCGCCTATGCGAAGAAAGCGGAACGTCTCACATCTCAGTACCTCCCGCGCAAACACGTTCCAGGCGATGGTTTCTACCGTGCCAGGGGCGTCCGGGGTCGCCGCCTCTGGTGGACGCACCGCTGTGACCGTGCCTGCCCGTCTGTCCGCGACCAGCACCAGCACACGCACGAAGTCGGGCGGGTCATCCTTCTGGGGCGGCTCCCGAATGGCTGTCCAGGTGCCGCGATTGAACGTGCGCCCGTAGGCGGTAAGGGTCGTCTCGTCGTTAAGGTCGCTGTAGCTCGCCACCCAAGCGCTGTGCTCTTCGGTGCCGTACCTGACCATGACGCGTCCACCGTCGGCCACGAAGCCGAGGATGGTGCGTTCTGGTGAGGTGTAGTCAGGCAGGGGGTCAATCCAGGGCGAGAGACTGAGTACGCGGTCATAGACGGGCAAGAGCGAGTAGGTGGCAAGTTGGCGCTGCATACTCTGTGCTGCGCCGGAGCCGACAAGCCAAACAGTGGTATTGCCCAGTTCCAAATCCGAGGGAGCCGCGCTCCCTGACGCGGAAGTTGTGACCCACGCCACGACGTAACGGCTATCACCCTCGTCGTAGGTCCTCTCAACCTCCATCAAGCCGCTGCCCTCGTAGAAAATGTCGGGCGAGAGACTGAACCACCCCGTATCTGGTGCATTTGATACAGGCCACTGGAACAGCCCCGGCTCGCCCCGGACGCGCAGGGTACGGCGCTGCTGCACCTGCCCCAGTACGCCACCATCGTCAGCCAGGAAAGCCACGCCGCGCTCGTCCGGTTTGGGTTCGGACACCAATCGGTCACGGTAGAAGATGCGCCGCTGCGTCACATGGTCAACGAGTACGCCTGTCTCGCGCTGACCCCCAAAATGTTGCGCGACCAACATGATTTTGGTCCACCGATAGTCGTAGGTCAGGTGGACGCCGTCAAAGTCCGGCGGCAAGGTGGTTTCACCGTCGCTACCGAGTTGCGGGGTCAGCACTTCCTGCTCACTTTTCCAATTCCCGTCCGCCTTCAAGGGCCAGGGATAGCGTGGCGCAGCCCAGAAATCATCTATGTAGCTGTAGTCCTGCCCGTCGTCTTTTCCATCCCACCCCTGGGGGCGCGGGACAACAGGAGATGGCAATTCAATACTGTCCGTCTGCACCCACCTCACCACACGCTCGTCGTGGTCTACCGCCAGGGCCGGGTTTATGTCGGCATCTGCGCCTGTGCCGTCCGGGTTGGTGGTGTTGTAGACGACGCAGAAGTTACCGTCATCCAACACGAAGGCGCGGCGGGTCGGGGGTTCATCTTTCGGCGCTGTTTCTACAGCGCTGAACACGCCGCCCTTCTCGGTTTTTGGCACATGGAAGGCAGTGACGCCCCACGCGCCGGGACGCTGCGGGGTGTCGTATGAGGGGGGAAGGGGCACGAACGAAGGCGGCTCTCCCTCGCCCACCCTCGGTTGATGTTGCGGCGTCTGGACAATCAGGCCGGGCCGGTCGTCCACCAGTACGTCCTGACCAGGGCGGGGAGCGCTGCCGCCAAGACGCCGGAACACGCGCCCATCGCGCAGCACCACCTGCTCGGGCAGCACCCGATCTACCACCCCCCGGTAAAAGTCCGGGCCGCGCTGCCCCCGGCACGGCTCACAGAGCCGCCCACAGAGGCAGTCGCCGCCGCAGCCACCGCGCAGAAAGCGCAGCACCGTCGAAGCGGGGCCGGGGCTCAGTGCCATGACGCCACCACCCAGCCGCTGCCAGGGTTGACCAGCAGCACGTCGGCCCCAGGTCGGGGCGGCAGGCCAGAGGCCCGGGCCGTGACCTGCTGGCCGCGTACCAGCACCACCACCCGTTTGTCAGGCAGGCAGCGCAGCACGCGCCCTGTTCGTTGCTCAGTTGCCATAGCTCACCTCTTTTCCGTAATCACGGTCATCTCGAATTGCCCGGCGCTGCCGCTCGCCGTCACGCTCACCGCCTGATCGAGTCCGGGCGGGGTCGTGGGCAGCAGGTAGGTGCGGGTGATTCTGGTGCGTGGACCATAGGCCGACGCCAGCATTTCGGCATAGCGGGCCAGTCCTGCCGCCGTCCGTACCCAGGGCAGGGCGCTGGTGACGGTGCCTCCGCTCGCAGCGTCGCTGCCTTCCATGTCGTGCGTGAGGCTCAGCGGCTCAGTGTCGTCGTCGCCCGGCTTGGGTTCATCCGGCTCAGGGTTGCCGCTGGTGTCGCTGCTGCCCTCCGGCGTGGGTACGGGGTCGTTGGGGCTTGTAGGCGGCTCCGGCAGAGGGTCGTCAGGCGTCTTGTCATCCTTCGTGGTCGGCCCCTCTTCGCCCGGCGGTGGCCCCGGCTCCCGCACCGAGAACCATGGTTCATCGAGCGGATAGCGGGCTAGGGCTGGGCTGTCCGTATTTCTGGGCAGAGGGGGCGGCTGCTTGTCGCCGTCCTTGTCCCGTTCCTGCGGTCGGGTAGCCTGCGGTGGCGCATTTTCCGAGACGGTGGTCTCGCCTTCCAGGGGTCTTATCGCCGTCTCTAAATGCGTCCACTCACCCGCCGTCGGCTTGCCGTCCTCGCCCAGCGGGCCGGGAATGTAGGTCGGAGTCAGGGCCGCCGTGGTGCCAGACTTCCGGTAAAGCCACAGCCCGCCGCCAACCGGCAACCACTCCTCGACCGTGTACTCGGCGTAGGTACCCATTTCACGGCGGATGATTTTCCCGCCGTCGTCTTCCTGACCTATGACCCAGCCCGCCCGGCGCTTCTCAGTCGCACGTCGCGAAAGCCAGCCCTGGGGTGACCATTCCTGATGCACCCGCGTCTGCTCTCGCCCGGCCTCCTGTCCACTCCGATTTGGTGAGCGGTCAAACAGAATGGTCTCAGTCACGCTGGCAGTCAGCGTTTCGGGCCAATCGGGGATTTCGTAGAAGTTTTTCGTGGTCGTGGCACTGAACGGCAACCAGATGGCAGGTGGCGCGGTCTGCTGAGTGTAATCCTCATCCTCCCGCTCAATCAGCGCCACGCGCCCCCACTGCCGCTCCTCTATCGCTGTGACGCGCCCACCCTGCTTCCAGGTGGTCGTTTCCTCCGCAAAATTATCCGTTTTGCGGCTGGTTTTGACGGACGTGGTTCGCGTGCGCTCGAAGGCGTCACTCTCGGGATCGGGTTCCTCCTGGGGCGGCTCGGTGCTGGTGACCTCGTAGACGATGGCCGACCACCCTCCCGGCCCTAGTTCGTTCAGGCCGCGCACGCGCACGGCGTAGCGCGTGCCCCAGTGCAGGTTCTCCAGCACCAAAGAAAGGTCCTTCTGTTCTGCCCTGCCATCTGCCTTTTCGTCAGGGACCTGGGGCGTCGGTACCGTGCCGTGCTGTTCCCAGCGCAGAGCGGCTTCACCGTCCCCCGTGTCGCGGGCCAGTTCCACCTGGTACTCGGTGGCCGAAGTAACAGGCAACCACGACGCCGTAAGGACAGGCTTTTTCTCTACGGCCTGTACGTCCACTTTCCCGACCTGTGCAGGCGGCAAGTTGACCAGTTGAGCTTCCAGCAGCACGGGTTCACTGGCGTGCGTGCCGTTGCGGGCCTTGACGCTGATGGTCAGCTTGGCCCCCACTGGCAACCCATCCAGCAGCACCCACGACTGCCAGACCAGAACAGCCTTGAGCAGTGTCCCGGCAGCGTTCCTTACCTCTACGTCGTAGCGGTCGGCGGCAGGCTTGCGCGGCGGCGGCTGGTCTAGGGGGTCGGCCTTGGGTGGCGTCCACTTCACACCCACCGCCGTCTCGGAACGGTAGTAGGCGGTCAGGTCAGTGACTGGGGCAGGCGCACCCTCCGTATCGGCAGGCGGCGTCACCACCGTCAGCAGTTCACTCGGTTGCCAGATGGTGTTCTGGGTACTGCCTGCGAAGGCAGCAGCGTTGACCCTCAGCCGGTAGTGGTAGGTCCGCATGGGCAGGGCCGTGTCGTCCGTCCACCGCGTCGCCGTGGTGTTCGTGATTTGGGTCCAGAGGGTGCCGACGGCGGGCGTTGTCCCTGCCCCCTCGATACGCTCCAGGATGTACTGAGAAGCGTTCGGAACTGCGGCCCAACGCAGCGGCACGGCGGTGGCCGCCACGCTGCCCACGACCTCGGGCGTCGGGCTGATGCCCTCTGCGAAGCCCTTGCCCCCCTCGCCCTTGCGCTCGTCGGGGTCGGGACTGTGCCGGGGGTCGTCGGGGTTGGTGGGGCGGCTGTCGTCATCATTCCCTTCAATGTCGTCGCCTGTATCGCTGCCCGCTGGCTTGCCTCCCTCCAGCTCGAAGGTGGGCGTATCCAGTACGACGCGCTCCTGACGCTCGCTGCCAATTGGCGCACCCAGCACCACGTCACCCGCCGGACCGCCAGGACGCACGACCAGCACGCCGCCTTCCCAGCCCACCTGAATGCCGACTTTGCCCCAGATGTCGCGCACCACGTCCTCAGCGGTTTTGCCGAGGGTGCTGTAGCTGGGGCCGTCGCTGTGGGCGCGGAAGTCGTAGCCAGGAAAGGGTGGGGCCACCAGCAGACGGTGCGGCACTGTCGCCAGCGCCTGCATGACCACCTGATCGACCGGCATCCTGCGCCAATCGGTGCGGGCACTTTCGCGCTGGGCTACTGGCACCTTGGCAATCCGCTCGGCTTTTTCCTTGGTGGCGCGGGCGTCCTTTTCCTCCTGACGTTCCCACGGCACCAGTTCAGGCAGCTCAGCCTTGGAGCGCAGCGGCGCGTCACTGCCATGCAGCACGGTCGTCTCGCCGACGCTATCCCGCGACCACTCCCACTCCGGCAAGGTGCCCGCCGCGCTGAACACGCCTCCGTAGGCCCCAGCGCTGGCGGTCACACTCGGTACTGCCGCGCCTCGGGCGTCGCCGATCACGGTCACGTCCATGCGGGTGCCCTGGCCTCGCTCAGCCGACCAGCTGAACGACTCCACCGCCATGCCGCCTGCACTCATGGCGAGGTCGAACACGCCACCGGACTGCTCGGCACCCGGCAAATAGACGGGGGTGAGGGGCGTACCGTCGGGATGCAGCGCCACCGCTGTAAAGCCGGGCACCACACCTGTCAGGTAGGTATCGAGAACGATAGACGGCTCAGGCACACGCCCGGTCATCATCTGGGAGAGTTCCAGGAAGCCCCCGACCTGCCCGGTCAGCGGCACGGTCATCTCCAGCGCTGTTTCAGCACTGGCAGCGCGATTTTTGAGAATCAGCAGTAAGGGCATTCCTCACCTCCTTCAGGTCAGGGCGCGAATCTGGATAAAGGCCGACCAGGGGCCGGGTTTGGCGTCGACGGGTACGGTGCGGGTGTATTCGACACGCAGCGACTCGCCAGGGGCGAGCGGGCCGCTGGCATAGGTCTGGTTCGGCGTCAGCACCTGCTCATCCACCTTGACCGTTACACCGGACAGGTCGTCTTTCAGGGTGAACTGCACTGCGCTCAGGTGCTGATCTCCCGTGTTTTTCAGCAACCGCACCACACTTTTCGTTTCGCCGGGCTTCAGTTCGCCCAGGTCGAGGCCCGGCGCAACGGCCCCGGCCTCTGTGTACCAACCTGCTCTGTACATGGCTCAGCCCCCTTGTGGGATGTAAAGCGTGAAGTCGTAGCCGACATAGTCGGGGTGGCGCGTGCCAGGAAAGCGGGGCGGCTCCTCGAAGTAGGCCGAGTAGCTGCCCGCCGCCTCGTACCCTGCCCCGAACGTGACCGGGAAGGGGCCGGACCCCAACGCACGAATGGCCGCCGCGTCTGCCCTGGCGATGACGTACCCCTGGGGTGCCGACACCTGTACCCGGCGCGACTCCGGCAACGGTGAGCGCGTGGCGACGATGCGGCCCTCGATGGTTTTGCGTTCGTTGACCGGGCGGCCACCGCCGCTCGTGGTCACCGCGTCCGGCGGTGGTACCCAGCGCAGGCTCACGCCGCCGATGATGAGTTCGTAGAGCATCAGTTACCTCGTCTCCGGCACTCGGCCTCGGCCTCGGCTGCCAGTCCGCGCAGCAGTTGCTTCATGGTCTGGCTGCTGGTGCCCGTGATGTTCTGCCCGTTGACGGTGATGGTCTGGGTAATGACCATCCCGCCGCCACGCGCCCCCGCTGGGAGGCTGGCCGGGGCGACGGTAACGGTGGGTGGCTTGACTGCCTTGAGTTGCTTCTGGAGCTGGGCCATGAATTGCTTCCCGGCGTCGGCTCCCGCTTTGCCCGCCTGGGCAGGCAGGCCCGTGAAGATGCCGCCAAGTTGACCGCGCATTTTCTTGGCGCTGTCAGCGATCTCGCCCTCAGCTTTCTTGACCTGACCAGCAAGGTCATCCACACCCTTTTGCGCCTTGCCTGCACCCTCGGCAACGCCCCGCAACAGGTCGCCTATCCCCTTGGTGCGGTCGGCCACCGCGTCCTGAGCAGACCTGCGGGCGTCTTCGGCTTTCCTTTCCAGGGCAGAAACTTGCCTTTCGGTCTGGGAAATCAGACGGTCCTTTTCTTGCTCTAGACCGCTGGTATCCAGACCCGCGTCCTTGGCCCGCTTAATTTGGGCATCAAGGAGCTTCACGCGGGCGTCGCCTTCTTTCTGGATACGGTCGCGCTCTTTCTCAAATTCCTTGGCTCGGGCTTCTCCCAGGGCAAGTACCGCGTCTTTCAGGCCGCCGTAACTCTCCTGTAGGCGCTTGGTGGCTTCGGCGAGCTGAGCCGCGTCGTACTGCCCTCCCTTCAGCAGCGTTTGCAGGGCCGTCCTGGCCTGGTCATACGTGGATTGGTTGACCGTGATCGCCCCTTCCAGCAGGTTCTGGTCGCCCAGTTCCTTACCGAAGCCGGAAAGAACGTCCTGCACGCTTTTCAGGGCGTCCCGCTGCTTTTCGTACTCTGAGCGCAGCGCCTCAAGCTTCTGACGCTGCCCTTCCATCGCCCCCACAAACTTGTCGAGGGCCTTGGTGGCTCCGTCGTAATCGTCGGGGGTGAGGGTCTGCTCGCGGATTTTTTGCAGGTAGGGCAGCGCCTCGGCGTAGGCGTCGGAGAGGTCGGACGTAGCGCGAGTCAGCTCCTCCTGGGCCGCTACCGCGCCGTCTGAATCGGAGAGCAACAGGTCAAGCCGCTCGTAGAGGTCTACGATTTGCTGCACCTCCGCCACGGCCTGTTTTTGCAGGTCGAGTTGCGTTTTTTGGCTGCTCGCCACTGCCTGCTGCGAGGCAAACAGCTTGTCTTCGGCGTCTTTGCGCTCTTTGTCGGTCAGGGCCAGTTCTCCGGCGCGGCTCAACACGTCGGCATAGGTGGCCGCCTGAGCCTCATGGACGCCCTGAATCTGACGTTCCAGGCTCAGGCGCTCGGCGGCGCTGCTCACCAGCCCCTGCATGGCCTGCAGGCGGTTCAGGTCGCGGCCACCGTCCTCAATCGGGTCGAGTGCGGCCTGAATCCTGGCCTGACGCATATTTTCAGCGGCCTGCCGCTCCTGTTCCTCCTGCTGGAGGCGCTGAGTGTTCCCGGCCTGATAGTCACTGCCCAGTTTGGCAAGGTCGGCATAGTAGCCCTGCCAGATAAGGCGCTGCTGCTCAGCGGTCAGGTTTTCTGCCGCCAGCGCCATGTCCCGGCTGCGTTCCAAGTTGGCGCGGTCCTGGGCGTACTGTTTCTCGGCTTGCTGCTGGTTAAAAACGGCCCTCTGGCGGGCCGCTTCCATTTCCAGTCGGGCGCGGGCCACCGGGTCGTCGTTTGGGCCGGAGACGGCGGCAAGCTGGCGGCTGAGGCTCAATTCTGCCTGGGCCTGGGCCGCTGTCCGCGCCGCCTGCTGGGCCGCGAATTGTTTGTTACTCACCTCCTGCCACGCCTGGGCGATACGGAGTGCGCTGGCGCGGGCCTCGCGCTCATCCTCCTGTGCCCAGGCCGCTTGTTTGGCCCGCTGCTGACGGCGTGCGGCGTCCTGAATGGCTTGCCGCTGGTCTTCGGTGCCTTTGAACGTGCGGAGCTTTTCAGTCGTCTGGCGCTGCAAATCGCGCAGTTCTTCGTTGCGGGCCTGACGTTTTTTCTCCACCTCGTCACGAATCGCGGCGATCTCGGCGGAGCGGGCCGAGCGTTCGGATTCGCCCACCTGCTCGCTGGCCTGACGCTGAATCTCGCGCAGTTCCTGCTGCTGCTGGCCGTAGAAGGCCATGATTTGGCGGTTGGCGGCGCGAATGAATTCCCCCCGCTGCTGCTCCGTACCCTGAAATTCCGCGACCTGGCGGCGTAGGTCCAGCACCAGGTCTTCGATGGCGTTCTGGCGTATCTGGCGCTCTTTGAGGTAGCCGTCCTCCATCTGTGACGTAGCGCTGTCTCGCGCTGCTTTTTCGGCGGCGTCGATACTGCGCTGGGCAGCCTCCATCGCGGCGCGGCGCTCCTGGCCCTGGCGGATGATGGCGGCGGCGATTTTGCGCCCCCCGGCCTCCAGCACGGCGGCCTGACGGTCAGGGTAGCCTTCCAGCTCCCTGACCTGCTCGGCCACGTCGGAGCGCAGGTCGGCCAGCTCAGCGGCCCGCTGGGCCTCCTGTTTGGCCCAGCCGTCCCGCATGGCGCTGATTTCGGCATCACGCCCCTGGCGTGCGGCGTCAGCAATCAGGCGGCTACTTTCCTGGATGGTCCGCAGCCGCTCCTGCTGCTGCTGGCGTTCCAGGGCCGCGATTTGCTCATTGCCTGCTGAGCGCAGCGCCCCACGCACGCGGGGGTCGGTTTCGGCCTTAATGCGCTCATCAATCGAACGGCGCAGGTCATCCAGGGCGGCGCGGCGCAGGGCTTCCTCTTTGGCGTAGCCCTCGGCCATTCCAGCGATACGGGCGTCGCGGGCACTTATTCCCGCGTCCCGTATCCGCTGCTGCGCCTCCTGCTCGGCCTTGAGGTCTTCGGCGGCCCACTGGCGGCGCTTGGCGGCGATGACCCGCCGGGCGTTGCCTTCGATTTCTGCCGCTTGCTGCGGAAAATCTCGCACGGCGTCGGCTTTTTCCTTGGCATCGCGCCGGATGTCGTCGAGTTCGAGTTGCCGCTCGGCATCGCGCTTGCGGCGACCTTCCTGCATGGCCTCGACTTCTGCCCGCTGGACGGCGAGCGCCGACTCGCGGGCCGCTTGGAGGGCGCTGTCAGCGGCTTTTTTATGGAGGGCCGCGATTTCGGCGTTCAGTTGCGCGTCAAGCTGGCGCAGCCCCTCACGCAACTCAGGAGTCTGGTCAACATCCATCAATTTGCCGTTCTGAATAAATGGCTTCTTGAACTCCTGGCGCAGTCCATCGAACTCTTTTCTCAGTCTGGCAACTTGGCCTTCCAGTTCAGACATGCCCGACACTTTCAGGTCAAATTTACGGCCTTCCAGTGCTTTGTTGAGTTCCTGCACGGCTTTTTTCTGGTCTTCGGTCAAGACCAAATTCAATTGTCCGCGCTTCTGAGCCTCGGTGTAGAGCGTGACTATGTTTTCCTGAGTTTTCTTCAGTTCGGCTTGCAGTTGCTTGATTCGGGCCTCGTCAGGCTTGCTGTAAATCCGCTCCCCAAACGCCGTCGTCCCAATGACGTAACCCTGCTGCTCCTGGGCAATTCGGTCCTGCAAAAGCAGAGCGCGGGCCTTGGCATTACCGAGTTCCCCGCCTTTTCTCAACTCGGCGACGCGCTTCATGAGCGAATCGAACGATTTCTGCTCAGCGGCGTCGATCTGGTCATAAATCTGTTGCGTGTCCTTGATGAGCTTGTTCGAGTAGATGCCCACCCCAGCCGCCAGCGCCCCAATTCCTGCCAGGGTGGCGGCGGCAGTGAGGGTCAGCACACCCAGAGCGCCGTCCAGCACGACGGTGGACCCTGCCGCCGAGAGAAACCCCCGGCTCAGCACGTTGGCACTTCCCCCAGCAGCGATATGTGCGGCGGTGTTGGCACTCAATCGAGCCGTCAGGCCGCTGTACCAGCCCTGAGCGGCCTGGGCCATGTTGCCCAGCATCCCCATATTTCGGGCGGCTGCTTCTGCTCCCTCCGCTGCCGCTGCTGCTCCGCCACGGACTCCGCGCAGACTGGTCACGACGCTCCCCAGGCCGCGCACCAGCCCGGAGACAGGAGCCGCCAGAATGCCGATGGCAACAGCAGACGCCCCCAGAATGGTCACGGTTTCCTTGACGGGGTCGGGCAGCTTATTAAACACGTCCAGGATGCTGGTCAGGGTACGAATGCCATTGGTCGCCAGCGGCACCAGCGTTTCGCCAAGCGCCTTTTGCGCCTCATTCAGTTCGCGGCTGGCGCTGCTGGCCTGTCCCGACATGCCGCCCAGCAACGCGGTCAGGTCGCCCACCTCGTCAGTGGTGGCGGCGCGAATCAGGCGCAACTCGGCCTCGGCCTTTTCCTGCTTGGTCAGCTCGTCGGTGGTTTTGCCGAGGGACCTGGCGTAGGACTGGTAGAAGGTGCTGAGGTTCTCCGAAATCCCGATGTTGTTCAGGGCCGCGCTGCTCATGGAGGTGCTGGCATCCACGAAGGCGTTCATGCCCTCAGCAGCCGAGCGACCAAAGGCCAGCGCCGACGCACCAGCCCCCGTCAGAGCCTCCTGGGCCTGTTTGAGCGTATAACCCTGACGCAACAGGCCCCGCACCGCTTCAGCAGCGTCGTCCTGGCTGACTTGCAGGGTATCCATGAGGCTTGCAATGACCTTCTGGGCCTCTTCGCTGGATTGCCCGGATTTCTCTACCGTTTTGGCGAAAAGCGCCTGAGAGATACGGGCCTTGTCGCTCGCCAGCGCGAACTGGAACAGGCCATTGGCCGCGCCCATCGCCTGGGGGCCGTATTGCTGCAATGCCGCGCCCGTGCCGAGCTGAACCTGAGAAGCCAGTCCCAGGCGGCTGATTTCCCCACGTGCCGCCGCCGCCGTTGCCTCGGCGAGTCGGTTGGCATTGGCAACGCGCATGACCTCACGGCTGTACTCGCCGAAGTTTTCACGGGCCTCCTGACCGACCTGTTCCAGCTCCTGTTGCAGGCGGCGCATCTCCTGAGACAGTTGGCTGACCTCTTCCTGAGACGCCTCTCCGAACCCGCTTTGAAATTGAGCGCGGGTAATCCGCACGGCGCGGTCAAGCTGCTCAATCCGTTCGCGCAAAGCCGATGCCTGCGCGTTGAACACCGAGGCCGACTGCGCGGCGCTGCTCACGCCCACGTCAAACCCTGCAAACATGCCGTCTATCCGGCGCTGCATGTCGGTAGGCACCATCTCGTTGACGGCGTCCCGCACGGCCCGCACCATGCGCTGGGCGTCCTGACCCGCCGAGAGATCAGCCGTCAGGCGGATGGTGGCGGGACGCTGGGTCAGCGAGCGCAGGTCGGCCTGCATCTGCCCGACGTTGCGCCGGAAATCGGAAATATCAAGGCTGGCGCGGGCGGTCAGGTCGGGCAGGGTCACAGGGGCCTCCGGTGTAGGGTGAGGGCATGGAAAAAGGTGGAAACAAGGCCGCAGCCTGGGCGCTGGGCCTGTTGATTGCGGGTCTAGCGGTTTACGTTTTGTGGAGCATGTGGGGCGCGGGTGAATTTTCGCGCCCAGCTACTGATTCAGCGCCCGCGCCGACGCACTCGGCACTTCTGGGCGCGGACTTGCCCGCCACGCACGCCGCACCCCTGACCCCCGACGCCGAGCAGGCGGCGGAACGTGTCGCCACGTTGTACGGCGTGACCTGCACCACCAACCGCGAGACGTACCTGATGGACGATGATTTAGCCGCCCTGGACGGCCTGAATAAGGCGGTTCAGTCAGGAGGCTGGCAGCGGGCAGACGTGGTCAACAGCGCGTCGGGCAGCGCCTTCAAATTGCACAAAGACAAAGACCTGTTCGTGGTCGAGGCTGCGCCGGGGCTGACTATCTGCGAATACTGAGCCGTACCCGTTCGCCAAACAATTCTCCCAACTTCCAGCCCGCGTAGTACGCGGCAGGCCACACCGCAGGCCCTGGCAGGGTGAAGTTCTGGCCGCTGCGACCCAGATAGACGGGCGCGGCGGGGTTGGCGGCGGCGTGGGCCAGCACCTGGGCCGGGGTCATCTCATGTGGCCCCACGCCGTATTCGATGTAGGGCGCGTACTCGACGGCATTCCAAACCGTGACCTGCACGGTGTTTTTTGTTGCCCGCGCTGTGGCCTGAAAGCCGCGCAGGTATTCGTAGGTGCGCTGATAAGCCCCTGGCGTGGTCTGGTAAACCGAGCGGTTGGCCCCGACAATCGCGTGCCCCAGTGCCTCGCCCTGCACCGTCTGGGCCAGTTGCGGCAGAGCATCACAGGCTTTTTCCAGCCGCACCAGGGCATCAGTGAGTTTGCGTCCGTCCAGTTCGATTTTCGCGCTCACGCAATCCCCCTCATCGCGGCTTTGGCCCGCTCCCACTTGGCGTCCTGCTCTTTGATTCGGCGCTGACGCTGACGCTCAGCGGCGGCCCAGGGTTCGGCCTGACGTTCGAGTGCCTCTTCCATTTGCAGGTAGGGCTTGCGGCTCGTATGCCCGTCGCCCGGCTTTGGCTTGGGGTCATTGGGGCCGCGCACATATTCCTGCCCCAACTCCATGCCGTCAGCCACCGCCATCAAGCGCAGCCGCGTGAGCCACCGCGAAGCGTCGCGCTCGCCCTGAATCTCAGCAAAGCGCACGATGGCGCGACTCGGCAACTGCATCATGTCGGCATAGGCCGCCGGGCCGAACACGCGCACCACGTATTCGTCTAGCGTTCTGTCGGGTGGCCCTGGCTGTTCTCCCTGGCCTGACGGCGCAGGCGCTCCAGCAGTCGCCCCGCTCTCTCCATCAGGCCCAGCAGTTTTTTTTCCAGCTCCTCGACATCGTTCAGTGTCCACATGGTATCCAGCAGGGTCAGCACGTCGGCCCAGGTCAGAGGGCCAGGAATGGGCGCGAGAAGCGAGGCGTCCAGAAGTCGCCAGAAGGCCGCTAGGACGTGCGGCTCGGCGTCCTCCGGCTCCCAGTCCTCTCCGGCATCGTGCAAGGTGCCAAGCGCCACCGTGAGCGCCAGCAGGTCAGACAGTAGCCCGCCTTCCGTCGGCGCGGGCCATGCCGTGAGGGTGATGTGCCCGCAACTCAGGCGGACGGATTGACGAATCGGCAGCATCTGGGCCTCCCCGAAAAAGAAACTCTTTTGTTATGAAAATGCCCGCCCTAAAAACTGCGCGGGCAGGCATCTGGTTTAGACGGCAGGGTCGAGGGCGGCAGATTCGGTCATGAGGGCCTTGACCAGTGGGGCCAGTGCACTGATAGGGCCTTCAAAGTACGCGCCGAGGTTACTGACGCTACCTTCGTAGGCTGCCAGCAGGCCCTCGTCGGTGAGCGTGGTCGCGCCGCTGCGAACGGGAGCGCGGAAAATCGGCGTGCTGCGGCCCTCGTAGTTGCCGTAGCCGTTGCTCTGGAGCGCGACACCCTGGTGGTAGTACAGCTCGAAGCGCTGCTCAGTGCCACCCACAGCATCTTCCAGCACGCGAATCGCCATTGCGCTGCCCTCGATGCTGGCCCCGGCAGTAAAGGGGCTGATGGTCACGCCCGACAGTCCTGCGCCTTGCACCGCTGTTGGCACTGCGCCTTTGTGCAATGCCCGCACCTCGGGGCTGGGAGTCACAGGTTCGATGGCGTCGTACACGGCAGTGATATCCGTGATGTCTTCAAGCAGCGTGAATGCAGGGCCGCCGTTGGGATCTTGCACCTTGATTTCAGTGCGCTGCACGTCGGTGGTCGGGGCGAGCTCAAAGTCGGGGCGGAAGTAGCCAAAGCCTACCCAGTCACCCGCAGCAATCAGCGCACCGAGAGGGCGTTTGGGGCTGAACAGAAACGTGTTTCCGGCGCGTTTGAAGTTGTCCGCGTCGTACATCGTGGCGCGGTTTTTCAGGCCGATATCGTCAATCCATCCCATGAGTCATGCTCCTTTTTTAACCGGCAATGCCGTCAAGAGTGTTTGCAGCGTAGGTGCGGCGCAGCATCCACACGCCGTCCCGCAGCTGTTCGGGTTGTGCGGGCGTCGCCTCCCGGTAAGGACCCGGCAACCACGGCCAGCCGCAGAGAGCGCGGTAGACCTGCTGGCCCAGTTCTGCCGCGCCCCCCACGCTGCCGTGAATCGCCGCCACCGTCACCCACAGATTGCCGACCAGACCATCAGAGCTGAGCGGCACCGGCGGCTCAATCTGCACATAGCCCTGGGGATGCTGCCGGAGATACGCTCCCAGTCCCCGCTCCCCGCCGCCTACCATCGGGCGGCCCTGCGCGTCAATCGGCGCAGCTTCCAGCGGCTCACGCTGCTGCTCGGGCAGAAGGACAGGGATGTCAGGGCCAAGGGCGGTCACCAGTCGGGCGTGAATGTCCTGAGGAATGCCCATCATGGCCTCCGAAGAACAGCGGTGCCAGTCCGCTGGCCCACCCACTCTCCAGCGGCGTCGTAATGCCCAACATAGCCGCTGGGTTGCGACCACTCCAGGATCTCCAGAGTGCCGTCGTCAAACGGTGTGGTGGCCCCAGGAAAAGGCGGAACATCGTCGGGATACGGCTTGACTTGGCGTAGGTCGGTATAGAGCAGGCCGCGAGTGTCAGCAAAGACCCGTAACTTGCTCACCTCGTCAGGTTTGAGCTTCTGCGGATCTTTAACGCTGAAGCGCCCCTTCCACTCACTGCCGCCAAGTCGGAAGGTCAAGGCGTGCTGGAAGATGTGACCCGACGCCGCCGCCCGCTTGACACCATCGGTGGCCCGTTTACGTGCCGTTTCAATGGATGAGGACATCAGAACCCCGTCTGCACGTTGAGCGCCACCGTACGCTGACGGCCGCCCTGACTTTTTTGCCTTTCGGCTTCTACCTGCTGCCTTAAAGCATCAGCCCGAGAGCAGAAAAGGTCAGCTGTCACAGAGAGCGAGCTTTCACCGGGCGCGAAGAATTCCTCCTTCCACTCGCCCACCGCTTCGTAGCTCTTGGTCTGGCCCCCAAGTGCTTCGGCGGCGGCCGCATTCTGGCGTCGGAGGTCAGCGCACACCGTTTCCAGCACATACGCTGCCACCAGTCGCAGGTCGCCGTACTCAGTCAGTGCCATGTCCAGCGTGTCGGGCGGCTGCCCCAGCTTCTCCCATTCGGCCCAGGCATCAGCCCGCACCAGAAAACGCACGCGGGCGAGTTGCTCAGGGGTCATGGGTTAGACCCGCTCAGGCCAGTGAACCGTACCGCCCTGAGTCCCCGACTCGTCGAAATGGGTCCAGCCCGTGAAGAAGAGACCTTCAGGGTTGAAAACGCAGGCCCGGACTTCGAAGCCGAACTGGTCAGACTCACGCACGTCAGTGATCTTGGCAGCGCGGTGGGCAGGCTTGTACTCGCCTTTCGGCGTGCCGTAGCTGACGTAGTGCACGTCACGGCCCACAGTGGGCTGTGCGCCGCCCGTCTGAT
This sequence comes from Deinococcus sp., assembly GCF_030523985.1. GTDB lineage: Bacteria > Deinococcota > Deinococci > Deinococcales > Deinococcaceae > Deinococcus. The sequence continues at coordinate 72,174 of NZ_JAUNHK010000002.1, forward strand.
CGGCAGAATTGGATTGAGGCGTCAGCACACCAGCAGCGGCCTTGACCATTGCGAGGTAGAGCGCGTCCTTGCGCCGCTGCTCGGGCGGCAGTTCAGCGTAAGGCACCATGCACGGGTGCTCTTTGGCTTCCGGGTCTTTGACAGGGCCGTACTTCCAGCCGGTCGCCACCTTCTCGGCCATCCAACTTTCGTGCGATTGCTCGGGCGTGAAGCCGTTCAGCGCACCTTCAATGCCCTTGATGGCGCTTTCCTTCTGCCACTCAGGTGCATCGTCCCAGGCGGGTTGGGAGTCGTCGCCGATGCTGTGGCAATAGGCCCGATTGGCCTCGTGAGCGATATGGGCCAGAGTTAAAGCGATAGTGCCGAAAGTAGCAAGTTGGTGGCGCGTCATTTGCTCGCCCCTTCTGCAGGAGCCAACAGCGCGTCCAGTCCCTTCTGGGCCAGGGCCTTGCTGATGCCGCTCACGCCTTCCAGCCGTTCCAGAGCATCGTCGGGGAGCAACTTGGCGTCGGCCAAGGCTTGGCGGGCGTCGTCGCGCTCTTTGGTAAGCGTGTCCACCTTGCCTTCCATCTCGGCGCGGTAGTCGTCGTAGCCCTTCTGGGTATTTTCCAGATTGGCCTTGGCGCTCTGAAGTTCAGTAGTGAGGCGCTGGACTTCCTGCCGGGAGTCACCAGCTTCCCGAATCAGCCGTTCGTTATCAGCCTTGCCCTGGCGAATGATGCCTTCCAGGTCCTCGACCTTGGCGCTGGCCCCGAGTGCTTTTTCGCGTTCCACCAGCAGGCGCTCCAGCGTCTGGTCAGGCGTTTCGCCCAGGTCGGTCTTGATGTGAGGGCGAAGCTGGTCAACAAGCAAGTCCAGGTTGCGCTGGAATTGACCTGCGAGGTTCCGGCTCGCCGCCAATTCCTGGCCTTGTTCGTCGCGACTGGCGGGCACCACCTCGCCACCCTCGATACGCTGCAACCCCAGGGCCACTGCCAGTTCCAGCGGAACAGTAATCGGACCAGCAGACGGCCCGTACTTCTTGCCGTTGTACTCCATCGTCTGCGGCATCTTTGCCACACGAACCATCGACATGTGTTCCCTCCTTAAAGGGGTAAGGCCGGGGGCCTGACTGCTGCCCCCGCGCAGGCTTAGGCCGCTTCGGTCTCGGTGTCGAGAATGACCAGCTTTTCAGCGGCGTCGAGGATGGTCAGGGCGTTGGCCGCGCCTCGGGCAATCGCGTGATAAGGGCGATCCTGGGGCGTGTAGGCATTGAGCCAGATGCCGGGACGACCATCGTTTTCCACCGTGGGGCCGACATGCAAACGCCCCAGGCCGGGACGGCGCACCACCGTGCCGTCCGTCTGGTCAATCGTCACGTTGTTGCTGCCGATGACCGCGATCTTGCCGTCAGGAATGACCTGCTGGTAGGCGTATCCCTGGCCGACCTTGATGGCGACGCGGCGGTTGTAACCGACCAGCGTGAAGGACTCGCGGGCGTCCAGGCTGAGCGTCTGCTGGCTGCCGATGAGGCGGCGCACGCCCACGATCTTGATGTTTCCCCCTGCCGAAATCTGCTCGCTGGTCACGGCGAGTGGGTTTTTCCCACTGTCCAGAATCTCGTTGAGCGTGTTCATGCTCATGATGCGGGTGCGCGTGCTGCCCAGGATATTGTCAGCGGCCCGCATATCGCGCCACAGCAGGCTGTCCGCGCCGCCATAGGCTTGCACTCCAGTGCGCTTGGCAAAGCGATTGCGTTCAGGGACGCCGAAGTCCACCGTACCGCCGCGCAGCGCCAGTTGCCCGGTGAACAGCGTCTCACCACGCATCAGCTCGAAGCGGTCAGAGAAGGCCTGAGCGATCACGTCGTTCAGCCAGTTGATGATGAAGTTGCGCAGGTAGGTGACCGCGTCGCCACGCATCAGTCCGGCGCGGTATTGCAGCAGCATTTGCTGAAGCTCACGCTGCTGCTGCTCGGTCATCAGGCTTTCAGCCGTCCACTTCGCAATCGGCTTGCTGAGGGCATTGAGTTCCATCAGACCGACAGGAACATACGGGCTGTCCATACCGGTTTCACCCGCAGGGGTGGCAATGACCTTCAGGCTCCCTGCCTTGGCTTCGTAGGTGGCCCGCAATTCTTCGGGCAGGATGGCTGCCAGAGCGTACTCGCTTTCGTCCGTCGGGCGGTTCGCCAGGTCGAAGAAATCGTCCGGCGTCATGGTGTTGAGGATGGCCTGAACGGTCAGCGCGTCACCGACCGGGCCGAGGACCGAGGCGATGAGAGAGGCCGCCAAGCTATAGATAGCCAGTTTCGTGTGTTTCACGGTGGTGCTCCTTATGGCAAGAGGGCGAAAAAGAAGCCGCCCCAGTTCAAGGGGCGGTTGGGGGCGAAGTGGGTTACTCGACGACGACCTCGAACCGTTTTCCTGCCCAGGGCACCCCGTCGCCGCTGCCTCGGAAGGCAATCAGCATCGTTCCCGCCGGGGGAGACATGAGGGTGAAGGTCAGGCTGCTGCCGCCCTCAGTGCCGACAGAGTGGACCACACCGTCGGATGTCGTGACCGTCATCGTGCCGTCAGTGGGGAGAATGTCGCTTTCAATTTCCATAGCCCCTGCGCCGACGCCGACGTTGATGCTGAACACCTGGTACGGCTCAGCGGTCAGCGTGACGACGTCCCCGCTCGTGAGAACGACAGGCACAGGCTCAGTGGAGGGGCCGCTTCCGCCCGCACCCACAACGCCACCCAAGGACTGCCAGTAGAAGTCCCGCGCCTGCGCCCGAATCGTTTCGGGCAGCTTGCCTCCCACCGCGTCGGGCAACTGGTCTTCGTAGATGTTGCCGCGCACCACCAGGCCGTACCCGCTGATGCTGTCGCTCGGCAGCCATTCCTTGGCGTTGCTGATCAGCAGCAGCGTGCGGCGTGTGCCATCGGCGGGGACGATCTTCCCGGCGTCGCTCAGGCTGATGGCGGTCCCCGTAGGGATTTCGCGCCGTCCCGGCGTGCCGTACTTGGGGTTCGTCCAGGCGGTCCAATCCATCGGTGCGCCTGCGCCATGCAGGTCGAGGCTGTGATAGTCGGCGACCCAATGAGGAATGCCCATTGCGAGCTTCTCGCCACGCGGAGCAAAAGCGGCGGCGCTACCGATGAGCAGCGCCGTGAGCATCAGAGATTTTTTCATAGGGGGTTCCTCCGAGAAGGGGAAAAGTGGGCGAGGCGTCCGGGTCACTTGGGCTGAAGCGGGTCTTTGTAATCACCTCCCTGGCTGGACTGCGCGAGGGCCGTCTGCACCCAGCCACCACCGCCGCTGGAGCTGGAGCTGGGGGTCCTCGGCGCGTCCTGGCGGGGGAAGGCAGGGCCGGGCATCTGGGTCGTCGCCGTGACCTGCAAAGCGGGCAGATAATCGTTCCACTTCGCCTTGGCGTACTCGCCCAGCTCGTGCTTGACGCCCTGCGCATCCTTGACGTAGGCCACCTGCACTTCCTTGCCGTCGCGCACCACCTTTTCCAGCGGCAACAGTTCCAACCCATCAGCCGTCAGGCGGTCGCCCAGCACGGTGTCCTTGAACTGCACAGCCGAGGCCGCAGCGCGAATGGCATCGGTACGATCACGCTCAGCCAGGGTGGTGACCGCCGTCTGCCCCGCTTCGAGTTTGGTCTTGACCTCATCGGGCGTCCCGTGCTGGGCGTAGGTGTCGCGCTCGGTCAGGCGGCTCTGCACGTCTTCCGGCGTTCCCAGGGCAACATAGGCGTCATAGGCCCGGGCCTCGTCGCGGGTCAGTGCGCGGCCACCACGGGGAACCTGGCTGGCCTGAAGGTCGGCGTTCTGGCGTTCGACCTGGGCCAGTCGCCGGATCAGTTCGGCCTGGGAGGTCTGGGCCTCACGGGTTCGCACCCGCGCTTCCCACTCGGCTTCGGTCAGCCGATTGTCGGCGGGCGGCGTCTGGGTGTTAGCTGGCGGCGTGTCCTCGCCTTCACCACGGGGCATGAAAAAACCGCCAGCGAGGGCGGCGGTCAGGGCGAGCAGGGGAAAAGAGCGGATTTTCATGATGAACCTCCAAGGGAGTGGATTTCGGGCGGGTAGGCGTCGAGGCTCAGCGGACCAAGCATCTCGACGCGGTGGGCCAGGGCGTACTCAGACCAGCAAAACGCCGTCCACGTCAGTGATAACGGCTGAGGAAAATTGCTGTCGCTGACGTGAACGGTGCCCTCGCCTTCTTTGACGGGCAGCGCGACAGCAACCTGATGCAGCCAGCCTTCCGTCGCGCCAGGAATGGCGACCAGCAGCGGGGCGTGCGTCTGCTCGGTCCGATTGTCGCGAGTGAAGCGTTCGCGCAGGCGCTCCCAGAAGTCCCGCGACGTGACGGGGTTAGGCGGCTCGGCGCAGAACAGCACGAATGGCATCAGGCCCAGGCCGATCAGTCGCACGTAGTAGCGCGGGGCACTGGCATCGGCCTGATGGTCAAGCAGTTCAGGAATACCTGTAATCGCATGGCAGCTGAGGTACAGGCAGCCCACCTGCCCGGCCTGCTGGCGGTGGGTAGCGGCGAAGGGCGAGGTCACGGCGTCCCCGGCGGCGAGGGGTCAAGGCTGCCACCACTCGCTGCTCCAAGCCCTGGCAGGGGCCTGTCACGCACGAACATGCGCTGCAAGCGCGACACGGCCCGCTCATTTCCGTACTGCCAGGCCGCGAACAGCGCCGGGGGCATAGGCCCGTCCAAATGCTTCTCCACGGTGAGACCGAACTGGGAGTGCTCGCTGAAGGCAAGGTGGGCGACCTCATGGCCGATGACGCTCCAGAGTTCGGCGGCATCATCCACCTGAGAGGAGTCGTATTTGATGGTGGCCCGCATGTAGGCAGGCAACTGGTCAATGCGGCCCATTTCCCCGTCGTCCAGGCGCTCCACCTTCAGCTTGATGTCCCACTCGTGCGAGAGGTCAAAATAATCCCGCGCAGCAGCGAGGGCGGCGCGGGCGACGTTTTCAGCGGTTTTCGGGTCGATCATGATTCTCCTAAGAGCCGTAGTCCACAGCAACGCAGCGACCAGTCAGCAGGCCGAAGCTGTCGCGCTTGCGCTCTACGGGCAGGTCGGCCCAGCGCGGCAAAGCCATGCTTGAAGGGAAAGGTTCAGCCCGCCGCATCACCACCAGCAAGCCAAGCGGCAGAGCCAGCACCACCGGGCAAAGGCGCGGGTCACGCAGGCGGGAGAACTCGGCTTCAGTGAGATTGGCGAGCAGTCCGTTCAGGAAGGCCCGCCAGCCGGTCAGCCGGGGGATTTTGAAGGCCAGCGGCCCCAGCAGCAGCACATGCCGCGTGGCCCCGCTTCTGACCCGCACCCGCTTACCCGGTGTTGGACGAATCGCGCACCTCGACGCCCAGCACGTCCAGACGCTCCAGCACATGCCAGACATAAGAGCCGTCCTGAGTGGTGCCGACATGCCGCGCCGTTTCCGGGAAAGGCTGTCCGGTTCCCATAATCTGGAAAAAGCGCGTCTGCGCCTCGCCTTTCCCAATACGCGCCCAGAGGTACACCGCACCATCTTGCATCCCGACATGCACCAGAGTTGCGGAACCAGGAAAGCAAATACGGCGTGTGCCAAAGCCGAGTGGGTACTTATAAATCACATCGCCGTCGCTTGGGGCAGGCTCTAGCGGGTCACGGTACACGAGAAAAAACCCGCCGTCCTGCTCAATGGGCGTGACGTTCCGGGCCATCAACTCCTGAATGACCTGCGGCTCCAGCGCGCCCGAAATGAAGACGGCCCCTGGCGTCTGCTGGGGGCCTTGCGGCTGCCGAAAGAGCTTAACGATGTCGTCGGCGCTGAGCATTATTTCCCGCCCCGATAAACGCGGGATTCATCGCCCCACTGCTCGGTTTCAAACCCGGCCTGCTGCAACTCGGCCTTGATTTCAGGCGAAAGCGGAGGCTTAACCGTCACGACGGCAACGCTCGTCAGTGTGTTGGCTGGGAGGCCATTAAGACCACGAATAATTTCAGCGGCGGTGATTGGGGAGTGCGTCATCTTTTGCCTCGCTTTCCCTTCACACGAAGGGCTTTCAGGGGGTTGCTGGGCTGCTGCTGCGACGAATCTGGTGATGTGGACGCGGCAGCCTCGGCTTTCGGCTTCTCTGTCGTCGTCTGACGGCCAGAGGGCTGCGAACTCGGCAAGGCCGCTTGCTGCTCCCGTGCAATCTGGGCGTCGGTCTGGTCGGGGTCGTCGTCGCCCTGGCGCTGGCGGGCCTGAGCCTTGCTGATGATTCCGGCCTTCACGTCTTCCCGGTCAGCCTTCCGGTCGTCGGGGCTGGGCGGGATGACGCGCTTCTTGACCGTGCCTTCGATTTCGATAGGGCGGTAGCGTCCTGGCTGCCCGGAAAGCGCTGCTACCAGTTCGGCCAGCGTGTAAAGCACCTCACCGAAGGTGTACTCCGCGAGGTCGAGGGTCGGCTGCCGAACATTGTCGAAGTCCGACATGGCGACTTCACGGCTTCGGCCTGACGCCGTGGCGTCCTTACCCATCAGGACATAGCTCTGCCCCACTTCGCTGTACATGTTCAGCTGGTTGTGGGTAGTGGCGCTGATGAGCGAGTCCGGGCTGACAGGCTCAAAGCGCCCGTACTGCGCGTCACCGAGAGGCTGCTCACCCAAGAGTTTGCCGCTCGCGGGGTCACGCTTCTCAATGGTGGTCTGCTGCCACGCCATCAGCGTCCCGGCCCCAGGCTTGACAGGCAGATACCGCTTCACTGGTCCGTTTGGCCCGTCCACCAACTCGAACGGCGGTTCGATGTTGATGCCGTAACGCTCCATGAAGCCTGCCAGTTCGGTATTTCGCAGAATCATGGTGCTGGCCGTGTTGTAGGCCATCTGGTTTTCGAGGAACTGCCGCGTGATGAGCGGTTCGCTATCCAGTTCGATGTAGGTCAGCCGTTCACCCAGGTCGAGATCAATCGCGGGCGCGGGAGTCTCGTCGGTCTGCCGCAGCACCCGCAACAGCGTCGGGCCTGATTCCTCCGCACAGACGCAGACCTCGGCACAGGCGTTCCCGCGTGCGTCCTGATAGCTGTAGACCGCGCTTTTCAGGAAGGTGTCAGGGTCTTCCCAGATACGGACGTTCTCCGGCGTCTCGATGCACTCCAGGCGAATGTAACGGGCGATTTGCTCAGGCTTCAGGCCAGAGCGCACACGGGTCTTGCCGTCCTCACCAGACTCCAGCACACCCCCGGCCACGCGGAAGCGCAACACGGCGCGGCCTTCCCGGCGAGCCTGGGTCAGCGCCTCGCGAACCGCCCCCTCGACCTGTTTGCCCTGGGTGCGCCAGTAGGCAGAGAAGACCTTTTCAAGCTCCTCTTCCAGCAAGGTCTTCTCA
>NZ_JAUNHK010000179.1 GCF_030523985.1 Deinococcus sp.
TGGGCGGACTGGTGTTCTCGCAGCGCGTGCTGCACGCCCTGATCGACGACAAGGGCATGATGCGCGAGGCGGCCTACGGCATCGTGCAGCGCAACGCCCTGAAGTCCTGGGAAACGGGCGAGGGTCTGCGCGACCTGCTGAAGGCCGACCCCGAAAACCCCCTCAGCGACAGCGACCTCGACGCCGCCTTCGATCTGCAGTGGTATCTGCGGCATGTGGACGACATCTACGCCCGCTTCGGGATGTGATGACGATTCCAGCCTGACAGGGGCGAGAAGAAAGCGCGTTCGGTGAGATTTCCCGAACGCGCTTTCCTTTCACCAGAAGCTTTCTAGGCCGTCAGGCGTTTTTCTTCCTGCACCACCAGCGTCGTGCCCTCCACACCGACGATGCGAACCGCTGTCCCGGCGGGCAGTTCGGGGCCACGCGCCCGCCAGTCGCTGTCGCCCACCCGCACACGGCCCAGGCCGTTGTGGATAGGCACCACCACCGTCACGGTGCGGCCCACCAGACGTTGAGCGCCGGTGTTGATGCCCTCGCCTTCACTGCCCCCCAGCGCCAGCCGGGAAACGTAGCGGCGGCCCAGCCACACGGCGACCACGCTCAGGCCCGCAAACAGCAGGAGTTGGCTGGGAACGTCCATGAAGGGAAGCACGAAGGTCAGCAGGCCGACCCCGAAGGCCGACAGCGCCAGCCACACGAAGAACACGCCCGGCGCGGCGACTTCCAGCATCAGCAGGATGGCCCCCAGCACCCACCAATGCCAGGGGTGAACGGATTGCCAGGTGGGAACCCAGTCGGGCACGGCTTACTCCTGTCTCCGGGGCAGCGTGGCAGGCACGACCTGGGCCTCGGGCTGACGCAGAGGCTGCACGGGCACGGGCTGGGCAGGGCGGGGCATTTGGGGCATGGGCGCGGGGTGACTGGAGCCGCCCCCGAAGGCTTCCTTGGCGACTTCGGCAATGCCTTGCAAGCTCCCCAGCACGCTGGTGGCCTCGATAGGCAGAATCAACGTCTTCTGGTTGGGTGCGCTCGCCACGTCGCGCAGCGCTTCGACGTACTGCTGGGCGATGAAGTAGTTGACCGCCTGCACGTTGCCTGCCGAAATCGCCTGGCTGACCACGCGGGTCGCCTCGGCTTCGGCCTGGGCGCGGCGCTCACGGGCTTCGGCTTCCATGAAGGCAGCCTGTTTTTCACCCTCGGCCTTGAGCACGGCGGCCTGCTTCTCGCCGTCGGCCTTCAGAATCGCGGCCTGACGGAAGCCCTCGGCGTCGAGGATGTTGGCGCGTTTTTCACGCTCGGCCTTCATCTGCCGGGCCATGCTCGCCACGAGGTCGGCGGGCGGCTTGATGTCCTTGACCTCAATGCGCGTGACCTTGACGCCCCACGGCTCCGTGGCCTCGTCCACCACGGTCAGCAACCTTGCGTTGATGGTGTCGCGGTTGGAGAGCAGTTCGTCGAGGTCCATGCTGCCCGTCACGGTGCGAATGTTGGTCATGGTGAGGTTCAGCACCGCCAGTTCCAGATTGCGTACCTCGTAGCTCGCTTTGGCGGCGTCGAGCACCTGATAAAAGACCACCGCGTCCACCGTGACCAGCGCGTTGTCCTTGGTGATGATTTCCTGGCTGGGCACGTCGAAGACCTGCTCCATCATGTTGACCTTGCGCCCAATCTGGTCGATGTACGGAATGATGAGGTTCAGGCCCGGTTTGAGGGTGCGCTGAAACTTGCCGAAGCGCTCCTGCGTCCACTCGTTGCCCTGCGGCACGCTCTTGATGCCTGCGAACAGGGTGATGATGACGAGCAGCAGCAGCACGACCACGAAGATGGTAAATCCCATAAATTCGCCTCCTGCCACTGTCTACGCAGCGTCTACCAGGAAAGTTCCCGGAGCCGCTCTCGCGCCTTCCCTTCCTCGCTGCCCCCCTCCAGGTCAGGGCGCGGATTCAGCCGGACGATGGGATCAGCGCCAGGCGTGTGAAGCCATTCGTGCGCGCGCACGCCGGGAACGAGGGCAGGGCTAGCCGTGTTCGATAAGGTGAAGGGTGCGTCGTAGCGGACTACACTCGCTCTATGCCGCTGCCGCTTGTCGAACTCGAACACGCCCATGTCGTCGCCGGGGGGCAAACCCTGCTGCAAGGCATATCGCTGACCGTGCAACCCGGCGAGGCGCTGCGGCTGGCCGGGCCGAACGGGGGCGGCAAAACCACGCTGCTGCGGCTCCTGGCGGGCGAGGTCGCTCCGGTGGGCGGGACGCGGCGCTACGCCCTGAAAGGTGAGCGGCAGCCCTCGGCGGTGCAGGCGCGGCGCACCCTGAGCGTGGTGGGGCCGGACGCCGAAGCCTTTTACCTGACCCGCGATTGGGAACAGACCGTGCGCGACGTGCTGCTGGCCGGGGCCGAAGGCGAAAGCCTGCGCCTGTGGGAACCCGACGCCGCGCAACTGGCCCGCCTGGGAAGGGTCGCGGCGCTGACCCGCGTAGAGCCTTTGCTGGAGCGCGATTTCCGCACCCTCTCGCACGGGCAGCGGCGGCGGGTGCTGCTGGCCCGCGCCCTGATGCCCCAGCCCGCGCTGCTGCTGCTCGACGAGTTTACCGACGGCCTGAGCGAATCCGCCCGCGCCGAACTGGGCGAAGTGCTGCGCGAGGTTCACGCCTCGGGTGTGGCGCTGGTGCTGGCGACCCACCGGCCCGAGGAAGTGCCGGAAGTGGGGTGGCGGACGGTTTGGGTGGAGGGAGGAAGGGTACAGATGGCGGATGGCAGAGGGCAGAAGGCAGAAGGCAAAACGATGCTCAGGCTCCCGCCATCCGCTATCAGCCATCGGCTATCCGCGCTCGTCCAGCTTCACCACGCCGAGGTGTTCCGCAACGGCCACCGCGCC
>NZ_JAUNHK010000180.1 GCF_030523985.1 Deinococcus sp.
TTTTGGCGTCCCATGCAGCATTATAAGCCTTCTCATGCCCTTGGTCATCCACTAGAGCATTCGACAGAAAAAGACCCCTCACCCCTCGCTGCGCGAGGCCCTCTCCCCTCGGTAGAGGGTCAAAAACCGCAAGCTTTCTTATGTCGAATGCTCTACAGCCATCCGCTATCTGCCAGCCGCTCCCTTTTCGTGCTGATAGCGCCGGGCGATGATGACCCGGCTGACGATTCGGTCACCCAAGGCCGGAAGCAGCGCATTCAGCGTAGCGAGGGCCGCGTATACGCGTGGCACGGTGACTTCGGGGCGGGGGCGCTCCAGCACGTCGGCGACGGCGCGGGCCACCACTTCCGGCCCTGGCATGGGCAGCCGCGCCTTGGCGGTCATCTCGCTCTGAACAAAGCCGGGAGCCACCAGACTGACCTCCACGCCGCTGCCCAGCAGTTCGCGCCGCAGCCCGTGCGAAAACCCGCGCAGGCCCGCTTTGCTGGCGGAATACACGCCGTTGGTCGCCACCCGGCCCGCCACCGAGCCGATGTTGACGATGTGACCGCTGCCCCTGGCCTGCATTTCGGGCAGCACCAGCCGCACCAGTTCGATGGGCGATTCGAGATTGACCCGCAAGACCCGCAGCGGGTCGGCGTCATCCCACCACCAGCCCTTTTCCACGGTGACGCCCGCGTTGTTGACCAACACGTCCACCCGCCCAAAGTGGGCGCGGGCCGTCTCTATCAGCGCCCGGCGCGAGGCGTCGTCGTTCACGTCGGTGGGCACGGCAAGAACGCGGCTGCCGCTGGGGTCGAGTTCGCGGGCCAGGGCGTGCAGGGAGTCGGCCCGCCGCGCCGCCAGCACCAGCGCGTGCCCCCGCGCCGCGAGTTCGTAGGCCGTGGCCCTGCCTATGCCACTGCTCGCTCCGGTCAGCACCACCACGCGCCGGGCCGGAGACGGACGCACCAAACTGTTTGGAGTCATACGCAGAGTGTAGGCGCGGCATCAGGGGTTCCTCAGCCGGGGGTCAGACAGGCGCGTCAGACTGGGGGTATGCCCCGTTTTGCTTCCCTCGTGTCGGCGCTGCTGTGCGGCGGTCTGCTGGTCGCCCAGGCCGCCACCGTTCCTTTCCGCCCTCAGCCCGCCCTGCCCACCTTGCAACCCGTCCAGCTTCAGAACCCGGCGCCCAGCTTGCAGGGCACGCTGATTCCACTGGGGCCGGGCGTGGGGCCGCAGCTTCCCGCTGCCCAGCCGCCCGCACCCTCCTCCACCTTCAGCGAACCGCGTGACCCGCTTTACTCGCAGCAGTGGAACCTTCAGACCATTCGGATGCCGCAGGCGTGGACGCAGTGGCAGGCGCAGAAGCCGACTGGAAAGCCCGTGACGGTGGCGGTGCTGGACACGGGCTATGTCCCCTCCCCCGAACTGGCGGGCCGGGTGGTGAACGGCTACGACTTCGTTTCCGACGCGGCGCGTGCCGCCGACGGCGACGGGCGCGACGCCGACGCGAGCGCGGTGGGCCAGTTCGCCTATCACGGCGAAATCGTGGCGAACCTGATTGCGGCGGCCCACGACGGGCGCGGCATGGCGGGCATCAACCCCCGCGCCCGCATCGTGCATATGCGCGTGGCCGACGTGAACGGCGAAATCGCGCCCCAGGATTTGATAGACGGCCTGCGCTGGGCGGCGGGCCTGAGCGTGCCGGGGGTGCCCAGCAATCCCAATCCGGCGCGTATCGTCAACCTCAGCCTCTTTGCCGACTTTATTCCGCTCACCGGATGCGACGCCCGCATTCAGAAGGCGGTGGACGAAGTGGCGGCGCGGGGCGTGCTGGTGGTCGCCGGGGCAGGCAACGACGGCAAGGATGCCAGCGGCTACTCGCCCGCCGGATGCCGCAACACCCTGACCGTGACCACCGTGAACGAAGCCGGACAGCGTCCCGCCTACGCCAACTGGGGACGCACGGTGGCCCTCGCCGCACCGGGAGGCGAACCCCGACGCGAACTCGTCGCCAGCAGCCTCAGCGGGATGGGGGGCGAGCGGCACACCAACGGCACTTCTTTTGCCGCCCCCCAGGTCAGCGGGGTCGCCAGTCTGCTGCTGGACGTGCGCCCCAACCTGACCCGCTTTGGCCTCAGCCAACTGCTCACCCGTCAGGTCACGCCCTTCGCGGCGGGGCGCTGCGACAGCGTTTCGGCACATACCTGTGGTGCGGGCCTGCTCAACGCAGAGGCCAGCCTGCGGGCCACCCTCGCGTCCTCACTGGGCCGTTGATACGACGGGGGCGTATGGCCTGTCGGGGTCCGTTACCCTGGAACGCATGAGGCAAACGAAGTGAACGCACCGCAGTGGCGCATCTGGCTGGTGACGGCCCTGATCTGCGGCTGGGGGATTCTGGGTATCCGTTTCGTCCAGCGGCAGGAATGGCCTATGGCGATTTTGTGTCTGCTGCTGCTCATCAGCAACGCCGTCACGCTCTGGCGGCTGACCCGGCACGGCAAGTAGGGGAGCGTAAAGGGAAGAGGGTGGAGAGCATCGGGAACATTCCCTTCACTCTCCACCCTCTTCCCTCTTCCCTCACATCGCGGGCATCGGCTCCGGCATTCCCGGCAGGTCGGGATTGGAGGTCGGTTCGGGTTCTGGAATACCGGGCGTGTCCGGGTTGACGGGCGGATCCACCATCGGCGGAGTATCGCTGCCACCGGGCAGGCGCTCGGGCATGGGGGCAGGCTGATTGGTGGGTTCGCTGGCGGGCGATGGGGGACGGTCGTAGGGTCCGGTCATGTGGAAAAGCCTCCTTTTTCGACTCTTTGAACTTGCCTTCAGCCTGCGCGTGGCGTGCGTGTGAGGGGTC
>NZ_JAUNHK010000048.1:0-4963 GCF_030523985.1 Deinococcus sp.
GCCCAACTGTCCGACCGCGACGTGGTCATCGTTTCTGCCGTGCGTACCCCCATCGGCGCCATTCGCGGCAGCCTGTCGAGCGTGCGCCCCGACGACCTCGGCGCCGTAGTCATCCGTGAAGCCGTGGCGCGGGCGGGCGTGCCTGCCGAGCAGATCGAAGAAGTGATTTTCGGCTGCGCGAACCAGGCGGGCGAGGACAACCGCAACGTGGCCCGCATGTCCAGCCTGCTGGCCGGACTGCCCGACAGCGTGGCAGGCATCACCGTCAACCGCCTGTGCGCGTCGGGCCTCGCGGCGGTCAACACGGCGGCCCGCGCCATCAGAAACGGCGACGGCGACATTTACGTGGTGGGCGGCGTGGAAAGCATGACCCGCGCTCCGCTGACGATGCCCAAGGGCGCTCAGGCCTTCGCCAACGGCAACGTCACCGTCTACGACACCACACTGGGCTGGCGCTACCCCAACCCGGCGATGGAGCAACTCTTTCCGCTCGAAGCGATGGGCGAAACCGCCGAAAACATCGTCGAGCGCAGCCGTGAGGGGGCCTACAAGGGCGGCGAGATTACCCGCGCCGACCAGGACGCCTTCGCACTGGAATCGCAGCGCCGTACGCTGAAGGCCATTCAGGACGGCAAATTCAAGAACGAAATCGTGCCCGTGGAGGTCAAAGGGCGCAAGGGCGTGACTGTCTTCGACACCGACGAACACCCGCGCATCAAGCAGGCGGGAGAAGGCTACGAACTCGCCACCGACGAAGCCACCCTGGCGGGCCTCAAACCCGCGTTTCGTAAGGGCGGCACGGTCACGGCGGGCAACGCTTCGGGCCTGAACGACGGCGCGGCGGCGCTGGTGCTGATGAGCGCGGGCAAGGCGCGGGAACTCGGCATCAAACTGCTGGCCCGCTGGGTGGGGGGCGCGGCGGCGGGCGTGGAAGCGCGGGTGATGGGTCTCGGCCCCATTCCGGCGACCCGCAAGGTGCTGGAACGCACCGGGCTGAGCGTGGACGACCTCGACCTGATCGAGCTGAACGAGGCGTTCGCGGCGCAGGCGTTGGCCTGTATCCGCGAACTGGAACTCGACCCGGCCAAGGTGAATGTGGACGGCGGCGCGATTGCGCTGGGGCACCCGCTGGGCATGAGCGGGGCGCGGCTGGTCGTTCACCTCACCCACGAACTGGAGCGCAGCGGCGGGCGCTACGGGCTGGCGACCCTGTGCGTGGGCGTGGGCCAGGGCGAAGCCGCCATCATCGAGCGGGTCGGGGAATGAAACAGCCGCCTGTCATCGGCCTTGAGGAAGCTGCCGGGATGGTGAAAAGTGGTCAAACCCTGCTGGTCGGCGGCTTTGGGATGACCGGCAACCCGGTGCATCTGCTGCACGCCCTCGCTGAGACGGACGTGCATGACCTCACCTACGTCGCCAACAACGTGGGTGAAGCGGGCATCGGGGGCGGCAAACTGCTGCGGCTGGGCAAGCTGAAAAAGGCCATCGGCTCCTATTTCACATCCAACCGGGAAGCGGTGCAGGCGTATCTGGACGGCGGGCTGGAAGTCGAACTGCTGCCCCAGGGCACCCTCGCAGAAGCGATTCGGGCCGGGGGCGCGGGCATCGGCGGCTTTTATACCCCCACCGCTGCCGGAACCCTGGTGGCGGAGGGGGCCGACACCCGCGTCATCAACGGTCAGGACATGGTCTTTGTACCGGGGTTGCGCGGCGACGTGGCCTTTATCCGGGCGTGGCGGGCTGACCGGGCGGGCAACCTGCAATACCGCCTGACCGAGCAGAATTTCAACAAGGCGATGGCGACTGCCGCCGACTTGGTGATTGCCGAAGTCGAGGAAATCGTAGACGTGGGCGAAATCGCGCCCGAACACGTCCACACGCCGGGGCTGTACGTGGACTATCTGGTACAGGCCACGCTGACGCCCGAAGACCTGGGCACCAGCGCCGACGTGAAGGGCGGGGCCAAACGGGTGGACGAGGGCCGAATGAACATGGCCCGCCGCGCCTTGCAGGAGTTGCGCCCCGGCGACGTGGTGAACCTGGGCATCGGCATTCCGACGCTGGTGGCCGACCTGATTACGCCGCAGCACGGGCTGAACCTGCACACCGAAAACGGGATGCTGGGCGTCGGCCCGGCCCCCGAGGGCGGCGGCGCGATGGATTACCCGGTCAACGCGGGCAAAATCCCCGTCACGGCGCTGCCCGGCGCAAGTTATTTCGACTCGGCAGATTCCTTCGCCATGATTCGCGGGCAGCATGTGCAGGTCGCGGTCATGGGCGGCCTTCAGGTGGACGAAGCCGGGAATCTGGCGAACTGGGCCGTACCCGGTAAGCCGCTGCTGGGCGTGGGCGGCGCGATGGATTTGGCGAGCGGCGCGGCTCGGCTCATCATCACCATGAACCACACCGACCCCGACGGCACCCCCAAAGTGGTGCGCGAATGCACCCTGCCGCTGACGGCAAGGGGCGTGGTGGACATGGTGATTACCGACAAGGCCGTATTCGAGTTCGTGGACGGGCGGCTAACCCTCACCGAACTGATGCCCGGCGCGACCCTGGAAGACGTGCGGGCCACGACGGGAGCGCGGTTTGTCGAGGCGCTGACTTCCTGACCTTTCCAACACAGCGCAGAGGCGGCGGAACATCCCACGTTCCTGCCGCCTCTGCGTCGAATGCTCTCTTTAATCGGCCAAATTGACCGTCTGGGTGGGCAGCGCCACCGCCTCAGGCACAGGCTTTTTCAGGATGCCCAGCAGCACGGTGCTGATGACCGTTCCCGCCAGGATGGACACGATGTACATGGGCAGGTTGGTCACGGCGTTGGGAATGAACAGCACGAAGATGCCGCCGTGAGGCGCACGCAGCAGGCAGCCCGCCGCCATGCTGATGGCCCCGGCCACCGCCGAACCTACCATCAGGGCCGGAATGACGCGCAGGGGGTCGCGGGCGGCGAAGGGAATAGCGCCTTCGGTGATAAAGCTGATGCCCAGCACGCCTGCCGCCTTGCCTGCCTCGCGCTCGTCGGCGGTAAAGCGGTTCTTGAAGAGTTGCGTGGCGAAAAACAGCGCCAGTGGAGGCGTCATGCCCGCCGCCATCGCCGCCGCAATCGGGCCGTAGACCTTGTTGGTCAGCAGGCCGGTGCTGAAGGTGTACGCCGCCTTGTTGATGGGGCCGCCCATGTCGAAGGCCATCATCGCGCCGAGCAGTGCCCCCAGCAGGCCCGCCGAAGCCTGACCCAGCCCCTGGAGCCAGTTGGTCACGGCGGTCAGTGCGGCGGCGACGGGTTTACCCACCACCGTCAGCATCAGCAGGCCGACCAGCAGCGTGCCCAGCAGCGGCAGTAGCAGGGTGGGCTTGAGACCCTCCAGCGTGCGCGGCAGCTTGAGCGCCCTGTTGAGCCAACGCACGAAGTAGCCTGCGATAAAGCCCGCCACCATGCCACCCAGAAAACCGCTGCCCGTGTTCGCGGCAATCAGGCCACCCACCATGCCGGGCGCGAGGCCGGGGCGGTCAGCGATAGAAAAGGCGATATAGCCCGCCAGCACGGGAACGAACAGCTTGAATGCGCCGTTGGCCCCAATGTTGAACAGCAAGTTACCGATGGTTCCGGCGTACTTGTCTTCATAGATGAAGATGCCCTGGTCTCCGAACTGAAACGACCCGAACGCGAAGCCCAGGGCAATCAGGAGGCCCCCCGCCACCACGAAGGGCAGCATGTGAGACACGCCCGTCATCAGGTGCTTGTAAAAACTCGGCACGCCCGCGTTCTTGGCGGCTTTGGCGGCAGCCGCGTCGGCCACATAATTGCCGCTGCTCGCCGCCGCACTCGCTCCGCCGTACACCGTCGCCTGCTCCAGCGCGGTGCGAACGACGGCGGCCCCGTCCTTGATGGCGGGTTTGGTTCCGGTCTGGTAGACCCGTTTGCCCGCAAAGCGGCTCAGGTCCACGTTGGTGTCGGCGGCGATGACCACCACATCGGCGCGGCGGATGTCCTCGGCGCTCAGCGGATTGCCTGCGCCCACGCTGCCCTGGGTTTCGATTTTGTAGTCGTAGCCCAGCGACTTCGCGCCCCCTTCCAGTCCTTCCGCCGCCATGAAGGTGTGGGCGATTCCGGTGGGGCAGGACGTGATGCCGACGATGTACTTGCTGCCCGCTGCCGGGGTGGCCGCCGGGGATGCGGAAGGCGCGGCGATCACCTGGGTGGAGGGCTGGGCCGCTGGCTGGCCCGGTGCTTGGGCCGACGTTTCCACGCCGCTTTGCCCCACGGCCTCAGCGACCAGCCGCGCCGGATTGCGAATGGCTTCCTGGGCCAACGCCCGCACGATGGGTTTTCCGGCAAAGCGCGATTCGTCCACACTCACGTCGGTCGCCAGAATCACGGCGTCGGCGGCGGCGATGTCGGCGGGCGAGAGGGTGTCCTGAGCACCTGCGCTGCCCTGGGTTTCGACGCTCAGGTCGTGGCCCGCCGCCTGGGCTGCGCGGCGCAGGGCTTCGGCGGCCATGTAGGTGTGGGCAATGCCGGTGGGACAGGCGGTTACGGCGACAAGTTTTGCCATCTGGGGGGCCTCCTTGGAAGGGGTCGGGCCGTCAAACGGTCAGAAAGTCCAACGGCGAGAAGAACGAGAAAAATGGCTTACGGCACGCCAAGCAGCGGCGGTCAGACGGGTTGACGGTCAGACAGTTCGATGCTGGACACCTGCACCCCCGCCGCATAGCCGTCCAACTCGGCACGGGGCGGCAGATGGGCCCCCAGGCGGGTGATGTTGCCCACGCTGAAACTGGTGGCGCGGCGGGCGGCGTCGGCGAGGTTCAGGCCGTCCAGATGGGCGGACAACAGCCCCGCCACCATCGCGTCTCCGGCCCCGACGGTGGACACGACCTCCACGCGGGGAGGCCGCGCCCGCACCGTTTCCTGCGGCGTGACCAGCAGCGCACCGTCTTCGCCCTGCGAGATGGCGACCAG
>NZ_JAUNHK010000048.1:5063-11133 GCF_030523985.1 Deinococcus sp.
GCCCTTGGCCTGAAAAAGACTTTCGAAAGCCTGGGCGTTGTCGGCTCCCAGCAAGCCAGTCGCCGTCACGCTGGCGCCCCAGTCGGTCAAAAAAGACGCCACGTTCACGCCCTTGCCGCCCGCATTCAGGTGGAGTTCCTGCCCGCTGTTGACCGTGTTCGGCGTCCAGCCGTCGGCCCGCACGGTCATGTCCAGCGCGGGGTTGAGGGTCAGGGTCAGAAGGCGCGGCATCTCAACCCTTCACCAGCGCCCGCACCGCTGCGGCGTCGGCCTGCCCAAGTGCCCGCTGGGCCAGGTCACGCAGTTCGGCGCTGCTGTGCCCGCGCAGGGCGGCTTTGACGGTGGCGACTTGCGGCGTACTCACCGATAGTTCCTTCACGCCCAGGCCCGCCAGCATGAGGCAACCCACATCGTCGCCTGCCGCGCCACCGCACACGCCCACCCATTTGCCGTGGCGGGTGGCGGCGTCCAACGTCAGCCCGATCAGGCGCAGCACGGCGGGGTGCATGGCGTCGGTCTGGCGGGCCAGCTGGGGGTGCATTCTGTCCATCGCCAGGGTGTACTGGGTCAGGTCGTTGGTGCCGACGCTGAAGAAATCCACTTCGGGCGCGAGGCTCTCGGCCATCAGCGCGGCGCTAGGCACTTCGATCATCACGCCCAGCGGCACGTGGCCCACCCCGAACTCGGCCCGCACTTCATCGAACATGGCGCGGGCGCGGCGGAAGTCTTCCAGGGTCGAAATCATGGGGAACATGACGTGAACGTTCGGGTGGTCCCCAGCGACCCGCACAATCGCCCGCAGTTGCGGCATGAACAGGTCGGGCCGCTCGAAGCACAGGCGAATGCCGCGAATGCCTAGGAAGGAGTTGTCCTCGCGGGCCAGCCCCAGGTAGGGCACTTCCTTGTCGCCGCCGATGTCGAGGGTGCGGATAATCAACGGCCTGTCGCCCAGCGCCTGCGCCATCGCCCGGTATTCGGCTTCCTGGTCGGCCTCGGTGGGAATCGAGTCGCGTTCGAGAAACAGGAACTCGGTCCGCATCAGGCCCACGCCTTCGGCCCCGGCGTCGAGGGCGCCCGCCGCGTCGGACGCACGGTTGATGTTGGCGGCGACTTCGACCCGCACGCCGTCGGAGGTCGCGCCGGGCTGGTGGCGCTGCGCCCGCGCCTGCTCACGTTCCTGCGCCAGCACGTCCATGCGGGTGCGGGCGGCGCTCACGTCGGCCTCGGAGGGACTGAGGTAGAGGCGGCCCGCCGAGCCGTCCAGAATGGCGAGGGTGCCGTCGGGAACGTCCAGCACCCCGTCGCCCGCCGCCACCATCGCGGGCAGGCCCAGGCCACGGGCGATGATGGCGGTGTGGCTGGTCGGCCCACCCTGCGCGGTGGCAAAGCCCAGCAGCGTGTCGGGGCCGAGGCGGGCGGTGTCGCTCGGCGTCAGGTCGGGGGCCAGCAGGATGACCTGCTCACCCGTCGGCACGCTGTCTTCCTGAAGGCCCAGCAGATGCCGCAGCACCCGCCGCTGCACGTCGCTGAGGTCGATGGCGCGGGCCGCCAGCGTGGGGTCGTCGAGTTTCTTGAGCTGGTCAATGCGTTCGTTGGTGGCCTGCTGGTAGGCCCAGGCGGGGCCGTGCCCGTCCAGAATGCGGCCCACGGCGTCCTGCACGGTGCCTTCGTCGGCCAGCAGTTCGCGGTGCGCCCCGAAAATGGCGGCTTTGTCCGCGCCGAATTTGGCCCGCACGTCGTCCATCACCACCGACAGTTCGGCGTCGGCGGCCTTGAGCGCGTTGTCCAGGCGGGCGGCTCCGTCGGCGGGGTCACCGGGTTCGTCAGGCACGACCAGGGGCCGGGGCGCGTGCTGCCGGGTGCGGCCCATCACCAGACCGTCGGCGGCTCCCACGCCTTCCAGGGTCGCGGCCACGCTCTGCGGCTCCCAGTCGAGGCGGCGGGTCGGAGCCGGGCCAGCCTGCGCCGGGGCGCTGAGGTCGTCGCCCAGCCCGGCCTGAATCGCGTCCACCAGTTGCGGCAACAGCGCCTGCTGATCGGTGGAAACGGTCAGGAGCGTGCCTTTGGTCAGGCCCAGGCTGAGCATGTCCATCAGTTTGGTCGCGTCGCCGGATTTGCCGTTGTCCACGCGGGTCAGGCGCACTTTGGCCCCGGCTTTCTTGACCATCGTGGCGAGCATGGTGGCGGGGCGGGCATGCATCCCCTGGGGGTTGGGCAGCGTGACCTGGGCCGTGTGGGGCAGGTCACCGGACGTGGCACCCGCCGCCGCCGGGGCAGGCCGCTCACCCGTCAGCGCCTCCACGATGTCGTCGGGGTTGGGGGTGACCCACAGCCGCTCAACCAGGGCTTCGTCGCCCAGCACGCGGGTCAGGCGGCGCAGGATTTGCAGGTGTTCGTCGCTCGCCGCCGCAATCCCGATGACCAGATGCACCGGGCCGTCGGCGTCCTCGCCCCAGTCCACCCCGCCCGGAACCTGCAGCACGGCGATGCCCGTTTGCCGAATCAGGTGACGCGACTCTGGGGTGCCGTGGGGAATGGCGACGCCACTGCCCAGGTAGGTGTTGGCCTGGGTTTCGCGCTCGCGCATTCCGGCGAGGTAGGCGGGGTCGACCTTGCCGCCCGCCGCCAGCAGTTCCACCACCTGCGAGAGGGCTTCGTCCTTGCTGGCGGGCGCTGCGCCCACCCTGACCAACTGCCGCGAAAGTTCAATCATTGCTTTTCTCCTCTCCGGAGCGCCTTCTCCGGCTTTGCCCACGCCTCGGTGCTGCACAGGTTTGACGAATTGTGATTGATTTTGAACGTACCTGATACTAGGTGAAGGAATAACAGAGTGCAAGTCGAGACGACTGGGCGAAAGGAGGCCGAAAAAGGAAGGCTGACCGGATGGGGGTAGAGTCAGCTTATCAGCGTGGTCAATCCTAGGAGAAGGCCGCTCTGCCGCGCCCGTCCTTTCCCGACTCGCGTCCTCTCCCCTCCTCTGATTCCCTTTGAGCAATTCTGAGCGATTGCGCTAACATGTGGGGGCATGACCTCCCTTCTTGCCGAGGAGCGCCTGACGCGCATCCTGCAACTGCTGGCCGAGCGTGGCCCGCTGCGGACGACGGCGCTCACCGGGGCGCTGGGGGTCAGCAGTGCCACGACCCGGCGCGACCTCGACACGCTGGCGGCGCGGGGCCTGATTCGCAAGGTGCATGGCGGCGCAGCGTTGGCAGAAGCGCCGGCTCCGCCCAACCAGGACCAGTTCTACCGCGACCGCGAACAAATCAACCGCGCAGGCAAGGCGCAACTGGCCCGCGCCGCGCTGCCGCTGATGACGCCGGGGCAAACCGTTTATCTGGATGCCGGAACCACCGCGCTCGCCCTGGCGCTGGCCCTGCGAGACGCGCCCACGCTGCTCAGGACACTCCGCATCGTGACGCACGGCATAGACGTGGCCTACGCGCTCAACGGGGAGTGTGCGCTGTACATGGTCGGCGGCGAGGTCTACGGCAGCACCTACAGCGTGACCGGCCCCGACGCGCTGGCGACGGTGGAACGCTACGGTTACGATCTGTTTTTCGTCGGCTGTACCAGCATTCACCCGGTGCAGGGGCTGACCAATTCCAACGGCACCGAGGCCCAGCAAAAGGCCGCCATCATGCGGCGGGCGCACCAGACCATCCTGCTGGCCGACCAGAGCAAATGGGGTCTGCCCGGTTTTGCCAGTTTCGCCGCGCTGGGCGACGTGCGGGCCTGGGTGACCGACGCCGCCGCCCCCGATGCCCGCGCCGCCTTTGAAGCTGCCGGGGTACAGGTGGTCAGCGCCGAATAATCAGAGCCAGTCGGAATCCCTCCCGGCTGGCCCGCTTGTTCCGAGGATTTAAGAACCCCTACCCGCGTTCGTCCTGCACGCCCTGACCTTCGTGCGCCGGGTCGAGGTGCAACTCGTCGGCACGGATGGCGAAGCGGCGCTGAAAGTCGGCCCGCAGGTCTTCGAGGTCGGCGCGGGCTTCCGAGCGTACCGACAGGTGCAGGCGGTCGGCTCCACCCACCGAATGCAGCCGCAGCGTGTGCTGGGTGTGGTCGAGGCCGTGTCCCGCCAGCCAGAAGGCGACCTCACGCGGAAACAGCTTGACGCCCTTGACCTTGAGCATGCCGCCCACGTTGCCGAAGACGCCGCCGGGCAGGAAGGTGCCGTCCCTGCGCCGTTCCAGCCGGGTCAAGTCGCCCGTGCGAAAGCGCAGCAGCGGCATGGCCTCTTTCGTCAGGTGGGTGACAACCAGTTCGCCGCGCTCGCCGTCGGGCACCGGGGTTCCGGTTTCGGGGTCAATCACCTCGACAAAGACCCAGTCGTCCAGCACCCGCAGCCCGTCTTGCTGCGGCGTTTCCAGCGCAATCAGTCCGGCCTCGCTGGTGGCGTAGCAGTCGAGCGCCAAGCCGCCCAGCGCCTCCTGTACCCGCTGCCGCCGCCCGGCGATGCTGGTGAAGGGTTCGCCCGCCGCGATGAGCAGTTCGACCTTGGCTCCCGCCTCACCGAGTTTCTGGGCAAAACTGGGGGCCGACACCAGCACGCGCACCCCCAGCCGCCGCAGCGTTTCGAGTTGCGCCTCGGTTTCGCCCGGCCCGAAGGGAATGGTCTTGGCCCCCAGACTTTCCAGGCCGTCTTGCATCAGCCAGCCGCCCGCAAAGCGGTGGTAGCCGAAGGCCACCTGCACATGGTCGTCCTCCCGGATCCCGGCCCGCGCAAAGGCCCGCGCTCCCGCCTCACCGTGTCTCTCCACGTCGCGGCGGGTCGCGTACTCGAGCAGCCAGCCGCCGCCGGGGTGGGGGGTCAGGTGAACCCGCACAGCGCCGGGGTGGGCCAGTTCGCCCGCTTCAAAGGCTTCGGTCAGGCGCTCACGGGTCAGAAAAGGCACGTCGGCCCAGGCGGTAGGCACTTCGCGCAAAGTAGCGCGGTAGAGCGGCAATTCGCGCAGCCGCGACAGCAGGGCGCAAAAACCTACGGGTTCAGATAAAGACGGTGGCGACAGCGTATCGGTCATAGGACTCCCAGCCTTCCCCATCAGCAGAGAAGTAAAAAGCGGCTTCGACGGTTCGCGACGGTCAAGGACCGCCTAGAGCAATTCTCCGAATTACGCGTGCGTCGGGACAGCACCGCCGCCCGCTTCATTCTTCGTCCTGCTCATCTAAATTCACTCGCGCTGCTCGGACAAAATCACTGCGTTCTTTTGTCAAATGCTCTACATCCAGCGTTTGCGCCGCTTGTAGCTCTTGACATCGCGGAAGCTCTTGCGGCTGCCCTGCTCGGTCACGCCGAGGTAGAACTCCTTGACATCGGGGTTGCTGGCGAGTTCGGCACTTTTTCCCTCCATCACGATGCGCCCGCCTTCCATCACGTAGCCGTAGTCGGAGTGGCGCAGGGCGAGGTTGGCATTTTGCTCGACCACCAGCACGCCCAGGCCCTCGCGCTGGTTGATCTGGCGCACGTTGTCGAAGATTTCCTGCACCAGCAGCGGCGCGAGGCCCAGGCTCGGTTCGTCCAGTAGCAGCACCTTGGGGTGCGCCATCAGTGCCCGCCCGATGGCGATCATCTGCTGCTCCCCGCCGGAGGTGTACCCGGCCTGCTTGTGGCGCAGCATCTCCAGTTTAGGAAAATAGCTGTAGATGCGCTCCAGGTCGGCCTTCCAGTTCCCCCGGCCCAGGATGGCCCCAGCCCGCAGGTTTTCCTCGATGCTGAGGTGCTTGAAGACCCGGCGGCCTTCGGGCACCTGCACCACGCCGCTCTTGACGACCTCGGTGCCGTTCATGCTCGACAGGGTCTTGCCCTCGAAGGTGACGGTGCCTTCGCGGATTTTGCCGTTTTCCGGTTTGAGCAGGCCCGAAATGGCCCGCAGGGTGGTGGTCTTGCCCGCGCCGTTGGTGCCGAGCAGGCTGGTCACGCTGCCCGCCCGCACCGTGAGCGATACGCCGCGCAGCACCTGCACGATGTCGTGGTAGACGACTTCGACGTTGTTGACGGTCAGGTCGCTCGCCATCTTGCCAGGAGCGAGGGGCGGGGCCGTGTTCAGTGCGGGAGTGGATAGGGTCACGC
>NZ_JAUNHK010000048.1:11233-20563 GCF_030523985.1 Deinococcus sp.
TTCATGGACTCCACCGCGATGGCGGCGGCGAGCATGCCGGAGGTGTAGTGGACGCTGCGGATGGTGTCGGCCTTGCGGCCATACTGGCTGCCGATTTTCTTGACGAGCTGGATGCCGGGTTTGTCGCCCTCGTCGTAGAGGTAGTAACTGGTGGCCCAGATAAAGCCCTTGGCGGCGTCGCCCGCGAGTTTGGTCAGGTCTTCGCCGCCCGCGTAGTGCGCGCCCATGAACTGCATCTTGCCGAGCAGCCCGAGGCGCTTGGCGTCCTTGAGGATGTTGGCGACCGGCCCAGCGGTGTTCTGGTTGATGACGTACTTGACGCCCTGCGACTCCATGCGCTTGAGCAGCGCGGTGTTGTCGAGGTTGTTGGCCCCGACCTCCTGAACGTCGGTGATTTTGAGGCCCAGGCGGGTGGCGGCTTTGCGGGCATCCACCACCGGGTCACGCCCGAAGGGGCTGGGGTTGACGATCAGGGCGACCTTGGCCCCCTTGTCCTTGGCGGCGATGTATTCGAGCAGCCCCACGATATTTTCGGAGTAGCTGGCGATGGGCAGGAACATGTAGCCGTTGTTGGGCGGGTCGATCAGGCCGATGTGGTAGCTGGCGGGCAGCGTCGGCACCTTGGTTTCCTGCACGATGCTCTTGAGTTGCAGCATGCCCCCGGTGGCGTAGCCCAGGAAAATCGGCACCTGCTCGTTGCCCACGAACTCCTCGAAGTTGCGCTGGGTGTTGGCGTTGTTGTACTGGTCGTCGCGCACCACGCACTTGAGGGTCGTGCCCGCAATCATCTTCTGGGCGTTGGCGTACTTGCAGTAGTCCTCCACGCCCGCGCCGTAGCTCGCGCCCGCATCACTGGTGGGGCCGGTGATCGCACCCGACCACACCAGGGTCACGTCCTTGGCGCTGGCGAGAGAGGCGAGAACGAGGGCGGACAGGGTCAGGAGCTTTTTCATGGGTTACCTCCGGGTAACGGGGAGAAGGCGGATGGCAGATGGCCGAGAGCAGAGGGCAGATGGCTAGGGGGTCGGCAGCTCTTTCGCCGTCTAGAACTTGTAGGGCCACTTCTTGAAGTACATCCGCACCAGCCGCCACCAGTTGGCGAGGCCGCGTGGCTCGAACATCAGGAAGAGGACGATGGAGAGCCCGAACGCCAGGGGCCGCAGCGCGGTGGCCGCGTCTACCCCCTGCGGGAAAAGTTGTTTTTCGCTGATCCAGCCGCTCAGCCCGCCCATCACCCGGTCGAGGGCGACGATAAAGAGCGGCCCCAGGAAGGAACCCGGCAGGCTGCCCAGACCGCCCACAATCGCCATCGCCAGCAGTTGCACCGAGGTGTGCAGCGTGTAGTCCTCGATGACCACGGCCTTCTGGAAGTAGGCGAACAGGCCGCCCGCTATGCCCGCGTAGAACGAGCCGATCATGAAGGCGGTGAGTTTGGCGGTGCCGGGGTTGATGCCCATCGCGGCGGCGGCGCGGTCGTTGTCGCGCACGGCGATCAGCGAGCGCCCATGCTTGGTGCGCAGCACGTTGCGCCACAGCAGCGCCAAGCCGACCAGCACGGGCAGGATGATGTAGTACCAGACGAGGTTGTGGTTGAAGAAGGTGGCCTTGACGCCGAACACCTGCACCGGTTCGAGGGCGATGGCGCTGCCCTGCGCCAGAATCGGCAGGTGGCCCACCGACCACTCGAACACGACCTGAAAGGCGAGCGTGGCGACGGCGAGGTAAAGGTACTTGAGGCGCAGGCTGGGCAGGCCGACCACCGTGCCGACCAGGGCCGCCGCGAGGCCCCCCAGCGGAATGGCGACGAAAAAGGGCAGATTCAGCCGGGTGGCCGCCAGCGCCGTGGCATAGGCCCCGACACCCATGAACGCGGCCTGCCCGATGTTGATGAGGCCGGTGTAGCCCGTCGTGACGTTCAGCCCAATCACGGCGATGGCGAAAATCATGATCATGTCCAGGTCGCGCAGCAGCGTCTTGGGCAGGCCCAGCGCCGTCATCAGGTACGGCAGCGCCAGCAGCAGCAGCAGCCCTGCCACCAGACTCGCCTGCTCGGAGGCCGTGGCGAAAATGGTCTGGTCTTGCTGATAACGCACCCGGTAGTTGCCGGTCTGGGTAAAGCGGGAAGCGGGCATCAGTGGCCTCCTGCGGAGGGGATAATGGTGAATGGATGATGGTTGATAGAGGAGAGACGGTTTTTTCCATCAACCCTCAACCATCTCCTATCTACGCCGTTACACACGTTCGATCTCCTTCGTTCCGAACAGGCCGTAGGGACGCAGCAGCAGCACCACGAGCAGAATCAGGAAGGGAAACACGGTGCGGGTGCCGCCGCCGGGCACGTAGGGGTCGAGGTAGCCCGCCGCCAGGTTTTCCAGAATGCCGATGAGGATGCCGCCCACGATGGCCCCCAGCACGCTGTCGAGGCCACCCAGAATGACCACCGGAAACACCATCAGGCCGATGCCCGACAGCCCGCCGAGGGTCAGGCCGCTCATCAGGCCGAGGATGACGCCCGCCGCCGCCGCCGTCAGGCCCGCCGCGCCCCAGGCCAGCGCAAACACGCGCTCCACCGAGGTGCCCACCGACATGGCCGCCATCTGGTCGTCGGCCACCGCCCGCATGGTGATGCCGAGCGTGGACTTGTTGAAGAAGTAGGTAAACGCGCCCAGCAGTCCCAGCGCCGCCAGCACGCCCGCAATCTGGGTGCGGCCCAGGGTGGCCCCCAGCAGGTTGACGCCGTCGCCGCTCAGGATGGCGGGGGACGTGAAAGAAAAATTGCCCGCACCGAAAGGCGTGAGGTGAATCAACCCCTCAATGACGCTGCTCAGGCCGATGGTGACCATGATGACCGAGATGATCGGTTCGCCCACCATGCGCCGCAGAAACACCCGCTCGATCAGCATGCCCAGCGCAAAAGTCACCACCATGGACAGCAGGCCCGCCAGCCAGAAGTTGACGCCCGCCTGCGTCAGCGCGAAGGCGATGAAGGCTCCGGTGGCGATAATCTGCCCGTGCGCGAAGTTGATGACGCGGCTGGACTTGTAGATCAGCACGAAGCCCAGCGCCGCGAGCGCGTAAATCGAGCCGATGACCACGCCCGCGATGAGCAATTGAGGTAAAAGTTCCATTTCAAAGTCTCCTTATGACGCTCAAGCGTGGGCGAGGGGAGCCGCAGGGGGGGCGGGCCGGGCCGCAGGAGCCATGCCCGGCACCGGATGAACGGTGAGGCGGGTCTGCACGCGCTGTTCCTGACCGTCTTGGTACTTGAAGACGGCTTCGACCTGCTTCTCATGGCTGCCGTCGTAAAGGGCTTCGACCACGGGCGCGTACTTCTGGGCGATGACCTTGCGGCGCACTTTGCCCGTGCGGGTGAGTTCCTCGTCGTCGGCGTCGAGCAGTTTGTAGAGCAGCACGAAGCGGCTGATGCGTTCGTGGGGTTCGAGGCGGGTGTTGGCCTGCTGCACCTCGCCCGCAATCAGGGCCGCGAGTTCAGGCTTGGAACTCAGGTCCATGTAGGTGGTGTAGGCCAGGCGCTGCTTTTCGGCCCACTGCCCGGCGGTCATGGGGTCCACGTTCAGGATGGCGGTCACTTCGTCGCGCCCGTCGCCCAGCACCACCGCTTCTTTGATGTAGGGGCTGAACTTGAGGCGGTTTTCGATGTACTGCGGGCTGAACCGCTCGCCGCATGCGGTCTGCATTACGTCGCTGAGGCGGTCGATGACCTGCAGGTGCCCGTCGGCGGTGATGCGCCCGGCGTCCCCCGAGTGCAGCCACCCGTCACGGATGGTTTCGGCGGTGGCCTCGGGTTTCTTGTAGTAGCCCTGACACACGGCGGGGCTGCGGCTGATGATTTCGCCGCTCTCGTCTATGCGGCACTCGCCCCCCGGCAGCGGCTTGCCCACCGTGTCGAAGCGCACGTCGCCGTCGCGGTGCACATAGGCGATGCCGATGTTCTCGGTCTGCCCGTAAATCTGTTTGAGGTTCACGCCCAGCCCGTGGTAAAAGCGGAACACGTCCGGCCCGAGCGCCGCGCCCCCGGTGTAGGCGTGCTTGAGCCGCAGCAGTCCCAGTTGGTCGAGCAGCGGGCGGGTCAGCCCCCAGTAGGCCAGCCAGCGCTTGAAGGCCACCAGACCGCCGGGCCTGCGCCCCTGGAGCGAGGCGTCGGCGGCGTCGGTGCTCCACTGCAGCAGCTTGCGGTAGATGGCGCGGTTGGGGCCGTAGCTCTCCTGCATCCGAATGAACATCTGCGACTGAATGCCCTCCCAGATGCGCGGCGGCGCGAACATGAAGTGCGGGCCGATTTCGACCAGGTCGTGCATGACCGTGTCGCTGCTCTCGGGAAAGTTGACCGTGATGCCGCCCGCCAGCGCCACCCCGATGGTCATCATCTGTTCGCCGATCCAGGCCATCGGCAGGAAAGACAGAGAGTCGTTGCCGGGCTGGAACTTTTCGACCTGGCCCAGCGATTTGCCCATGTAGAGCAGGTTGCGGTGCGTCAGCATGGCGGCCTTGGGCAGTCCGGTGGTGCCCGAAGTCAGGCTGAAGTGGCACACGTCGTCGGGGTGACCCAGGGCGGCTTCGGTGCCGAAAATGTCGCTGGGCTGCCGCCGCCCGAGTTCGAGCAGTTCCCCAAAGCTCATGAACCAGTCGTCGCCTGCGTGCTTGGCCATGCCGCGTCCGTCTTCGTAAATCACCTTCCGCACCTGTCCGCCGTGTGCCGGGTGCAGGTCGTGGCGATGTTCGAGCAGCTTGTCCACCTGCTCCTCGTCTTCGGCGAGCACCACCACGGCGTCGGTGTACTCGACGACATACTTGACTTCGCTGGCGACGCTGCTCTGGTACACGCCCACGCTGACCGCGCCGAGGGCCTGCGCCCCGATTTCCATGAACACCCAGGCCGGAATGTTTTCGGCGATGATGGCGACTTTTTCGCCGCGCCGCACCCCCAGCGCGTGCAGGCCCGCCGCGACCTCGCGGGCACGCTCCAGATATTCGGCGTTGGTCGTCTCGTTCCAGATGCCGAACTGCTTGTGCCGCAGCGCCACCCCGGTGGGCGACAGCCGCGCCCGCTCGGCCAGCAGTTGCGGGATGGTAAAGCGCGTCACGTCGCCCAGCAGGTTGCGGTTCTCGAAAATCTCGTTCTGGGGCGCGGTGAGGTGGCCCGCCACGTGGCTCTGGGGGGCGGTCACGCGCTTACCCCCTGGGGCGGCTGGGCACCCTCGAAGGGCACGTGTTCGGCCACCCCGGTATACGCCTCGATGACGCGGGGGTTGGCGCTGACCTCGGCGGGCGTGCCCGAGGCGATGAGCTGCCCGAAATCGAGAACATAGACCCGATCGGAAATGTCCATCACCACGCCCAGATCGTGCTCGATCAGCACCACCGTGATGCCCTGTTCGCGCTGAATGTCGAGGATGAAGCGCACCATGTCTTCCTTTTCCTCGACGTTCATGCCTGCCATCGGTTCGTCGAGCAGCAGCAGCTTGGGCGCGAGGGTCAGCGCCCGCGCCACTTCCACCCGCTTTTGAATGCCGTAGGCCAGCGTGCCGACCGGGTGGTGGCGGTACTGTTCCAGCTCCATGAAATCCACCACCCGCTCGACATAGGCGCGGTTGAAGGCTTCTTGCTTGCTGGCGCGTCCGTAGAACAGCAGCGAGTCGAGCAGGCCGTAGCGCAGGTGGGTGTGGCGGGCGAGCAGCAGGTTCTCGACCACGCTCAGGCCCCGGAACAGTTCGAGGTTCTGGAAGGCGCGGGCGACTCCGTAGCTGGTGACCACGTTGGGCGCGGCGCGGGTCAGGTCATGTTCACCGAAGGTGATGCGGCCCTGCGTGGGGTGATAGAAGCCCGAAATGCAGTTGAGCATGGAGGTCTTGCCTGCACCGTTGGGGCCGATGATGGACACGATTTCGCCCTCGGGCACCACCAGACTGACCTCGGTCAGCGCCTTGAGACCCCCGAATTGCAGGGTCACGTTCTCGACGTGTAGTTGCGGCATGACACCTCCAAACAGAAAACATCCAAGCGGGCAAAAGGGCGGGCAAAAGTCCGGCCTGGACTCGCCCGACGCTCCCCGTCGGCAAGAAATTTGGGCTTTGGGATGGGATTGATTATGGGGGAGCCGGTTCAAGAAACAGTCAATGGTTGTCTAGACCGATTAGTCTTGAGGAATCGAAATCTATTTTTTGTCTATACAATTCGCAGGCTTTTAGCCTTGCTCTACTTGCCGGAAAAGGGAGCACAATAGCGGCACCGTGAAAATCCCCCTCACGCCTCTGGAACCGCTTTGCCGCGCCTTCGCCCTGCATCCATCCCGTCCGGCGGTTCGTGACCGGGGCCGCGAAGTCACCTATGCCGAACTGGGCGAGCAGAGCGCCCGACTCGCCGCCCTGCTGCGAGAACGTGGCCTGGAACTCGGCGGTCACGCGGTTCTGATTTCGCCGAATACGCTGTACGCCGTGACCGCCTTTCATGCCGTGCCGCTGGCAGGCGGGGTCATCGTGCCGCTCAATCCAGCCTTCGACGACGAATCGCTGAATTTTCTGGTCGCGCACGCCGACCCGCAGGTGGTTCTGGTGGACGCCGGGTTGCTGGCGCGGGTCCACAGCACACTGGAAGCGCTGGGGGTGCCCGTCGTCGTCATCGGGGATGACGCCCAGCTGGAGGCGCAGCTCCAAGCGCACCCTCCCCTGCCCTGGCGGGTGCCGCACGCCCTGAACGAAGACCAGGCCATCAGCATCAACTACACGTCCGGCACCACCTCCGACCCCAAGGGCGTGATGATTTCGCACCGCGCCGCCTTCCTGAACCTGACCAACCTGCTCTACCACCTCGACCTGCGCCCCGGCGCTCAGGCGCTGCATACCGTGCCGCTGGCGCACAGCAACGGCTGGGGCATGGCGTGGGCGGTCACGGCGGCGGGCGGCACCCACCACACCCTGCCCGACCCCGCAGGGCTGCGCCCGGTGCTGGAAAGCGGCGTCGTCACCCATCTGTGCGCGTCCCCGGCGTGGCTGTCGCCGCTGCTCGAAGGCGGAGCGGCGCTGCGTCTCCCCCATCCGGTCAAGCTGGTCGTGGCCGGGGTGCGGCCCCACTCGCCCCTGACAGCCACCCTGCAAGCCCAGGGCTTCGAGGTGATGCACGGCTACGGCCTGACCGAGAGTTCGGCCCTCGTCACCCTCAACCCCGCAGGCGGCCCCGACGCGCCTGAACCCCTGAGCTGGCAGGGGCACCCCATGACCTTTGCCGGAGAGGTGCGGGTGGTGAGCGAAGACGGGCAGGACGTGCCGCACGACGGGCAAACCCCCGGCGAGATCGTCATTCGCAGCAACCAGGTCATGAAGGGCTACTACAAGAACCCGCGGGCCACCCGCCGCGCCATCAAAGACGGCTGGCTGCACACGGGCGACCTCGCGGTGAGGCGACCCAGCGGCAGCCTCGACATCCTCGACCGCGAAGGCGACCTGCTGAATCTGGGCGGGCAACCCTATTCCAGCGCCCAGATCGAGGCGGTGCTGTACCGCCACCCCAGCGTGCGTGAGGCGGTGGTGGTGGCGACCCGCGCCCCCCAGGGCCACGACCTGCCCTGCGCGTTCGTCACCCTGCAACCCGGCGCACAGGTGCAGCCCGGCGAAATCCTGAGTTTCTGCGCCCCGCACCTGCCCGCCTGCGCCCTGCCGACCCAGCTGCGCTTCGTGGACGACCTGCCCAAAACCGCCAGCGGCAAGGTGCTCAAGCACGTCCTGCGCAAACAGGTGCGCCAGCAGCGAAACAGAACCTGAGTAGGTCGAAGTTCATCTCAAGATGAACCGAGCGAAGCGAGTATCGAAGAAATACGTCGAACCGGGAATGAAGCGTTTTCGGTTCTGTCCCGAAAATGCGAAATGTTAGGTTCGATGTACTGCGCCGGTCAGAAGGAGGCGGGTCTTTTACACTGAAGCCCATGACCCCCACCAACGAATCGGTGATTCGCACCCGCGCCTATTTTGCGGGCGAGTGGCGCGACGCCGCGCAGACCTTCGACGTGATTCACCCTGGCAACGGGCAAAAGGTTGCGGCTGTGGCCGACTGCACCCCCGCCGACGCGCAGCGGGCCATAGACGCCGCCGCCGAAGCGCAAAGGGCGTGGCGCAAGGTCAACCCCTACGAGCGCGGGCTGGTGCTGCGGCGCTGGTTCGACCTGATGCTGGAGCACAAGGAAGAACTCGCCCGCCTGATGACGCTGGAAATGGGCAAACCCATCAGCGAGACGCGGGGCGAGGTGCACTACGCCGCCAGTTTCGTGGAGTGGTGCGCCGAGGAAGCCGGGCGAATTTCAGGTGAGCGCATCAACCTCCGTTTTCCCCACAAGCGCGGCCTGACCATCTCGGAACCCGTCGGCATCGTGTACGCGGTCACGCCCTGGAATTTCCCGGCGGGCATGATCACCCGCAAGGCAGCTCCGGCCCTGGCTGCGGGCTGCGTCATGATTCTCAAACCCGCCGAACTCTCGCCCATGACCGCGCTGTACCTGGCCGAACTGTGGCTGGAAGCGGGTGGCCCCGCCAACACGTTTCAGGTCTTGCCCACCAACGACGCCGCCGCGCTGACTCGTCCCATGATGGAGGACGAACGGGTGCGCAAACTGACCTTCACGGGCAGCACCGAGGTGGGCCGCAAACTCTACGAACAGGCCGCCCGCACCATCAAGCGTGTCAGCCTGGAACTCGGCGGGCACGCACCTTTTCTGGTTTTTGAGGACGCCGACCTGGAAAAAGCCGCCAGCGAAGTCCTGTCCAGCAAGTTCCGCAATACGGGACAGACCTGCGTGTGTACGAACCGGGTCTATGTGCAGCGCTCGGTGGCCGAGGAATTTACTCGCCTGCTGACCGAAAAGACGGCGGCGCTGAAGATGGGCGACCCGCTCGACGACCAGACCCAGGTCGGGCCGCTGGTCGAACAGGCCGGACTCGACAAGGTCAAGGCACAGGTCGAAGACGCCCTGAATCGCGGCGCCCAGGCGACCACCGGGGGGCAGGTGCGCGAGGGGCTGTTTTTCGAGCCGACCATCCTAACGGGCGTGCATCCCGACTCGGTCATCCTGCGCGAGGAAACCTTCGGCCCGGTCGCGCCCGTCGTGGTGTTCGACACCGAGGAGGAGGGCCTGCGGCTCGCTAATGCCAGCGAGTACGGCCTGGCGGCCTACGCCTACACCCGCGACCTTTCCCGTGCCTTCCGGGTGGCCGAAGCCCTCGAATACGGCATCGTGGGTATTAATGACGGCCTGCCCAGTGCTGGCGCCCCCCACGTTCCCTTCGGCGGCATGAAAAACAGCGGCGTCGGGCGCGAGGGCGG
>NZ_JAUNHK010000181.1 GCF_030523985.1 Deinococcus sp.
ACGCGGCGCAGGTCAGCCAGCGTGACTTTCAGCAGCCGCGCCTTGTACGCCTCCTGCACGTCGGGGGTCAGGCCCGCCTGGTCGCCGAAAAAGCGCATCCGGCCCACCGTGTCGGGGCTGGTCAGCGGGTCAAGCGTCTTGCTGGCCCCCAGAATCGCCTCGGTCAGCTCGCGCTCGGTCAGTTCGGTGTCGAGGAACTGGCGGGCGTCGCGGTAGACCTGATAGGTGCGGGCCACGTGCGGGTCGCGGTAACTGGTCATGCTGAACACCCCGCCGCGTGCGTCGTAGCCTGCGCCGCCGCCGTAGGCCCCGCCTTTCTCGCGGATTTCCTTGAGCAGATACTCGGAACGCAGCAACCGCGAAAGCACCAGCAGCGCGGGGCTGTCGGGGTGGGTGTAGGGCACGGCGGGAAACGCCACCGCGTTGAAGGCCACCGGGCTGTCGGTGGTGCGGGCTTGCGGCGTGTGCGGGGCCAGGGCCGGACGGGGGCGGTCCACCTCCGCCGCGCCGCTGAACTCGCTCACGATGGGCGAGAGGTCGAGGTTCACGTCCCCAGGCAGGGCGGTGAGGCAAATCAGCGGCTCACCCGCCAGAATCAGGGCGCGGATTTGCTCGAACTGGCCCAGCAGGTCGTCCAGTTTGCCACCCTCCACGATGTCTTTGAGGGTCGCCAGCATGGTCAGGCCGCCGAACTGCTCCTCAATCGCTCCAGCGGGGCTGACCTGCGCCGTCGCCAGTCGGTCGGCGTAGGCATTGCCCGCGTTCACCACACTGGCTTTCATGCCCGCCAGCCGCTGCTCTAGCAGTTGCCGCAGCCGCTCGCGGTCAAAAGTGGGGGCTGCCAGCACGTCGCGCAGCACGCCGACCAGTTCACCAGCGTTGCGGGCCAGTGCCTTGCCGCTAAAAGTAACCGAGAGGCGCAACTTGTGCAGGTCGCTAGGGTCGGTGCCGACGCCCGCGCTTGCGCCGATGCCGCCCGTCACGGCCTCGATGCGGCGGGCCAGCGCCACGTAGTCCAGCCCAGCCGCGCCGCTGCGGGTCACGGCGAAGGCGTACAGCGGCAGCACCCGCAGCAATTCAGCGGGCACTTGCGGCAAGCGCACCTGAATGTCCAGGTAGGTCAGGCCGCCCGTGGGCTGAGGCACGCGGCCAATCGTGGCGCGGCCCTGCTGCTCGGTGGTGTACTCGGGACGGACGACCTGCGCGGGCACGTCATCCAGGCCCAGGGTGGGCAGCACGTCGGGGTCGGATTCCTGCGCCTGCAAGTTCTTGAGGTTGAGGCTTTCGCGCACGATTCTGGCCTTGTCCTCGTCGGTAAAGTCCTTGCTGAGGCGCTCCACCAGTTCGCGCTCGGCCTGCTCGGTGCGCTCCGCCAGCGCGGGGTCGGGCGTCAGCACCAGCGTCACGCGGTGGGGGTTTTGCAGCAGCCACTTTTCGATCATGGGTTCAAACACGCGCCCCGCTTGCAGGTCGGCGCGGAGCTTGCCCAGTTCGGCGTCCAGGCGCAGGCCCGTCACGGGGTCGCCGCCCGTCAGCCACGGCCCCAGCAGCCGGAACATCACGCCCAGGCCGTAGGGGTAACCCGCGTTGCTGAC
Organism: Deinococcus sp.; assembly: GCF_030523985.1. GTDB lineage: Bacteria > Deinococcota > Deinococci > Deinococcales > Deinococcaceae > Deinococcus. Next base: position 1,596 of record NZ_JAUNHK010000181.1, read on the forward strand.
TTCCTTCTGCTGAATTTCAAACTGGTGCAGGCTGGCTTCAATGAGGGCGGGGTCAATGCCCCCCTCGGCAATCTGGCGCAGGGTGGAGAGCACCAACTCCTGCACGGCGTCGGCCTTGTCGGTGCTCAGCCCCTTGAGGCCCACCGCGAAAGCCGCCTCGCGGAAGTCGTCGCGGTAGCCCGTCAAGTCGGCCAGTTGTGCGCCCAAACCCGACTCGATCAGCGGACGGGTCAGCGGCGCGCCCGCGTTGCCCAGCAGCACGTCGCTCAGCACGCTCCAGCGCAGGCTCTCGTCGGGGTCGCTGGCGTAGCCCAGTTTCCAGCCCAGCAGCACCTGTCCGCCGCGCTCGGTGTCGCTGCTGGGGTAGCTGACCTCTTCGCGGCGCGGTTCGCTGAAGTTCGTCTGGTCGGGAATGCTCACGTCCAGTTCCTGCTTCTGGAAGCGGGTCATCACATGCTCTTCAATCGCGTCCAGCACGCGCTCCAAGTCCTGATTGCCGTAGCTGTAGAAGTAGGCGTTGGACGGGTGGTAGTGCGCCGCGTGGAAGGCCCGCAGGTCTTCGTAGGTCAGCTCCGGAATGTTCTCGGGTGAGCCGCCCGAATTGTTGGCGTAGGTCAGGTCGGGGTAGAGCGCCTTGCCGAACGCCCGCCACATCACGCTGCCGGGCGAGGCCATCGCGCCCTTCATCTCGTTGTAGACCACGCCCTGCAGCTTCAGGGTGCTGGTGGGGTCGTCGGGCGTCTCGAACTCGAAGCGGTGCCCGTCCTGCCGGAAGCTCTCGTAGCGCAGCAGCGGGAAGAAAGTCGCGTCCAGATACACCGAGAGCAGGTTGAAGTAGTCCTGCACGTTGCGGGTGGAAAAGGGGTAGGTCGTCCAGTCGTTGGCCGTCATCGCGTTCATGAAGGTGTTCAGCGAACGCGGAATCATGGAGAAGAAGGGGTCGGGGACGGGGTAGTTTTGCGACCCCATCAGCACGTTGTGCTCCAAGATATGCGCCACGCCCGTGCTGTCTTTGGGCACGGTGGGAAAGGTGACGCCGAAGGCGAGGTTGTCGTCCTCGCGGGCGACGTGGGCGTGGCGTGCGCCGTTTTCGTGCTGGAGCAGCACCAGTTTGCCGCTCATTTCGGGCAGGTCTTCCACGCGCTGCACGCTGTAGCGGCCCAGTTTGTCCCCCACCTGGGGCAACTTGAATGCGGTTTGGGTCAT
>NZ_JAUNHK010000049.1:0-13879 GCF_030523985.1 Deinococcus sp.
CGCTCCCCGGCGGCGCGGGTGCGGCCCTCGCCTGGCTGAGCGGGGGGGCCGTCACGGGCACGGTCGCCTCCGACGCGGCGCTCGCCACGGTCATCGCGGGGACGGAAGCCACCACGGTCGCCGCCGAAGCTGCGCTCGCCACGGTCATCACGGGGACGGAAGCCGCCCTGACCACCACGGTCACCACCACGGAAGCCGCCGCCCTGGCTCTGGCTTTCGCGCAGTTCGCGCATCTCGCGGCGCAGGCCACGAATTTCCTTGCTCTGCGCTTCGAGCATTTCCTTCATTTCGTTCAGCAGACCCAGCAGGTCGTCGGCGTCAATGAATTCTTCTTCGTACTCTTCGCCGCTTTCGTCCACCAGACGCGCCGCCGTCAGACCTTCTTCCTCGGCGTCCATCACTTCGTCTTCGTCCAGTTCGCCTGCCAGTTGCGGCAGCACGTCGCGCAATTCGGCGGGGGTCTGTTCCTGGGTGTGCCCGCTCACTTCAGTGGTTTCGTTCTGGCCTTCGATCTGGCCCATCTTCTGCTCGTCGCCGTTCGTCATGTCTTTGCTCCCTGGCCCCCGGCTGTGCGGGCTGGCCCTTACTCGTGCGCTTCCCTCTGGCGGGCCGAGCGCAAACCAGAGTGTATCCCATCCACATGAATGCGGGGTGGCAAGCCGCAGGCCGTGCGCCTGCCTATACTCGGCGGCATGAAACGCTTTTTCGCCGCCCTGACCCTGCTCGGCGTGCTGTCCGCGTCAGCCCAGGCCGCGCCCCGCACCGTCACCATCGGGCTAGGGTATGTGCCCAACGTGCAATTCACGCCTTTTTATGTCGCCGACAAGCTGGGTTATTACGCGGCGGAAGGCGTGCAGGTCAAGTTTCAGCACGGCTATGTTTCCGAACTGATGCCGCTGCTGCTGCAGGGCAAACTCGACTTTGTGGTGGGCGACCCCGAAGACGCCATCTTTGCCCGCAACCAGGGGGCGCCCGTGCGCTACGTCATGGCGATGTACCAGAAAAGCCCCGTGACCCTCTTCGGCCTGCAACCCCTCAGCGCGGCGGGACTGAGGGGCAAGACGGTGGGCATTCCGGGACCGTTCGGCAGCAGCTACCACGCGGTTCAGGCGTACCTGGAACAATCGGGCCTGAAAGAAGGCCGCGACGTGCGACTGGCGACCATCGGTTTTACCCAGCAGGAAGCGGTGCAGTCGGGCCGGGTGAGCGCGGCGACGGGCTACCTCAACAACGACGTGGTGACGTTGCGCTCCAGCGGCAAGAAGGTCTACACCCTGAACCTGTTCGCGGCCTACCCGATGGTCGGCGTCGGTCTGATGACCCAGGACAAGACCCTGAAGACTGACCTGGCCCGCAAGGTGGTCAGGGCCAGCCAGCGCGGGCTGAAATTCACAGTGACCAACCCGGCCCAGGCGTTCAAGGTGGCGCAGCCCGTCTTCGGGAAAGGGGGCGGCAGCCTGGACATCCTCAAGGCCAGTGTGCCGCTGATGACCAGCAGCCTCACCACGCAGCGCGGCCTGGGCGCCAACGACCCCGCCAACTGGAAAAAGGCCGTCGCCGCCCTCGTCCGGCAGGGCAAACTGCCCGCAGGCAGTCAGGCCGAGAACTTCTACACCAACAGCCTGATCGACCCCAAGTTGCGCTGAACTTCTGGCAAAGGTCACGCCCCGGCAACCAGTCGCCCCATCCCAGCTGTGGCGGCTGGCTCTTTTATGCCCCCAAGTCCTGAAAACAGCACCCCCAAGACATGTCTGTATTGCTTAGAAAAGAAGGGCCTTTTTTGGCTAAGCTTGCGCCCGTGAGAACGTCCGCGCTGCCTGTCACCCTGCCCACCTGTGGCGTCGGGGACGGGCTGTATGGCGTCGCCGGACTGCTGCCGAGCTCCTTGTTCGCCCGACCAGGGAGTCCATCGCTCTCGTCATGAACGCGGGTCAACCATGAGTGCCTGGCCCAAAGACCCCAAGCAGACCGCTCTGGCCCTGCTGTCTTTGCTGCTGGCGGCGCTGCATCTGGCCGTGGTCACGGGAGGCGGAGCAGGCCGCTCGCTGCTGACGGTCGACGTGCTGTACGCCGCCTGCATCGCCAGCACCACCCTGCTGGCCCTCAGCGGCTGGCGGCAGGAAAAGCGCAGCGGCAACGGCGGGCTGGGCTGGTACGCGCTGGGCATGGGGGCGCTGCTGCTCGCCGAACTGTGGATGCTTCAGTACGACCTGCCGGGCCGCAGCACTCCGGAAATTTCGGTGGCGGACCCGCTGTACTTTCTGTTCTATCTGGGAATCGCAGCGACCCTGCTGCGGTTTCACGGCCTGCGGGGCTGGTCTGCCGAAGCCTGGGGGGCGCTGCTCGACAGTCTGGTGGTGGTGGTGCTGGTGGGCGAACTGGCCTGGATTGCCTTTCTGGCCGACGCCCTGGCGTCACCCGATTCGTGGCTACAGGCGGCGCTGAATCTGACCTATGTGGGCCTCGACCTCTTGCTGCTCACGCTCACCCTGCTGACCCTGCGCCGCCGCTTTAGCCTGCCGCTCAGTCTTTTTGGGGTGGGCGTGGTGGGCTTCGTCGTGGCCGACCTGCTCTACCTCAACCTGGAAGTGCGCGAACAATACGTTGCCGGAACGCCTCTGGACGCCCTGTGGACCTGGGGAACCGTGTTTCAGGGGATCGGCATCGTGTGGGCGTGGCATACGCGGGCCTGGGAACTGCCGCAAGAAACCACCGAACAACTCGCCACCCGCAGGCAAGACCGGATGTTGCGGGCCGTGCCCTACCTGGCGATGGTGGTCAGTTGTGTCCTGCTGGTCAAGGCCCCCTCCTGGCCCTGGCTGCAAGGCAAACAGGCCGAACTGTGGTCGGTGGCGCTGTTCGCGGTGGTCATGCTGCGGCAGGCGGTATCCTTTTGGGAGGGTGACGAGCTGCAAACCGAGCTGCTCGGGCGCACCCATCAACTTCGGTATCAGGCGCTGCACGACGCGCTGACCGGACTGAACAACCGCACCGCCTTTGAAGATGAGCTGGCGGGTGCCCTGCCCCCCCCAGTGCGCGAACCTTTTGTGCTGCTTTATCTCGACCTGGACGGCTTCAAACCCATCAACGACCAACTTGGGCACGCCGCCGGAGACGAGGCGCTGCGCTGGGTCGCCAACCGGTTGCGGGCCGCCTTGCCCCCCAAATCGTTCATAGCGCGGCTGGGGGGCGACGAATTCACGGTGCTGTGGCGCGGCTCAACCGCCGAAGCCGAGGCGCTGGCCGAGCGGGTGCGAACGGCCCTGGGCCAGCCCATGATGCTGGACGCGGCGACCGCACAGATTGCGGCGTCGGTGGGCGTGGTGACGGTAGAAGCGGGGACCGAGCATCACCCCGACCACCTCTGGCGCGAGGCGGATCAGGCGATGTACCGCGTCAAGCGGGCGGCGCGGGCGGCGGCCCAAGCCGAAAGTTCTGCTGAAGCCGACCCGAAGCGTGCCGCGTCTGAGACGTGACACAGTGACTCCATGACAGGCAAGTCCAGCAAGAAGGCCAAGACGAAAAAAGCCGACCGACAAAACGCCGAGGTCGGGGCGGCCCGGGCGGGCGAGTGGCCCCAGAGCGTGCCCGCCCAGCAGCAGCGGCGGCAACCCGGCCACGAACACCGCATGATGCCCGCGCCCATCGTGATTCGGGAGGGCTACCGGGGCAGCGGCAAACTGGCGGGCAAGGTAGCCCTGATTTCGGGGGGCGATTCGGGCATAGGCCGGGCCGTAGCCGTGCATTTCGCCCGTGAGGGGGCGGACGTGGCCTTCATTTACCTCGACGAACACGAGGACGCCGCCGCCACCGTGCAACTCATCGAGGCCGAGGGCCGCCGCGCCCTGGCCCTGAGTGGCGACGTGGGCCTGCCCAAAACCTGCAAAAAGGCGGTCAAGGACACGGTCAAGAAGCTGGGGCGGCTGGACATCCTGGTCAACAACGCCGCCGAGCAGCACCCGAAAGACGACCTGCTGGACATCACGCCCGAACAACTCGAACAGACGTTCCGCACCAACGTCTTCGGCATGTTTTACCTGACCCAGGCGGCGCTGCCACACCTGTCGCGGGGGGCCTGCATCATCAACACCACCTCGGTCACGGCCTACCGGGGCAGCGGCGGTCTGCTCGACTATGCCAGCACCAAGGGCGCACAGGTCGCTTTCACCCGCAGCCTCAGCGCCAACCTCGCCGAAAAGGGGATTCGGGTCAACGCGGTGGCCCCCGGCCCCATCTGGACGCCGCTGATTCCGTCCACCTTCAGCGCCGAGAAGGTCGGTGACCACGGCGTCAAAGTCCCGATGGAACGCCCCGGACAGCCTGCCGAAGTCGCGCCCGCCTACGTCTACCTCGCCAGCGAAGACAGTTCGTATGTGACCGGACAGGTCATGCATGTCAACGGCGGCGAGATCGTGAACGGCTGAATTCTGCCCTTTCCTACCTCGGGCGCAAGCCGCAGCCGCTATGGTGTGCGGATGCTGCTCGACCAGTGGGGCCGCCCCCTCCGTGACCTGCGCCTGAGCGTGACGGACCGCTGCAACCTGCGCTGCACGTACTGCATGCCCGCCGAAGTGTTCGGCCCCGACCACGCTTTCTTGCCCCGCGCCGAACTGCTGTCCTTCGAGGAAATCGAGCGGCTGGCGCGAATATTTGTGGGTCTGGGCGTGGACAAGCTCCGCATCACGGGCGGCGAACCCACCCTGCGCCGCGACCTGCCCGACCTGATTTCGCGGCTGGCAGGCATCGCGGGCGTGCGCGACCTCGCCATGACCACCAACGGCCTGCTGCTCCCCCGGCTGGCGGGCGACCTGAAGGCGGCGGGCTTAGCGCGAGTGACCGTCAGCCTCGACAGCCTCGACCCGCAGGTGTTCGGGCAGATGAACGGGCTGGGCGTGTCGCCGCAGAAGGTGCTGGACGGCATCGAGGCGGCGCTGCGGGCGGGCCTGGGGGTCAAAATCAACACGGTAGTCAAGCGCGGGGTCAACGACGCCCACCTGACCGAACTGTGGCGCGGGCTGCGCGAGTTTGGCCCGGTGCGGTTTATCGAATTTATGGACGTGGGCAACCACAACGGCTGGAACATGGACAGCGTGCTGCCGTCGGGCGAGGTGCTGGCGCGGCTGGCGGAGGGTGACCCGCTGACGCCCCTGGCCCCGGCCCAGCGCGGCGAGGTGGCGACCCGCTACCGGGACAGCGACGGGCACGAACTGGGCCTGATTTCGTCGGTCACGGCTCCGTTTTGCGGCGACTGCACGCGGGCGCGGCTCTCGGCGGTGGGGGTGCTGTACACCTGTCTGTTTGCCGGACAGGGCCACGACCTGCGCGGGCCACTGCGGGCCGGGGCCAGCGACGCCGACCTGCGCGGGCGAATTCAGGCCATCTGGCAGGGACGGCGTGACCGCTACAGCGAGGAACGCAGCGAGGCCGGAAACGCCGAGCGCGTCAAGGTGGAGATGTCTCATATCGGGGGCTGAACTCGCCCGAATATCCCCTCGAAATCTTTCCTTCTGGAAGGTCACCGTCCCCCAGGCAGTGACCCGATACAGGGTGATTGCATAAACTTGCCCTTTCTCGCTTGGGCAGCACATGAGGCGCCCCTATGCATGTCAAAATTGACGGTCCCAGGCGCGATTCTTCTGTCGGAGAAGTGGTCTTTCCAGTATGTATGTTTATGCCCTTGTGAGGTGAGTGAAATTCTAGGCAGCCTTGTGTGACGTGGGGTCTGACTCTAGTATTAAGTACAGCTTCCGCACGTTGGCGGAGCGCCTGGAGGCACGCTATGGCGAAGTACCCGCTGATTAAAACCACACTGAAAGACCGTTTGTTGGGGGGCCACTACCCCGAAGGACTGCCTCTGCCCAGTGAGCCGCAACTCGCCCGCGAGTTCGAGGTTTCGCGCATGACCGCCCGCCGCGCCATAGACGAACTGGAGCGCGAGGGGTATGTCTACCGGGTGCAGGGGGCCGGGACTTTTCCTACAGGCAAACGCTTTCGGCAAGGGGTTTTCCGGGTACGGCCTTTCAAGGAGTGGGCACGCCACCCCGATCACCGCACCACGGTGCTGCGGGCCATGCAAATCGAGGCCACGCCCGAAATCGCCATCATTCTGCAAATCGAGGCGGGCGACCCCGTGATTTTCGTTCACCGTCTGCGCACGGCGGGTGACGAAGCGCTGGTCATCGAAAAGCGCTACATCAACGCCAAGATGGTGCCCGAGCTGCTGGAGCGCAACCTCGCCGTCGAGAGCATCCACGAAACGATGGTCAGCCTGGGCCTGCCCCTTCAGCGCGTCGAGCAGAACCTCGAAGCGGTCAACCTGCGCCAGGAAGAAGCCGACCTGCTGCGGGTGCCGCTGGGCACGGCGGCCTTCTTGCTGCGGCGCACCACCTACAGCGACAACAAGCGGGCCAGCTACGCCAACTACTGGGTGCGCGGCGACCGCTACGCCTTCCAGGATTCGTTTGAACCCTGAGAGCTGCGGCAAGGCGTGGCCCACAGCACAGCAACCGTAAGCCAGACCATTCCTCTCCCTTCGGCAATTTGGTAACGTTTCCAGCAATGTGGAGGCGGTGACGACGAATACGCGAGTCACCGCCTCCCTTTTCTGACTCCCCGCTCTTTCCGGGCCTGTTTTTCGTACCGAGGAGATTTCTGCTTATGCCCCATTCCGACCCTTCCCGGCGCCTGCGTCCCGGTTCTCCCTATCCCCTGGGAGCCACCTGGGACGGCAAAGGTACCAATTTTGCCCTGTACTCCGAAAACGCCAGCGGCGTCGAGCTTTGCCTGTTCGACGCCGACGGCACCGAAACCCGTATCCCCCTGCGCGAGCAGACCGCCTTCGTGTGGCACGGCTACCTGACGGGTGTGCAGCCGGGCCAGCGCTACGGCTACCGCGTGCATGGCGAGTACGCCCCCGAAAAAGGCCTGCGCTTCAACCCCAACGTGGTGCTGCTCGACCCCTATGCCAAAGCCTTGGACGGCACCGAGAAGTTCGACGAGGGCGTGTTCGGCTACGTGCCCGGCGGCGAAGACACCGAGATGCAGACCGAGGACCAGAAGGGCGCACCGCTGGGTCTGGTCATTGACCCCATGTTCAACTGGGTGGGCGACACCAAGCCCAACATTCCCTTTCACCAGTCGGTGATTTACGAGGCCCACGTCAAGGGCCTGAGCATGACGCACCCCGACGTGCCCGAAGACCTGCGCGGCACCTACGCGGGCGTGGCGACCCCGGCGATTCTGGACTACCTGCGTGAACTGGGGATCACCGCCATCGAGTTTCTGCCCGTGCATCAGCATGTGGACGACCCCTTTTTGCTCGACAAGGGGCTGACCAACTACTGGGGCTACTCGACCCTCAACTTCTTCGCGCCGGACGTGCGCTACTCCGCCGAGGCGCGGCGCGGCAACCCGGCGGGCGCGGTGGCCGAGTTCAAGAACATGGTGCGGGCGCTGCACGACGCGGGCATAGAGGTCATTCTGGACGTGGTGTACAACCACACCGCCGAAGGCAACCACATGGGGCCGACCATGAGCTTCAAGGGCATCGACAACCCCACTTATTACCGCCTGGTGGCCGACAATCCGCGCTTTTACTTCGACTACACGGGCACGGGCAACAGCCTCAACGTGCGCCACCCACAGACGCTGCAACTCATCATGGACAGCCTGCGCTACTGGGTGACCGAAATGCACGTGGACGGCTTCCGCTTCGACCTCGCCTCCACGCTGGCACGCGGCCTGCACGAAGTCGACCAGCTTTCGGGCTTTTTCACCATCATCCACCAAGACCCCATCATTTCTCAGGTCAAGCTGATTGCCGAGCCCTGGGACGTGGGCGAGGGCGGCTATCAGGTCGGCAACTTCCCGGTCAACTGGGCCGAGTGGAACGGCATCTACCGCGACGACATGCGCTCGTTCTGGAAGGGCGAGGGCGGGCTGGCCTCCGAAATCGGCTACCGCATCACGGGCAGTTCCGACCTGTACCAGTTCAACGGGCGCAAGCCGTACGCTTCCATCAACTTCGTGACCGCCCACGACGGCTTTACCCTGCGCGACTCGGTGACCTACGAGGGCAAGCACAACGAGGCCAACGGTGAGGGCAACAACGACGGGCACAACCACAACATCACCTGGAACTGTGGCGTAGAGGGCGAAACCGACGACCCCGAAATCAACAAACTGCGCGGTCAGCAGATGCGGAATTTCCTGGCGACGCTGCTGCTGGGCCAGGGCACGCCGATGATTCTGGGCGGCGACGAGTTCGGGCGCACCCAGGGCGGCAACAACAACGCCTACTGCCAGGACAACGAAATCAGTTGGTACAACTGGGACAAGGTGGACGAAGACCTGCTGGCCTTTACCCGCAAGGTGATTGCCATCCGCAAGGCCCACCCCAGCCTGCACCGCCGCAAGTTCTTTTCCGGGCGCAACATTCGCGGCGAGGAAGTGCGCGACATCGTGTGGCTGCGCTTCGACGGGGCCGAGATGACCGATGCCGACTGGAACAACCCCCAGACCCAGTCGCTGGGCATGTTCCTGGCGGGCGACGGCCTGGACGACGTGGACGCCGAGGGCCGCCCCCTGAAGGACGACCACCTGCTGCTGCTGCTGAGCAGTTCTTATGTGGACCTGCCCTTCAAGATGCCCGACCTCGGCGGCTGCGGCGAGTGGGAACTGATGCTCGACACCGCCGACGACCACGCCGAGGAAAAGGTGGAAGCCGGGGCCGAAACCACCCTGCGGGGCCGCAGCGTCAAGCTCTACCGCTGCGAGGTGCCCGAGAAGGCGGAAAAACCCGAGCAGGCCGAGGCCCAGGCATGAGCGCCACCCCCATCTCGCCCGAACTCGACCCGCAAATCGTCCACGAGCGGCTGGGCGTCGAGGCCTACAGCGACCACGAAGTCGGGGTGATGGTGGAGGTGTTGCAGGAGTTGTACGCGGGCCGCACGCTACAAGACCTCACCGAAGCCGAGTGGCTCCGCGCCTACGGCCTGATGCACCAGCGCAAGAAAACCGGCTGGATGACTGAGGGCGTGGTGTCGCCCGACGCCGAAGTGTAAAGACGCAGAAGGGGGAGGGCAGAGTGTGGAGGGACGGTTCCCTCGCCGCTCTGCCCTTCGCTCTTTCTCCCCGCTGTGCGGGGCTTCAGGGCGAACCGAGACTCGCCATGTAAGCCGCCAGGTCTTTCATCTCCTGGTCGCTCAGAGGTTGCACGGCTATCCGCATCGCCTCGGGCCAGATGAGGCCGCCGAAGCTGGGCGCGGCATGAAATTCTTCCAGAATCTCTGCGCCGTACTCGGGCGACAGGTGGGTTACGCTCGCCACGCCGTTGCGGTCCACCCCGCGTCCATCGGCCCCGTGACAGACCTGGCAGGCCAGCAGATTGCGGGCGGCGTCGCCCTGCGTAAACAGCCGCATGCCCCGGGCGCGGGCTTCGGGGTCCACCTTCCAGGCCGGGCCGGGTTCGAGCGCGGCGTAGTGGGCAGCGAGGTCGGCAATGTTCTGGTCGCTCAGGGGGGCAGCCACCGCGTGCATCACCCCGCTGGGCCGCAGCTTGGCACGGAAGGCCGTGAGTTGCAGGCGGCTGTAACTCGCCACCTGTCCTGCCAGCCCCGGCGTGCCCGCCCGCGTACTCACGCCGCCCGGTCCGTGGCAGCCCGCACAGGCCACCGCCAGGGCCGCGCCACGCTGGGCACTGGGCGTCTGGTAGCTGAGTTGTAATGGCCCAGCGCCCTCGGTGAAAGTCTGTACTGCTGCCGGAGCAGACCCCGAAGACGTGGTGTAGGTGCAACCCGCCAGCAGGGGCAGCCCCAGCAGGAAAGCACGCGGAAAAACCGAACGGGACAGACGGGACATGGTGACCTCCGGACACAGGAAAGGAGCGGATGGACAGACCTCACCGACTTGTTGCGAATTCCAGTCCACCTTACCTTTCCCCTGCCCTGCTCGCAAGTCATTGTCCTGCCCCGCCTATCTTTCCCAGGTCATACGGGACTGCGCGGCTTCGATCTGCTCGGAAAAACAGTTTGGATGCCCAAACCATTTCCCGAAGCCGTATCAGCGGGCGCGCAGCACGTTCGTGACCCAGGCGTCCACCAGCCGCTGCGGGTTGGCGGTCACACTGGCCTTCACGGGCGCGGGCTTGGGCTGCTCGGCAAATTTGAACACCGGGTCAAGCTTGGTGCCGCTCACCGCCGGGTAGATCCACATGCGGGTGGGAATGTCGGCCTGCACGCCGGGACTGAGCATGAAATCCACGAACTTCTTGGCGAGCGCGGGCTGCTTGGCGCCCTTCAGGATGCCCACACCCTCCAGTTGCAGCCAGGTCGAACCGGGCAGCAGCAGGTTGGCGGTGGGGGCCTGCGCGGGCAATTTGGCCGGGTCGTAGCCGTCGGCATAGAACACTTCGGCGGCGGGGCTGCTGGCATAGCTCAGCACGATGGGATATTTTCCGCCGTTACGGGTAAAGTCCTTGTAGTAGGCGTCGTTCCAGCCGCGCACCACCTTCAGGCCGCCTGCGCGGGCCGCCTTCCACCACTGCCACGCGCCTGCCTCGCCGTAGTGCCCCACCGTCGCCAGCAGGAACGCCAGACCGGGCGAGGAAGTCGCGGGGCTGGACACCACGGTCAGGCGGGCGTATTCGGGCTTTTTCAGGTCGTCGAGCGACGTGGGCAGCTTCAGTCCCGCTTTCTGGAAGTAGGCGCGGTCATAGTTCAGCGCGACGTAGCCGTAATCCACCGTGTTGAGGTAGCCCGCTTCGTCGAGGCGGTAGGCGGCGGGCACCTTCGCCAGCAGCGGCGATTTGTAGGCTTGCAGCAGGTCCATCTGGCGGGCGCGGGCCAGCAGCGAGTTGTCCAGGCCGTACACCACGTCGGCCAGCGGAGCGCGGCGGGTCAGCACCAGGCGGTTCAGCAGTTCGCCCGCATCGCCCCCCTTCACGAAGCGCACCTTGACGCCATTCTGGGACTCGAACTGGGCCACCAGTTTCTTGTCCACGTCGAACGAATCGTGGGTGATGACCGTGAGGGTCGGGGTGGTCTTCTGGGCCTGGGCTGCGCCGAGCAGCAGTCCGGCACTGACAGCAACAATCACTTTACGCATTTCACTTTCCCCTTTGCGTCCAGGGAAAGGTGGGGAGCCGCACACACGCAGGCGCGGCCCCGTCACACTCCCTCCGCTGGTCTTAACCAGTTCAGGTTCCTGGGGACTCTCTCAGCCGGCCCGTTTTGGGCCAGCACCCCCGGTGACGCAACGGCCAGCATACCCCCTGACCCGGCCCCGGCTGGGGCGAAAAAGATTGGAGAAACCTTGAACCGTGTTCAGCGTTGAACAGGACAGACGCGGGTGGCGCAATTGGAACTGGGCATACCGGGAAAAGAGCGCTACTTTGTTGCGTCCGGCTGTGCCAGTTCTGTCTTTGACCAACTCGGTTGGTCAGTCGCCTGACACTTTCATGTTGGATTGGGCGAATGGCCGGGCGTAGACTGCCCACCATGACCCCGCAACCTCCCGCACGTCCGCCGCGTGCCGACCTGCCCGCGCAGGAACGCGAGAAACTCAATCAGGTCGAAACCCAGGAATGGCTCGACTCGCTGGCCTACGTTTTTGCCAATGCCGGGCACAAACGGGCCGCTGAACTGCTCGAAGACCTCGACCACTACGCCTATTTCCACGGCGCACCTATCGAGTTCAAGCAGGCCACGCCCTACATCAATACCATCTCCACCGAGGATCAGCCCGAGTATCCCGGCGACGCCGAACTTGAGCGCAAGATCCGCAACATCAACCGCTGGAACGCAGCGGCGATGGTCGTCAAGGCCAACAAGAACAGCGACGGCATCGGCGGGCACCTCTCCACCTACGCCAGCGCCGCCGAACTGCTCGAAGTCGGCTTCAACCACTTTTTCCGGGGCCACGGCGCGGACGGTGAGCGCGACCTGGTGTTCTTCCAGGGCCACAGTGCCCCCGGCATCTACGCCCGCAGCTTCCTGGAGGGCCGCTTCGACGAGCAGCGGATGAACAACTATCGCCGCGAGTTGCAGGGCACGCCCGGCCTCAGCAGCTACCCGCACGCCTACCTGATGCCCGACTACTGGGAATTTTCGACGGTCAGCATGGGCCTGGGGCCGATGCAGGCCATCTATCAGGCCCGCTTCATCAAGTATCTGGAAAACCGGGGCCTGAAAAAACCCAGCAACGCCAAGGTCTGGGCCTTCCTGGGCGACGGCGAGATGGACGAACCCGAATCGGTGGGGGCCATCCGCTTTGCCGCCTACGAAAACCTCGACAACCTGATTTTCGTGCTGAACGCCAACCTGCAGCGCCTCGACGGGCCGGTGCGGGCCAACTCCAAAGTGATTCAGGACTTCGAGGCGTTTTTCCGGGGTGCCAACTGGAACGTCATCAAGGTCATCTGGGACAGCAAGTGGGACGAACTGCTGCAAAAGGATTACAACGGCCTGATCGTCAAACGCTTCGAGCTGCTGGTAGACGGCGAGTCCCAGCGCTACGCGGCTTTCGGCGGCAAGGAACTGCGCGAGAAGTTCTTCAACACTCCCGAGCTCACGGCGCTGATTGAAGGCTGGTCGGACGCCGACCTCGAACTGCTCAACCGGGGCGGGCACGACATCCACAAGGTGTACGCCGCGTACAAAGCCGCCTTCGACCACCAGGGCAGCCCCACCGTCATCATCGCCCGCACCGTCAAGGGCTACGGCCTCGGCGAGACGGCGCAGGCCCGCAACGTGGCGCACCAGGTCAAGAAGCTCGATTTCACCAACCTCAAGCAATTGCGTGACCTGCTCGAACTGCCGCTGAACGACGAACAGGTGGAGCATCTGGAGTTCTACCGCCCCGCGCCGGACAGCCCCGAAGTGAAGTACCTGCTCGAACGCCGCGAGAAACTGGGCGGGTTCGTGCCCCAGCGCGTGGTGGACTACCCCCACCCCACCCTGCCCGAAGGCGAGTTCTACGAGGAATTTGCCAAGGGCAGCGGCGAACGCAAGGTCAGCACCACCATGGCGGCGGTCAACATCATGTCCAAGCTGCTGCGCGACAAGGAAATCGGCAAATACATCGTGCCCATCGTGCCCGACGAGGCCCGCACCTTCGGCATGGACGCGCTCGTGCCGCGCATCGGCATCTACAGCCCACGCGGGCAGACCTACACGCCCGTGGACAGCGGCACGCTGATGTACTACAAGGAAGCCCAGGACGGGCAGATGCTCGAAGAAGGCATCACCGAGGCGGGCGCGATGGCGTCGTGGATGGCGGCGGGCACGAGCTACTACGTCCACGGCATCCCCACCATTCCCTTCTATGTGTACTACTCCATGTTCGGGATGCAGCGCATCGGTGACATGGTGTGGGCGGCGGGTGACATGCTGGCACGCGGCTTCCTGCTCGGCGCGACGGCGGGCCGCACCACGCTGGCGGGCGAGGGCCTCCAGCACCAGGACGGCAACAGCCACCTTCAGGGCTACGTCGTGCCCAGCATGAAGACCTACGACCCGGCCTTCGCCTACGAACTGGCGGTGATTTTCGAGCAGGGCATCAAGCGCATGTACGTGGACGGCATCAACGAGTTCTACTACGTCACCATCGACAACGAGAACGAAGTGCAGCCCCCCATGCCCGCCGACCGCCCCCACAGCGAGGTGGCCGACGGCATCATGAAGGGCCTGTACCGTTTCCAGCGCAGCGAACTGCAGGGCGCAAACCTGCGGGCGCAGTTGCTGGCGAGCGGCCCGGCGATGGGCGCGGCCCAGGAAGCCGTGCAGATGCTCGAAAGCTACGGCGTAGCCGCCGACCTGTGGAGTGCGACCAGCTACAAGGAACTGCACCAGGACGCGCTGGCGGTGCAACGCTGGAACATGCT
>NZ_JAUNHK010000049.1:13979-20280 GCF_030523985.1 Deinococcus sp.
CCAGCTACAAGGAACTGCACCAGGACGCGCTGGCGGTGCAACGCTGGAACATGCTGCACCCGCAGGAGACGCCCCGCGTGAGCTACGTGGCGCAGCAGCTTTCGGCTGAAAACGCCCCCGGCGTGCTGGTGTCGGTCAGCGACTATGTCAAGCTCGGCGCGGACGGCCTGAACGGGCACCTCGACCGCAAACTCTGGACGCTGGGCACCGACGGCTTCGGGCGCAGTGAGGCCCGCGAAGAACTGCGCGACTTCTTCGAGGTGGACGCCAAGCACGTCGTTCTGGCGACCCTCTACGCCCTGCAACGTGACGGGCAACTCGGCGGCGACGTGGTTGCCAAAGCCATCGCCGACCTGAAGATCGACCCCGAACGCGCCGCCCCGACGCTGCGCTGAACCCCACCCCTCAGTCAGCTTTGCTGACCGCTCCCCTTGAAAGGGAGCCTGATGGCCTGCCTCCCTTTCAAGGGGAGGTGCCCCGCAGGGGCGGAGGGGTCAAACGGGGCTGTGCCATCCTTTTAACGCGAGTGAAATCAGCTTCCTCCTCCAGTCTCTCACCCTTCTCCAAAGGAGACAGAAATGCCAACTGAACTCAAACTTCCCGACGTAGGCGACAACATCGAAAAAGGCACCGTCGTCAGCGTTCTCATTAAACCCGGCGACAGCGTCACCGAAGGCCAACCCATCATCGAACTCGAAACCGACAAGGCCGTCATCGAAGTGCCTGCAAGTGCGGCGGGCACCGTCGAGAGCGTGGCGGTCAACGTGGGCGACAGCGTGCAAATCGGCGCGACCCTGGCGACCCTGGGCGGTGAAGCTGGGGGCGGCGCGGCGGCTCCCGCTTCGCCCGCTGGTGGCGGCGGCGACCAGGCTGCCAACGTTGAGTCCACTCCCGCAGGCGGCGCAGGGGACGCCAACCGCCGCGCCGAGGCCCAGCAAGACAGCCAGAAGGAGCAGGCCGGAGCCGCCGCCAGTGCGCCCGCCGCCAGCCAGGGCAGTCAGAATCAGGGCGGCAGCCAGCAGGTCACACTGCCCGACGTGGGCGACAACATCGAGAAAGGCACCGTGGTCGCCGTGCTGGTCGGGGAAGGCGACACGGTGAGCGAAGGCCAGCCCGTCGTCGAACTCGAAACCGACAAGGCCGTGGTCGAAGTGCCCGCCAACGCCAGCGGCACCGTGCAGAGCGTGCAGGTCAAGGTGGGCGACTCGGTGAAAGTGGGCGGCGTGCTGCTGACCCTGAGCGGCGGCAATAGTGGCGCTGCGGCGGCTCCAGCGGCTCCGGCCCAAGCCGAAAGCCAACCCGAAAAAGTCGCCCAGGCCCAGCAGGACAGCCAGAAAGAGCAGGCCCAGCCCGCCGGTGCGCCCCAGGCCCAGGCCAAAGCCCCCACGCAGAGCGGCACCCAGAACCCGCAGACCTTCGACGGACGCCCGGTGGTACCCGCCGCGCCCAGTGTGCGCCGACTGGCCCGCGAAATCGGGGTGGACATCCACGCGGTTCACGGTACGGGGATCGCCGGACGCATCAGCGAGGAGGACGTGCGCCGCACCGCAGGCACGCCCAGCGTGGAGGCCCAGCCCACCGCCAGCGCCCCGAGTGCGCCCCAGGCCGCGCCGCTCCCCGACTTCAGCAAGTGGGGCAACGTGCGCCGCGAAGACATGTCGGGTATCCGCAAGGCCACCGTTCGCAGCATGACCACCGCCTGGACGACCATTCCGATGGTCACGCACTTCGACAAGGCCGACGTGACGCTGATGGAAGAAACCCGCAAACGCTTTGGCGAGCGCGTGGAAAAGGCGGGCGGCAAGCTGACCATGACCCACATCCTGATGAAGGTGGTCGCGGGGGCGCTGCCCAAGTTCCCCAAATTCAACGCCAGCCTCGACCTGGGGGCCGAGCAGGTCGTCTACAAGGACTTCGTGAACATCGGCGTAGCAGTGGATACTCCGGTGGGCCTGCTGGTCCCCGTGGTCAAGGACGCCGACCGCAAGAGCATCACCGAACTGGTGCTCGACCTCTCCGAACTGGCAGGCCGCGCCCGCGAGCGCAAGCTCAAGCCCGACGAAATGCAGGGCGCGACGTTTACCATCTCCAACCTCGGCGGCATCGGCGGGCACGCCTTTACGCCCATCGTCAACAGCCCCGAAGTCGCCATCCTGGGCGTGTCGCGTGGCGGTATGGAACCGGTGTGGAACAAGGAAAAAGGCGAATTTGAGCCGCGCAATATGCTGCCGCTCTCACTCACCTACGACCACCGCCTGATTGATGGGGCCGACGCTGCCCGCTTCCTGCGCTCCATCTGCGAGGCGCTGGAAGACCCCTTCCTCATTTCGCTCTGAGATAAGCAAGCGGGCCAGGAGCTTGCACAGGGGATGAAGTTTCCCGCTTCGGTGGAGCTTCATCCCCGAATTGTTTTGGCACCTTCAGAACTCTGTCCAGGGTGAAGCCGACCCGCTGCGCATCAGTATCCAGACCACCAGCGCCACAGCTCCCAGCGAGAGCAAGGCGGGCCAGATGAAGTCGATTCCCGTCAGTGCGCCTGCTGCCGCCGCCGAATCTATGCGCGCCCAGCTTTTCATCAGCAGGTAGGGAATAAAAAACATAGACATTGGGCTTGTTGACCTCTTGCGCCACAGCACCAGCAAAAGCAGCAGTGCCCCGACGATACCCAGTTCGCCTCCAAGTTGCCCAGCCCAGCTCTGGGCGTGCAACGCGGTATCCAGGCCATAGCCCACGAGAATGAGTAGGGTCAGCAAGCACACCGCCAGAGTGAAGGGATGACGTTTAGGGCGGGTGGGCAAGGGCCGCTCGGCTGAACTCATGACCCCAGTACGCCCCCCCCGACAGCAAGTTCCCTTCATAAATCCGCCGCACCGTCGCCTCCACATCCGGCTCCTTGACGGTGATGTCACGCACCGGGGCCAGCGCCGTGACTGCCGCCATCGGCCCGGCAGCCGACCCACGAAAGCCGTACCGCAGGCGTGGGCCATCACTGGCAAGCAGCGTGAGGCCCGCCACCTCGGGTTGCGCGGGCGTTTCCTCGAACTCCACCCACAGCTCGCGCTCGCCGCCGTAGCGGGCTTGCAGGTCGGCCAGCGGCCCGTCGAAAAGCAGCCGCCCCGCGTCAATCATCATCACCCGCCTTGCGAGCCGTTCCACGTCACCGAGGTCGTGGGTGGTGAGTAGCACCGTGACGCCCCGCTCGGCATTGACCGCCCGCACGAATTCGCGGATGCGTTCCTTGGCGACCACGTCCAAGCCCACCGTCGGCTCATCCAGAAACAACAGTTCTGGGTCGTGCAGCAGCGCGGCGGCGAGATCGGCCCGCATTCGTTGCCCCAGTGACAGCGAACGGGCGGGTGTGTCCAGAAACGGCCCCAATTCCAGCAGTTCGGTGAATTGCGCCAGATTCTCGGCAAACCGGGTGGCAGGCACGCGGTAGATGTGGCGCAGCAGTTCCAGCGACTCGCGCACGGGCAGGTCCCACCACAGCGTCGTGCGCTGCCCGAACACCGCGCCCAGCCGGGCCACATGCTGCCGCCGCTGCTTCCAGGGCACCAGCCCGCCCACCGTGACTGTGCCACCGTCGGGCACCAGCAGCCCCGTCAGCACCTTGATGGTGGTGGACTTGCCCGCGCCGTTCGGTCCCAGATAGCCCACGATTTCGCCGCGTGGAATGTCGAAGGAAATGTCGTGAACGGCGACCTTGCGGGCAAATTGTTTGTGAAGGTGATGGACGTGAATCATGGTGGCTCCTTTCAGTCGCCGCAGATGGCTAAAGGCAGATGGCAGATGGCTTTTCGCTTTTGGCTATCTGCCATCTGCCTTCTGCATCAACTTCCCGTGCCCACATATCGCCGCACCCCCACCCGCCAGAAGCCGAAGCCCAGCGCCAGCATCAGCAGACCAGCGGGCAGCGGCAGGAACGCGGCCCAGCCGGGCAAACCGTCGGGCAGGGGGCGGCCCAGCAGGTGCAGCACGGGAAAATAAGAGAGAAACGCGGCGGGCAGGACATAGGTAAAGGTCTTGCGGAGAAACGCGCCGTAAATGTCCATCGGGTAGGAAATCAGCGAGCGGCCCCCATAGGTCAGCACGTTCATGGCCTCCACGCTTTCCACCGTCCAGAAGGTCAGCGTGCCGCCGATGACGAACAGGCCACCGAAAAAGGCGATCAGGCCCAGCAGTGACCCCAGCAGCAGCCCCACCGTTTCCAGCGTGAAAGGCAGGTGCAGCCCGCTCAGCGCATAGCCGACGATCCCCAGCGCCAGCAGCACCCGCGAGACGCGCCGCAGAGCAAAGTCCGACCCGAACACTTGCAGCGCCAGTGGCGCGGGCCGCAGCAGAAAGGTGGAAAAACTGCCGGTGCGGACGTGTTGCGACAGGTTGGGGGCGTCGAAACCGCCGAACAGCAGGTCCATGACCACAAAGCCCAGTTCGGCCAGCCCGTAGAGCAGCGTGATTTCGGGCAGACTCCACCCGCTCAGCCCCCCGAAACGCGGCAGCACCAGCACGAAGGCCATGTACTCGGCAAAGGTAATCAGCGCGGCGGCGAGGGCGTCCAGCGCGAAGGACACGCGGTAGACCTGCTGGGAACGCATCTGGGCGCGGAGAAGCAGGAAGTAGAGGTGCAGATGGCGAAAGGCCGATGGCAGAAGGCTTTCCGGTGTCCTGAAGGGTGAGGGGTCTTTATCCACCAGCGACCTCCAACCGCCGCAGCCCACGCCGCAACACCCAGGCGCACAGGCCGAACAGCACCAGCGTCCAGCCCGCTTGCAGGGCCAGTGCCGCGCCCGCTTCGGCTCCGGTTTTCAGGCCCAGCCACAGCTCAACGGTGGTGTTCAGCATCGCTGGAAAAGGCGTGTAGGCCAGCGCAGTTTGCAGCCAGTCGGGAAACAGACGCAGCGGCATCAGGAACCCGCAGCCCAGCCCCAGCAGCACCCAGGCCAGCCGCCCGATACCCACCGCGTCCGGCGACCAGAAGGCCGCGCAGTTGACCAGAAAGCGGTAGCCGAAGCCGCAGGCCCACGCCAGCAGCGCACTCAGTGCGGTCAGAGGCGGGTCGGCGGGGAATCTCGTGCCCCACAGCAGGGCGAACAGCAGCAGCATGGGCAGGCCGCGCAGCACGAACTGACCCGCCGCCCGCCCCGCGTCCTGCGCTGTCCAGAAACCCAGCAGGGACACCGGGCGCAGCAGGTCACTGGCGATTTCGCCCCGGTGAATCGTCCGCATCAGGTCGTACCAGCCGAACAGCGAGAACGCCGCGATAAAGGTCTGCGTGAGGGCCACATACGTCACCGCGTCCGCGCCCGTCAGCCCCGCCACCTGCGGCCTGCCGTCAAAGAGGGCCAGCAGAATAGAAATCCGCAGCAGCCCGAAAAAAAGATTGGTCACCAGTCCCCAGAACGCCGCCCCCAGGTAAGCGAACTGCCGCCGGAAACCGAGCCGAAAAAGCGCGCCGTATAGAGCCAAGTGGCCTACATCCACAACACTCAAGAACCACCCCCTACCCCGTTATGCCGAACAGGAAAGCCGAGCATAGAGGCCAGCGGCGGCGCGGCGGTATAGGCACAATGGCGCATCTGTGGGGGCGCAGCGCTGTGCTGAACTCTGCTCATGCTCCGCATCATCGTCATCGGCACCACTGGCAGTGGTAAAACCACCTTCGCCAAAGCTCTGTCGCGACGCCTCGGTGTGCCGCACGGCGAGCAGGACGCCTGGAACCATGAAGCGGGCTGGCAGATGGCCTCCCCAGAACGCTTTCGCGCCCGCGTGGACGCCTTCACCTCCGGCCCAGCCTGGGTCATGGACGGCAACTACAGCAAGGCCCGCGACATCGGCTGGGCGCGGGCAGATACCCTGGTCTGGCTGGATTACCCGCTGCATGTGGTGATGTGGCGGGCCGTGACCCGCTCTCTGCGGCGCGTCATGACCCGCGAGGAACTCTGGAACGGCAACCGCGAAAGTTGGCGCAACCTGCTCTCCCCCGAAGCCCCGATTCGCTGGGCCTGGACCACCCATCGTCACCGCCGTCAGGAAACGCCTGGCCTGGCCGCCCAGTATCCGAATCTGAAGCTGGTGCGCCTGCGCTCGCCCGGGGAGGCTCAAACTTGGCTGGAGCAGGTGGCAGGGGGTGTGCAGATGCAGATGGCTGATGGCTAAAGGCAGATGGCCCGCTTTGGCTGAAGCTGAAGCAAGCCATCTGACCTCTCCCTTCTGCTCTCCGCATCCTCAATGAACCCGCAACCCTGGCCCCTTTGACCGCACGCCCCCGCGCCCTAAGCTCCCAGGTAATTCACCCCAGGAG
>NZ_JAUNHK010000182.1 GCF_030523985.1 Deinococcus sp.
GGCGTGGTTCGACGAAGCCCTCGCCGCCGACCTGCCCGAACCCTACGCCATGCAGGTGGCGACGGCGAACGCGGCGGGCCGCCCCAGCCTCCGCACGGTGCTGCTGCGCGGCGCAGACGAGGAAGGACTGACCTTCTACACCAATTTCGAGAGCCACAAGGGGCTGGATTTGGCAGAGAACCCGCAGGCCGAATTCCTGTTCTACTGGGCCGAGTTGGAGCGGCAGGTGCGGGCCTTCGGAACGATTGCCAGGGTGCCCGACGCCGAAGCCGACCACTATTTCCACGTTCGCCCCCGTGAAAGCCAGCTTGCCGCGCACGCCAGCGACCCGCAGAGCGCCCCGATTGAAAACCGCGAGGCCCTAGAAGCCAAATTCGCCGCGCTGCACGGGCGTTTCCCCGAAGGCGCGACCATCCCGCGCCCGCAGTTCTGGGGCGGCTACCGCCTGACCGTACAGGAGTGGGAATTCTGGCAGGGGCGGCCCAACCGAATGCACGACCGTTTCCGATACACGCGGGACGGGGCAGGGTGGCGGCTG
Organism: Deinococcus sp.; assembly: GCF_030523985.1. Classification (GTDB taxonomy): domain Bacteria; phylum Deinococcota; class Deinococci; order Deinococcales; family Deinococcaceae; genus Deinococcus. The sequence goes on from NZ_JAUNHK010000182.1 coordinate 539, forward strand.
GAACGGTTGATGCCGTAAGGGGGTAGAGGGTGGAGAGCAGAGAGAAAAACCCTTCACCCTTTACCCTCCACCCTCTACACTCAGCTTTATGTCCACTTACACCCCCGAACGCCCCCTGCGTGTGGCTGTCATCGGCTCTGGCCCCAGCGGGATTTTTGCGACCGAGGCGCTGCTCAAGCAGACTGAATTTCCCGTCGAGGTGGATGTTTACGACCGTCTGCCCACGCCCTACGGCCTGGTGCGCTACGGCGTGGCCCCCGACCACCTCACCATCAAGAGCGTGACCAAGGGCTTTGAAAAGACCCTGTCCGACCCCCGCGTGCGCTTTCTCGGCAACGTGGAATTCGGCAAGGAACTGACCGCCGAAGACGCCCGCGCCCACTACGACGCGGTCATGTACACCGTGGGGGCGAGCAGTGACCGCCGCCTGAACATCCCCGGCGAAGACCTGCAAGGCTCCATGAGCGCCACCGATTTCGTGGCCTGGTACAACGGGCACCCCGACGCGGCGACCCGTGAAATGCTGCTGGGCGCCGAGGGCGTCGCGGTGGTCGGCGTGGGCAACGTGGCGCTGGACGTGAGCCGCATCCTCGCCAAGACGGTGGCGGAACTGCGTGAATCCGACATCGCCCCTCACGCCCTGCCCGCGCTGGAGCGCAGCAGCGTCAAGGACATCTACATCCTGGGTCGGCGCGGCCCGGCGCAGGCAGCCTTTACGACCAAGGAACTGCGCGAATTTGGCGAACTGCACGGCGCGGAACCCATCGTCAAGCCCGCCGAGGTGCAACTGACCGAGGCCGAGGAAGCCGCCGTCACCGACAACACCAAGAAGAAAAACATCGAGGTGCTGCGCGACTTCGCCATTCGCACGCCTGGGGGCAAGGAACGCCGCGTTCATCTGCGTTTTCTAGTGTCGCCCGTCGAGATTCTGGACGACGGAGAAGGCAACGTGGCGGGCCTGAAGGTCGAGCGCAACCGCCTGGACGAAAACGGAAATGCCGTCGGGACGGGCGAATACGAAACGCTGCCCGTGCAGATGGTGCTGCGCTCGGTGGGCTACCGGGGCGTGGCGCTGCCCGGCGTGCCCTTCGACGACAAACGCGGCGTCATCGCCAACGAGGAAGGCCGCGTGACGGGACAACCCGGCGAGTACACCGCAGGCTGGATCAAGCGCGGCCCCAGCGGAGTCGTCGGCACCAACCGCAAGGACGCCACCGACACCGTTGCCGCCCTGCTGAGCGACGCCCGCGAAGGCAAACTGCTGTCGCCCGCGCACCCCACCCGCGCCGACGTGGACGCCCTGCTGACAAGTAAGGGAGCCGACGTGTTCACCTTCGAGGACTGGCAGACGCTCGATGCCCACGAACTCGCCCAGGGCAAGGAGCAGGGTCGCCCCCGCCACAAAGTCGCCCTACGCGAGGAAATGCTGAAGTTGCGTAAGCGCTGAGTGGAGAGAGAGGAGGGTGGAGGGGAGAGGGAGAAACAACCCTCTGCCCTCTTCCCTTTTCCCTCAACCCTCTACACTGCCCCCATGTCCCTTCTCGACATGATTGGCCCGGTCATGATTGGCCCCAGCAGTTCGCACACGGCGGGGGCTTGCCGCCTGGGGCTGGTGGCCCACCACCTGCTCGGTGAGCCTCCCCGCGAGACCCACATCGGCCTGCACGCTTCCTTTGCCAAGACTGGGCGCGGGCACGGCACGCACCTCGCGCTGATTGCCGGAATTCTGGGCTACGCGCCCCACGACCCACGTCTGGCCCACGCTTTCGATGAGGCGAAGGCGGCGGGGCTGCATTTCGAATTCGAGGACGTAGACCTGGGCGACGTTCACCCCAACACGGCACGCATCGTCCTGAAGGGCGACACCCAGCAGGTCACGGTGCAGGGCAGCAGCACGGGCGGCGGAGTCATTCTGGTCACGCAGGTACAGGGGCTGGGCGTGAATTTCAGCGGTGCGAGTCCCACGCTGGTACTGCGCTACACCGACGCGGTGGGCCTGATTGCCCGCATTGCCAGCAGCATCGCCGCCGCCGGGGTCAACATCGCCGCCCTGACGTGTACCCGCGAGGCCCGGGGCAGACAGGCGCTGCTCGCCATCGAACTCGACGCGCCGCTCTCGCCCGAAGCCTTGGCCTTTATCGGCAGTTGGCAGGACGTGAACTGGGTGCG
>NZ_JAUNHK010000183.1 GCF_030523985.1 Deinococcus sp.
GTGGTGGAACATCTCCTGCCCGCGCTCAAGCCCGCCGAGGCCATCTTGCAGGTCGCGCAGCAAGTGGGCGCCGACCTGATCGTGCTGGGGCGCAAGCACAAGTCGGCCTGGAGCGCGGCGCTGGCCGGAAGCGTTTCCGACATGGTCAGCCACGCCTCGCCGGTGGACGTGCTGATGGCCCGCTGATATGACACCGACTTCGCACACGCTGAACGATGAAGCCATCGTGCGCTTTCTGGGGGGGCTGTGGCGCCTGAACCGCCGCATGAAGCACGACATCTCGCCGCTGCTGGAAACGCATGGACTGGATATGCGCCGCTTTTTCATCCTGTTCCACATCCGTAAGGGCATGGTCTACCCCAAGGAACTCAGTGAGACCCTCCAGATTCCGTCCACGCTGCTGAGCCGCTACATCGACCAACTCGCCAAGCAGGGGTTGCTGGAGCGGCAGATCGACGAACGCGACTCGCGGCGCACCCGCCTGAGCCTCACTACGCAGGGGCAAGCCACCTTTCAGGCCGTGGTGGGCGACATCAAGGCTTATGCCAGCCAGCGCCTCGTGCAGTTGCCGCCCGCCCAGCTCTTCGCCCTGCTCGAAGCGATGGAGGCCCTCAGCGGTTTCCCGCTGCCCAAACCGACGGAGAAAGAAGAATGACCGACCCCACCAGCGCCGCGCCTGCCATGCCACAGCCGCCAGCGCCCCACCTCGAACAGCTCGCGTCCTATTCCGATCAGGAAAAGCGCACCACCCTCATCGGCCTGCTCACGGTGTTTCTGCTGGCCGCCCTCTCGCAGAACATCGTGGGCACTGCCATGCCGCGCATCATCGAGGAACTGCACGGCTTCAACCTCTATTCGTGGGTCACCACCGCCTACTTGCTTGCCAGCACGGTCATGGTGCCCATTTACGGCAAGCTCTCCGACCTGTACGGGCGCAAACCCATTCTGATCTTCGGGATTCTGGTCTTTCTGTTCGGCTCGGCACTGTGCGGCCTGGCGGGCGAACCCTGGCTGGGCAACTTCCTGGGCGGCGGCATGAACCAGCTCATCGCCTTCCGTGCGGTGGCGGGTTTCGGGGGCGGGGCGCTGTTTACCATCGCCTTCACCATCCTGGCGGACATGTTCGACCCCGCCGAACGCGCCAAATTCGGGGGCTTTTTCGGAGCCGTCTTCGGCCTGAGCATGGTGCTGGGGCCGCTGATCGGCGGCTGGCTCACCGACCACCTGAGCTGGCGCTGGACGTTCTACGCCAACCTGCCCGTCGGCCTGCTGGCGCTGTTCATCATCATCGCCAAAATGCCGCGCATCGGCACCAGGAGCGGCGGCAAAATAGACTGGCTGGGCGCCCTGTTTATTCTGGGCACCACCATTCCGCTGCTGCTGGCACTGACCTGGGGCGGCACCACCTATGCCTGGAACAGTGCCACCATCCTGGGCCTGTTCGCGGGGTCGCTGGTCAGTCTGGTGCTGTTCCTGCTGGTCGAGAGCCGCACCAAGGACGCCATCATTCCGCTCAGTCTGTTCCGGGTGCCCATCTTCAGCGTGAGCAACCTCGCGTCTTTCGTCATCAACATCGCCTTCATGGGCATCGTGATTTTCCTGCCGCTGTACATGCAGATGGTGCTGGGCGTCAGCGCCACCAACTCGGGCATGAGCATGTTGCCGCTGATGATCGGCTTGATGGGCGCAAGCATTCTCAGTGGCAACATCGTGGCTCGCACGGGTCAGTACAAGCCCTGGATTATCGGCGGCACGCTGGTTCTCATTCTGGGCATGTGGACGCTGGAAGGGCTGAAGCCGGACACCACCCTGCCGGACCTCTACTGGCGCATGTTCCTGGTCGGTCTGGGCCTCGGCCCCTCGCAGAGCCTGTTTACCCTCGCCATCCAGAGCGGCGTCAGCGTGCGGGAACTGGCGGTGGCGACCTCCAGCAGCCAGTTTTTCCGCCAGATTGGCAACACCATCGGTGCCGCCGTCTTCGGCACGCTGCTGATGAACAACCTGCACACCGAGATGCCCAAGTACCTCCCCAAAATCCCTGGGGCGGGCGTAGAAATCAGCAACTTCGACATGGGGGCGCTGCGGGCCGCCAGCAGTGGCAAAGGCAATCCCCTCCAGACCAAGCTGGACGAGACCTTCAGCGCCCAGTACATCCAGATCGAAAGAGCACTGAACGGTGACGTGTCGGCCCAGAAAGCCGTTGCCGCCAATCCGCAGTTTCCCAACGACCTCAAAGCCCTGGTCGGCGGGGGCTTGCAGGCGCAGGTTCACGCCGCCGTGACCCGGCAGGCCGCCGGGGTTCAGGCCGCCCTCGCCAAGGGTGAACGGGGCCGCCGCGCCCTCCTGAACAATCCGGCCCGTCCGGCCCAGCTCAAGGCCCCCGTGCGCGCCATTCCCGCTGCCGCCCTGGCGACGCCGCAGGCGGCTCAGGCCACCGCCGCCCAGGTCGCGCAGGGCATTCTGCGTCAGGAGCCGCAAGCTTATGAGCAGGCCAAGACGAAGGCCCTCGGCAGCATCAAGGCCAAGTTCTCCGAACAGGCCAAGACGCTGGGCGAGCAGATTGGCGTGGGCATGAAGCGGGGCTTTACCGCCAGCATGACCAAGATGTTCGGAGACGCCATCTGGTTCGCCATCGCCGGGTTCCTGATCGCGCTGTTCGTGCCGGTGATTACCCTGCGCAGCCGCACCAAGCCCGAGCAGCCCGCC
>NZ_JAUNHK010000050.1 GCF_030523985.1 Deinococcus sp.
GGGCCTGACCCAGTACAGGTTGGCGACCTGAAGCGGCGCGAGTGCCCCGGCGCGGTCTGAACCCGCGAGTTTGAAGGTCACTTTCCGCATCAGCTTGTTGCCGAGTTCGGCGTGCTTGCCGAGAGCCTCCGCCGTGTACTTGGCCTTCCACTCGGTCATGGGCACATCCAGGGTGCGCTGCGTGGGGTCGGCGGCAAAGGCTTTGGCGGCGGCGGCGGCGTTCGCCTGGCGGCCCGGCGTGTCGGGGGTCAGCACGGCGTACTGCCGGGTCGCAGGGTCGAAGCCCACGGTGGCATTCTTGGGCTGGGTCGCCAGTCCGGCGGTCAGCTTCTTCAGGGTCGCCTGGGCCTGGGCCGTGTCCACCCGGTTGACCAGGGGCAGGTCGCGTGGCTGGGGCTTACCCACCAGTCCCAGCGCCCGCTCGGACCAGGGACGCGCTTCGCTGAGCTTTTCGGCGGCGGCCACACTCTGGGGCACGTCGACCCGGTAGCCCAGTTCACTGGCCTCCACCGTCCAGCTTTTGTCCCCGGCCCGGACCTGCACGTTGGCGGTCTGGGCCCCGGTCTTGGCCCCCTCTTCTACGGCTTTCACGGCTTCTGCGGTGGTCAGCCCCCCCACCGGCACGCCCCCCACGCTTAGGCCCGGAGCCAGTTTGCCCGCCTGAGCCGAAACCCCCAGAGTCAGGCCCACGCCCAGAAGTGCGGCGGCTCCCAGTCCCACCAGTGCATAGTTGGTCGCTCGCGTTCGCGTCATCCTTTTCATTGTAGGCAATCGGCTTCTGAGAAATCGAAAAAGCTGCTCGCGTCACGGGAGCGCCTGTTCCCAGAAGCGCGGGTGCTCAGTTCGTCGCCCCGCCCTCCTCGTTGTAGCGCTCTTCCGCCGCCCGCTTGAGCGGATTGTTTTCGGTCAGCGGCGTTTCGACCTCGGCCCCCAGACGCGGCTGGTCGGTGGCTCCCGGGCCGGGCAAGAAGCGGTGACTCAGCGCCAGCACGTCCGCCGTGAGTTGCGGGGCCAGGGCCTGCGCCGAGCGCAGCAGCAGGGCGGGGCCACCGATCATCGCCTCGGCGTCACCGCGCACCAGCGCCTGCACGATGCGGCGGGCGGCTTCGTCTGCGGCCAGTGTCAGCACCGGCAGGTTGGCGAGGGTGGCAAACAGCGCGTACTCGCGTTCGTGCTGCCCCTTGACGGTGGCCTGCCGGGCGCTGCCCGTTCGCATCAGGCCAGGGCAGACAGTGGTGACGGTCACGCCCTGCGCGGCGAGTTCGGCCCGCAGCCCCTGCCCCAGCCCCACCGACGCGAATTTGCTCACGGAATAGGGCACCAGATGCGGCACGGCGACCTTGCCCCCCACCGAGGACACCAGCAGCACCCGCCCCTGACGGCGGCGCAACTGCGGCAGGAAAGTCTGCACCAGTCGCAGTGGGGCGAACGCGTGAATTTCCATCACGTCGCGGAAATCCTCTTCGGTCATGTTGTCCAGCGGCCCCGTCTGAATCAGTCTGGCGTTGTGAACCAGCACGTCCAGATCACCGAAATTGGCCGCCGCTTCGCGCACCTGTTCGGCACTTTCGGCCCATGTCAGGTCGGCGGCCACCACCTGCACCTCGGCTCCTTTCGCCCGCAACTCGGCAGCGGCGGTTTCGAGGTCGCTGCGGGTTCGGGCGACCAGGGTCAACCGTGCTCCCCGGCCCGCCAGTTCGCGGGCGAGGGCCAGCCCCAGACCCCGCGACCCACCGGTAATCAGCACGTGCTTGCCGCGCAGGTCGGCGGTGGGTTTCAGGGCGCGACGGCCTGCCAGGGCCAAGGCTCCGGCGGTCAGAAGCAGACGTTTGGGAAGGCGCATACGCCAGTCTGACCCGCAGGGGCCGCTAGAGTAAAGCCATGACGCAGCCCTCCCCCGAGCGCACCCTGTTTGAGCGGATCATCGCCCGCGAAATTCCCAGCCAGATCGTCTACGAAGACGAGAACTATATCGCCATCAAGGACATCGCGCCCAAAGCGCCCATTCATCTGCTGGTGATTCCCAAGCGGGTGACGACGCGGGTAGACGAAATCACCGACCCCACCGAGATGGGCCGCCTGTGGGTCAAGGCGACCGAAATCGCCCGGCAGCAGGCCCCCGACTACCGTCTGGTCGTCAACTGCGGCGCGGGCGGCGGACAGGTGATCTTTCACACCCACATTCATATCCTGGCTGGCTGGGAAGGTGGCCCCGACAACGACACCGGCAGCGCCTGATGCCGGGTGACCGACCCGAGATGCCCGCTGCAGTGCTGTTCGACCTCGACGGCGTGCTGGTCGAAAGCGAAGGTGTCATTGCCCTGGTCTGGCAGCGTGCCCTGGCCGAAGCGGGGCTAGACGTGACCCTGCCGGAAATTGCCGAGCACTTCACCGGTCAGCCGTTCGGCGGCGTGCTGGACTACCTGCACGGGCAGCACGGGTTTACGCCGCCGCCGGGCTTTCTCGACCTGCTCGAAGACCGTTTCAATGCCGCCATGTCCGAAGTCGTTGCCATTGAAGGTGCGGCCCAGACCTTGCAGGCGCTGCGGAACGCGGGGCGACCCTTCGCCGTCGCCAGCAACAGCGAACGCGAACGGCTGCACCTCAAGCTGCGCGTGACGGGTCTTGCCGACCTGGTGGGCGAACATGCCTATGACCCGTCTTGGGTAGAAGGACGCGCCAAGCCGCTGCCCGACCTGTATGCCTTCGCAGCGGGGCGGCTGGGCGTGGAAGCCGCGCACTGCCTGGTCATCGAAGACAGCGTGGTCGGGGGCCGCGCCGGACTGGGAGCGGGGGCCGAACTGTGGGGCCTGCTGGCCGAGGGCCACCCCCACCCCGACGGTGCGGCGGCCTTGCAGCATCTGGGGGCCAGTCGAATTCTGCGCTCGCATGACGAACTGCGCCGCGCCCTGGCCGAACGCGGTCTGCTGCCACCCGACACCGAGACATGAGAAACGATTTCGGGAGCAGCTAGATTCCCTCAAGGCCCAATTCAGCGCACCGTCAGTCCGGGCCACTAAGCTGAACGCATGATTTCCGCACCAATGTCACGTTTCGGACTGCTGGCCCTCACTGGGCTGCTCATGGGCTGCACCGCCACCGGGCCGGGCAACCTCCGCGTTCATGAAGCCACCATCTACGGCGCGGGGGCGCAGCGCATCGTCTGGGTCTACGGTGACGCCGGAACGACTGGCAGCAGCTCGCTCAAACTCGGGAGCGATACGGTGACCGTCCGGCCCCAGACCGACGGCGGAGCCGTGCCCGGTTCGCTGAGTGTCAACGGCAAGGCCACCTATACCGCTCCGGTCAGCGACCCCACGCCGCGCCTGAGCCTGAGCCGAGACAACGCGGGCAACTTCACCGCCGAGGCATTGGGCGGCACGCGAGTTAAGGCGGTGTATTACACCGACGGAAGGCAGTGGCAGCAACTCGCTTCGGTCTCGGGGCGCACCACAGCCCGCACGGTGACGGGGCTGCGCGGCAGCGGCAACCTCACCGACGCCGAAGCCGACGTGCTGACCCGCGCCCTGTCCGGCCAGGGGCCGCTGGCGATAGCGGTGCTGGACGAAACCACTGTGCCCGACGCACCCATCGTGGTCGAGCCGAAATCCACCGAGCAGCGCCGCACGGCCCTGTACGTCCTGCCCGCCTCACAAATCACGACGGTGACGACCAGCACGACCAGCACCACGACCACCGTCACCCCCACTCAGGGAGGACAGACCATGAACGCCACCGAAGTGGCCCGTGGCACCAACGCCGCTGCCGAGAGTGCTGCCGTGGTGGTTGCCCGCACCAGCAGCGAAGTCCGCGCCCTGTACAACGTCGCCTACGGGCGTCAAACGGGCAGCCCTTCGCTTCCCAGCCTGCGCCCTGGCGAAGCCCTGGTCGGCATCTTCATCGGCCAGCGGGGTACTGGGGGCTACGGCGTGGGCCTGAACAGCGCCAGCATGCAGGGAAATGTCCTGAACCTGAAGGTCGAACTGACCGCTCCCAAACCGGGCGGCATCACCACCCAGGCCCTCACCAGCCCCTGGGTCATCGTGAAAGTCACGGCCCCTTTCAGCGACGTACAGGTCACCGACCAGAGCGGGCGCAGCTTCCCTTACTGAGCTTCCAGCGCAGCAGGAAACACCGGGCCTTCTGAATGTGCCCGGTGTTTTTTTTCTGGGATAAAAGAAAACCCCCCGCCAGCAACGACGGGGGATGGAATCAACGGTATTCAGCGGCCCGAGGGTACGAATTCGCGGTCGGAGAAGTCTTCACGGCGCGGGCCACGCTCGTCGCGTTCGCGGCTCCAACGGCCTCCACCTTCGCCACGGCCTCCGCTGCGGTTGCCGCCGCCGTAGCCGCCGCGTCCGCCGCCGGAGTTGCCGCCGCGACCATAACCGCCGCGTCCACCTTCGTCACGGTAACCGCGTCCGCCCTGGTAGCCGCCATTATCGCGGCGCTCGCGGGTGGGCTGCTCGAACAGTTCGGGCAGTTCCTGGGCCACTTGCACTTCCACCTGACCGTCGAGCGGCGAAGCCGCCATCAGCTTCTCGACAAACTCGCTGGGCACGTCGGCCACGGTGCCACCGCGCCACTGGCGCACTTTGCCCAGGCGGCGGGTGTCCACGTCCACCGCGCGGGCCAGCAGCGCCACGGTGCGGGGCACGCTCAGGCGCTCGCCGTGCAGGATCAGGGTGGTCAGCCCCTCTTCACCGCTGAGCAGGCTGGCGGCCTTGGCGGGTTCGGTCACGCCGCTGATTTTGGCGAGCGCACGGGCCAGGGCTTCCAGCCCCAGTTCGCTGAACAGCTTCTCGGCCTCGGCCTGGAAGCTTCCAGCCACGCCCGCGTCCACCTTGCGGACCATGTCGGCACTCGCACGGGCGCTGGCCTCGGCCACTTCCTTGGGCGTGGGCAGGGTACGTTCCTTGAAGCGCACGCCGGTGATACGTTCCAGACCCATCATTTCACGGTTGTCGCGGTCACCGTACATGATGATGGCGGTCCCGGTGCGCCCGGCGCGGCCCGTGCGGCCCGAACGGTGCACGTAGCTCTCGGGGTCCTGCGGCAGGTGGTACTGCACCACCAGGTCCACCTCGGGGATGTCGAGGCCACGCGCCGCCACGTCGGTGGCGACCAGCACGCCCACGCGCCCGCTGCGGAAGGCCCCCAGGGCACGCTCACGCTGGGTCTGCGCGAGGTCACCGTGCAGCGCCTCGGCTTCCAGGCCACGGTGAATGAGTTCGTTGGCGAGTTCGTCGGCTTCGCGCTTGGTGCGGGTAAAGACGATGGCCTTTTCGGGGTTGTAGATGGTCAGCAGGTCGGCCAGCACACGGGTGCGGCTGCGGCCCACCTTGACCTTGAGGTGCTCGACGGTCTGCGCGGCCTGCGACTTGCCCTCGCCCACCATGTCCACGATGATGGGGTCTTTGAGGTAATTGCGGCTCAGGCGCTTGATGTCGTTGTTGAGGGTCGCGCTGAACAGCAGGGTCTGGCGCTCCTCGGGGGTCTTCTGGAGAATGCTCTCGATGGCGTCGGCAAAGCCCACGCTCAGCATCTCGTCGGCCTCGTCCAGCACGGCGAATTCAACGGCGCTGAGGTCGAGGTTGCCACGTTCGAGGTGGTCGATCAGGCGTCCGGGGGTGCCCACCACGATGTCCGCGCCACGACGCAGGGCGTTTTCCTGGGGAGCGTATGCCGCGCCGCCGTAGACGGTCACAGTGGTCAGGCCGGGCGCACTCTTGGAAAACTCGTCGGCGACCTGCTTGGCGAGTTCGCGGGTGGGGGCCACCACGATGGCGCGGGGCAGGCGGCTGCGCTCACGGCTGGGTTCCAGCTTCATGATGATGGGCAGCGCGAAAGCGAGGGTCTTGCCGGTGCCGGTGCGGGCGCGGCCAATCATGTCTTTGCCCGCCAGGGTGTGGGGAAGGCTCTGCTCTTGGATGGGGCTGGCTTCGGTAATGCCGCGTTCGGCAAGTCGCGCCGCGAGTTCGGGCGCAATCAGTTCTGCAAAGTTCATTTGTGGTCCTTTCGGGAGAAGTCCCCTGGTGACCAGCAAACGCTCCTGTAGCACAGCTTTCGCCTGATTGCCCGTCACTCAAAGTCAGTTAAAAAGAGGAAATTCTCCAGCCGCCCCAGGCCTTCCTGGCAGCGGCGTACAAGAAAACAGATTACACGAAAGGGAGACTTTAGGCAAGAGGGAGCAGCAGTCGGTTCAGGCAGAGATGCAGGAGAGATGAAAGAGATGACGCCCGACAAGCGGTTCAGGCTGTGTCAGGCGTCGGGCAAGGGTGCGTTTGGGGTGCTGCTCAGGCCAGGTCTTTGGTCAGAATCTCATCCATCAGGCGTTCGGCCAGGGCGGTAATCGTCAGGTAGGGGTTGACGCCGAGCAGCCTCGGAATGAGGGAGCCGTCGGTGACGTACAGGCCCTGGTATCCCGGCAGGCGGCCATAGGCGTCGGTGACCTGACCCAGCACCGCGCCGCCGAGCGGGTGGTAGGTGAAGTCGGCGTTGAAGACCTCGCCGTTGCCGAACAGGTCATTGCGGTACAGCGTGCCCTGCTGGCGGTTGATGACATCGAAGGTGGCCCTGACTTTCTCGATGGCGGGTCTGTTCATGGACCGCACCCAATTCGAGGTGAGTCGCCCGTTTTGCAGACTGAGCGTGCCCGAGTTGGGGTTGTCGGCAATCACCAGATAGAACTGCAGGTACAGTTCCAGCGGAACGGGCAGCGGCGCGATTTCCGCGAAGCAGGCGTTGGGCGAGTCCCAGTTGTCGATGCCCAGCACCGGCACCATGGACTGTTTGTTGCCCGTGGGCCGCCAGAGGTGGTTGGCCCGCCCGAAGGTCACGTTGCCGTTCGCGCCCCAGCCCCGGCCCAGTTCCGGCGAAAGGTCGGTCAGGTAGCCCTGCGCCGCCGAGCGCAGCAGAATTTCGGTGGTGCCGACCGACCCCGCGCCGAAGTACACCCGGCGGGCCAGATAGGTGGGCCGGGCGACGATGGTGCCGTCGAAGTTCCTGACCTGCGTTTCCACGCGGTAGCCGCCAGTCGCAGGCCGCACCGTCAGCACCTCGGTCATGGTGTGAATCTCGACCCGCCCTGTGGCCTCGGCCCGGCCCAGGTACGTTTTCGTCAGGTTACGTTTGCCGTGGTTGTTGCCGAAAATGAGTTCCCCGTTCAGCGCGGAGCGCGGCACCCGGCCCGCCGCTTCGGCCTGCATGTAGGCGAAATCGTAGTTGTTGGGAATATCGACGACCTTGTAGCCCGCCTGCTGGGCGTCCCGCCGTCCGGTCCGGGCGTACTGATACCAGGGCGTGCTTTCCATAAACGCCGGGTCAATGCTCGAAATCCCCAGTTCCCGCTCGGCGCGGGGCAGGTAGGTGGCGAAAAATTCCTCGACATCCACAGCAGGAAGTTGCTTGGCGACCATGTCACGCCGTGGGCGCGGGGCCATACCCGCATTGACCAGCGAACCGCCGCCCACCCCCCGGCCCAGATAGACATCCATGTCACCGAGTTGACGGCGGTCGAGTGCGCCGGGGCCTCGCCGGGTCCACTGCTCGACACTGAGGCCCAGGAAGGTATTCATCGGCAACTCGGTGCGGTTGCGGTACCACATCGAGCGCGAGTCAGGCTTCATGATCGGCGTAAAGATTTTGCCGTCACTGCCCGGCGTGTCCCAGCGCTTGCCCATTTCGAGCATGGTCACGCGCTGGCCGACGCTCGCCAGCCGGTACGCCGCCACCGCGCCGCCGTAGCCCGTCCCGATAATCAGGTGATCAACGGCCTCCAGCGCCTGCCCCGAGAGCCGCGTGCCCGCCTGGGGCGTGCGCACCTGGGCGCAACTGGAAGCCACCGCCGCGACGACCGGAGCCGCCAGCGCTGCCGAAAGAAAAGACCGCCGAGAAATATTTTTGTTTGACACAATGCATTGTGATATAAGTCATACTCTTTGTCTACATTTGTGAAATTTTTCTTTTTTGCGATGCGGTCCGCTCAAAGCTGTGCCCCTTCCTCGCTGGAAGCTGGCGCGACCTTCAGCGGAAAGACCCCGGTAAAGAGGCGCGGCCACGCGAGGCGGGCGGGGGCGGCGTGCAGCGTAAAGGGCAGGGCGGCAAACTGCTCCTGCCAGAGCTGCCGCATTCGTGGCTCCATGCGGGCGGCGAGTTCCTGTTCGGCCCGCTCGCGCTGCTCGCCCAGGTCGAAGGGACTAGGGCGGTCCAGCGCCGAGCGCACCTCGGAACGCACGAACGCCTGATACAGCGCGTCGTCCACCAATCGGGAAAAGAGTGCCCCGACACGCTCGGCCCGGTCGGTCACCAGCGGGGCCAAAGCGCCGAACGCCACCGCGCTGCCCAGCGTGTTGCCCGCCGTGTTCCATGCGCTGTAGCCCGCCAGCCGCGCCAGTGGAAAGCCGCGCAGCAAGCCCCACAGCCGCCGCTCGGCCCCGTTGGGATAGGCGATGTCGGCCAGCGACACGGCCCGGCCCGCCGCCACGTCGCGCCGCAGGGTGTCCACGAAGGCGGGCAGGTGGCGGTGCGGCGTGTCTACCGTCGCCAGGTCGGGCTGCACGTTGGCCTGCCGCCGCCCCGGCGTGTTGACCGCCAGCACGAAATCGGCCTCCTGCACGCTGTCGGCCAGCACGCACCCGGCGGCCCGCAGGTGCGCGAGGACGAGTTCTCCGGCGGGGCGGTCTTCATAAATGAGTTCGGCCCCCGCGCCCAGCGTGCCGGAGTAGCGCACCCAGGCGCGGGCGGGCGGGCGGCCCTCACGCAGCGCCCGCGTGACCAGCGCACACGGCACCTCGTCGGCTCCGGGGTAGGTGTCGAAGCGGTCCCACACGCCCAGTTCGTCGGCCCGCGCTTCCAGCATCCGGCGGTCATAGGCAGCCAGCCCGTACTCGGACGTGTCGTCCAGCGTGACGCACAGGTGGGTCAGCACCCCCTCTGCCAGCAGGTCCAGCGCGGCGAGGTGCAGGGCGCGGTTGCGTTCGCGGGTGCCCAGCCAGTCGGCCAGAATCTCGGCGGGCACGGCGGCGCGGGCGGCGTCCAGGGCGGCCCGTTCTGCCTCGCCGTGCCGGGCGTGGCGGTCGAAGGCCGTGCTGTAGGCCCGCAATTCGCGCCCCCAGTCGCCGTAGTACGGTTTTTCCTCGTGGGGGTCGTTGTCGTGCGCCACCCGCACCACCACCCCGAAGGCGTAGAGCTTGAGGCCCGGAAAGGCGCGGTGCAGTTCACGCAGGAGGTTCAGCCGCTCCAGCGCCGTGTCCAGAGCGTCACTCACCCGCCGCGCCGGAATCATGCCGCCCAGACACAGGGTTTCCAGACACAGCACCAGCGCGTCGGCCCCCCGCGCCGCTTCGTGCAGCCACGCCGCCAGCGCGTCCGTGTCGCCGGGGGTGAAGAAGTGGGGCAAGGCTTCGGCAGGCGGCACGTCCACCACGGCCCCGGTCATGCGGCCTAGGGCGGCGGGCAGGTCCAGGGTCGGTGGGCGGGTATCGGGCGGCACGAGCAGCAGACGCGGCATACCTGCCCAGGCTAGCGTGAGGCGCTGCTAGACCTCCCCCGCCGCGCCCCCGCCCCCCGCGCTAGCCTCCCCGGATGAACGCAGGGACGGCGACGGAACAAACAGGACACACGGTGGCTTTTCAGGGCAACCCCGGCAGCTACGGCGAAATCGCGGCCCTCAACGCTGTACCGCAGGTACGCGAAACGCTGGGCTACCCGACCTTTCATGAGGTGGTCCGCGCCGTGGAAAGCGGCGAAGCCGACTACGGCGTGCTGCCCGTCGAAAACAGCCTGATGGGGGCCATTCATCAGGCCATCGACCTGCTGACCGAAACCGAACTCGAACTGCACGTCACGGGCGAGGTCGTGGTACGCGTGAGCCACTGCCTGATGGCGCTGCCGGGCGTGACCCTGGAGGACATCCGCAAGGTGGGCAGCCAGCAACCCGCCCTCGACCAGTGCACGTACCTGATTCGCAAGCACGGCTGGCAGCCGCTGGCCAAGCACGACACGGCAGGCAGCGCCAAAGACCTCGCCGAACGCGGCGCACGCGACGAGGCCGCCATCGCCAGTCGCCGCGCCGCCGAGTTGTACGGGCTGAACATCCTGCAAAGTGCCGTGGAGGACGAACCCTTCAACTTCACCCGCTTCATGGTGCTGGCCCGCCACGAAGCTCCCGAAAGCGACGCGCCGCACAAGACCAGCCTGGTCTTCGCCGTGCGCCACACCCCCGGCTTTCTGGTCGAAACGCTGAACGAACTGCGCGGCCTCAACCTCTCGCGCATCGAGAGCCGCCCGCGCCGTGACCGGGCCTGGAGTTACCTGATGTACGTGGACATCGAGGGCAAGGCGAGCGACCCACAGGTGGCGCTTGGCCTGGCCGGGGTGCTGCGAAAGGCCAGCTACGCCAAGATTATCGGCAGTTATCCGGTGGCGCAGGGGACAGTGGAATAAGGGTGTCGAGGGCAAAGGCGCGAAGGCGGGGGAAGGCTCCTGCTACGGATATGAAACGCTGACCCCGCGCCTGCCCACCATGACCGCGTTCCGCCCGTCACAGCCCCGCTCGTTCTCCATCCCCTCCTCCCGACAACCCTGCTGTTCCCCGCTGGGTGCCGCTTTTCGGCCTGCCTAACCCTGTTAGCCTGCCCGTGATGAGCGCTCCCGCTTCGCCCCCTTCGCGTACCGACCCCGTCAAGATTGCCGCCATCGGGGTCGGGATCGCGCTGCTGGTGCTGGGGCTGAAGTTCGTGGCCTACCTGATGACCGGCAGTGTGGCGCTGTATTCGGACGCGATGGAAAGCATCATCAACGTGGTGGCGTCGGGGGCGGCCCTGCTGGCGCTGCGTGTGGCGGCCCGTCCCGCCGACGACAACCACCCTTACGGTCACACCAAGGCCGAGTACCTGAGCGCGGTGGCCGAGGGGGTTCTCATCGTGATGGCCTCGCTGAGCATCCTCAAAGTCGCCCTGCCGGAACTGGTACAGCCCAAAGTCACCGAAGCGCCGTGGCTCGGCCTGGGCATCAATCTGGTCGCCAGTGTCATCAATTTCGCCTGGGCCAACGTACTGCTGCGGGTAGGGCGCAGCAGCCGCAGCCCGGCCCTGCAAGCCGACGGCAAACATGTGATGAGCGATGTGGTCACCAGTGTCGGCGTGCTGGTCGGGGTGGTTCTGGCGCGGCTGAGCGGCTGGCATGTGCTCGACCCCCTCCTGGCCGTGATGGTCGCCCTCAACATCCTGTGGAGCGGCTGGCATCTGCTGAGCAGCAGCGTGGGCGGCCTGATGGACGCGGGGGTAGACCCCGAAACGGCGGCCCTGCTGCGGCAGGTCGTCAGCACCCACGCGACGGGGGCGCTCGAAGCCCACGACCTGCGCACCCGTCACTCGGGCCGCCTGACCTTCGTCGAGTTTCATCTGGTCGTGCCGAGCGACATGACGGTGCAAGATGCCCACGCCATCTGCGACCGACTGGAACAGGCCATTCAGGAAGCCATAGACGGGGCGCACATCACCATTCATGTCGAGCCGCAGGACAAGGCCAAGCACAGCGGCGTCCTCTTTCTCTGAAAAGGGGACGAAAAGCCCCCTCTAGGTACGTCAAACCTGACATTTCGCATTTTCTGGACAGAGCCGAAAACGCTGCATTCCCGGTTCGACGTACTTTTCCCGATATTCGCTCCGCTCGATTCATCTGAAGATGAACTACGAGGTATTTACAGTTGAGCCAAATCGGTCATGCCCCGGGCGTAACCCTGCACCGTGTTGCGCCGGGTACTGTTCAGCAGCGGCGCGACCAGCCCGAAGCCGCGCAGGCCCTGTTCGTGATGGCTGCTGATCAGGAGCGTGACCCGGTCATCGTCCTGCCACTCCACCAGCAAGCGCTCCCACAGCCGATAAACCTGCCCGTCGAGGCTGCCGAGGGTAAAGCCCCAGCAGCGGTCTTCCTCGGTCAGCGTCATGACCCGGCACCCCTGCAGGACGGTAACCAGACCGATGCGCTGCTCCAGCAGCACGTCACGCCCGATGACCGGGGGGCCGTGGGTGTGCACCCGCACGCCCGACTGACGGTGAGGCCGCCACGACCACAGCGCCGAACGCGCATTCAGAAATGCCCCTTGCCCCTGGCCCAGATCAACCTGAAGGCGCAGGTGGTTGGACGCCCCGATGTCCGGCACGACCACGTCAAGCGCCGCGAGCGACTGCAAGGTGGCGTCCACCGTACTTTCGCCCACCTGTCCGAACACGTAAGGGCGCGGCTCGGCGGGCGCGGGCACGTCTTCCGGCGGGTGGGCGACGGGCGGCAACGGAGCGTCGTGGCGTTTGCGCTGGCTGGGAGGCAGATGCCGCCATTCCTGGGCGGGCAGCGCGTCTTCAGCCGGGCGGCTGGCCCGGTGAACCGGGAGCTCGGGCTGTTCCAGCAGATTGATGAGTTCCAGCCGGGACAGATTCGGCAACGTGGGGTCATAGAGACCAGGAAATTCGCTGCCGAAGGTGTCGAAGGTGGGCGCCGTTCGCCCCGCCAGGGACAGCCCTGGGTCCAGCAGTGCCTGAAGAGGAGCCACCTTCAGCGAGGGCAGAACTGAGCGCCAGGCCGATTCCGGAGAAGGCGAGGGTTCGTGGAGCGGTGGAATGGCCGCAGGCGTGGCCCACCCCTTTCCCCGACCGGATCTGGATTTGGGACGGGACGACGCCTCCTGCCGTTCTTCTTCAGCGTCCTCGCGCTCGTCCGTTCGAAACACGGCCCTATTGTTCCACAGTTACTGTCGAGCAGGCTCCCGGCCTCTCCCCCGTTCCCCCTCAGGCGCTCACCCACTCGCGCAGCACCTGTTCGAGGTGGGCGTCGTCGAGTTCGCCCTGCTCTGCCAGCGCCTTGATGTGGTCGGTCACGCGCCGCAGGGCGTCTTCGCCGTAGTGCAGCCCCAGTTCGCGGGCCTTGTAGGCAATCGCGTGTTTGCCCGTCACCTTACTGGCGGCCTGAATGCGGCGGCCCACGCCGAAGACGCCGGGCGGAATCGCCTCATACGCGCCGGGGTTGAGGTAGATGGCCTTGAGGTGCATTCCGGCCTTGTGGTTGTAGGCAAATTCACCGGTCAGGTAGTTGTTCCAGGGCACGGGCAAATCCACCATCCGGGCAATCATGCGGTCGAGTTCAGGCAGCAGTTCGAGGTTGTACTTGTCGATCAGCCCCTGGGGGTCGAAGGTGAACATGCGGGCAAGCAGCCCACCGAGCGGCGTGATGCCGTTGCGCTCCCCGATGCCCAGGATGGTGGTGTCGATGTGGGTGGCCCCCGCCTCAATCGCTTCGTAGGCGTTGCTGACCGCGCAGCCGGTGTCGTTGTGGCCGTGAAACTCGATGCCACATTCGGCATGAATCACCTTGCGAACCTCGCGCACCAGGGTGTACACCTGCCGGGGGGTCGCCACCCCGACGGTGTCCGCCAGCCCGACCCGGTGAACGCCCAGCGCCGACACCGCGCCGTACACCGCCATCAGGTCGGCTTCCTCCGAGCGGAAGGTGTCCTCGGCGGAAAACCGGATTTCGAGTTCGGGGTGCTGCGTCTTGATCCAGCCGATGACCTCGCTGGCCGTGTCGATAATCTGCCCGATGCTCTTGCCGTGCGAGAACTCACGCAGAAAGGAACTGGTGCCGAACAGCAGGTCGAGGCCGTCTACCCCGGTATCTACCGCCCGCTGCACGTCTTCCATGTGGCAGCGCACGTGGGTCAGGAATTTGGCCTTCAGGCCCAGCCCGGTCAGCTTGCGGATGTCCTGCCGCGTCTGCTCGCTCACCATCGGGGTGGTCACTTCGATGTATTCGGCCCCGAAGGCGTCGAGCGCACGGGCGATTTCCACCTTGTCGTCCGTGCCGAAGTTGCCGCGTGCGAACTGTTCCCCCTCACGCAGGGTCGAGTCAATGATGGCCCAGGAACGGGCAGGAATCAGCGGAGCAACATCGGTCATAAAAATCACCGCTATTGTTCCGCCCACCCTAATAAATGTCAATTATTTTTCGGAATTTCTTTTCAATTGCTAGGCAAAGTTGTCTATATCCAGACCTCATATGAATTTGAACTCTACTTTTCGAAGCCCTCCTCCTGCGACTTCTTGTGAATCAGCATCGTGCGTTTGCACTGCGCGACCAGTTCGCCGTGCTGGTTGTAGGTGCGGTGGTGGGCCGTGACCAAACCCTGACCGGGGCGGCTTTTGCTCTCGCGGGCTTCGGTGATTTCGGACTCGACGCGCAGGGTATCGCCGTGAAACACGGGCTTAGGAAAGGTCACGTCGGTCAGCCCCAGGTTGGCGACCAGCGTACCCAGGCTGAGTTCATGCACGCTGATCCCGACCATCAGCGCCAGCGTCATCATCGAGTTGAACAGCGGCTTTCCGAATTCGGACTTGCTGGCAAAGTCGAAGTCCAGATGCAGCGGCTGCGGGTTCATGGTCAGCGTCGTAAACAGGATGTTGTCCGACTCGGTGACGGTGCGGGTCACGCGGTGGCGAATGAGGGTGCCGACGGGCAATTCCTCGAAATAGCGTCCGGCGGGGCGGTTCAGGTCTTCGTTCATAGGTCTACCTCACAGCGTCCCGCCGAGCTTGGGCAGGACGGAAAAAACTGGGGCCAGCAGGCTTACCGGAAATGGGGAGCTTGCGGCGGTTTTACCATGTTTGACCGGGTGCGGGCACGCCCGAGCGTCGGCACTCGCCTGCCGCCCATGAGTGACATACTCAACATACTCGCCGGGTGCTATGCTGCGCGGCGAACCTAAATCGGTTCAAAGGGAAGCGCAAGGTCTGGGTCTTGGCCCAGAAGACGAGGTGAAGGTCAGCGAATTATCTGCGGATGCCTTCAGGTCAGAAACAGCAGGGCCTACCCGCCCGTCCATGACGGGAAATTCAGCGATAACCCCGCAGCGATGCGGCCATAAGGCTGAATAAGCTGTCAAAAAAGGGAAGCAGGAGGGCCGGGGGAAAGGGGCGTATTGGCCTTTTGCCCTCAGGGATGGCCCTGCATTCCTGCAAAGGAGTCTTCTATGTGTGGAATCGTCGGTTATATCGGCTCCCGTCAGGCACAGGACGTGCTGATGTCGGGCCTCAGCAAACTCGAATACCGTGGCTATGACAGCGCGGGCGTGGCGGTGGGCGACGGTCAAGGCATCGTCGTTCGCAAGAAGGCGGGCAAACTCGCCAACCTTGCCGAAGAACTTGCCCTGTCTCCGCTGAGCGGCAGCTTCGGCATCGGGCACACCCGCTGGGCCACCCACGGGCCACCCAACGACACCAACAGCCATCCCCACGCCACCGAAAACGGCGACATCGTGCTCGTGCACAACGGCATCATCGAGAACTACCTCGAACTCAAGGCGGGGCTGCTGGAGCGCGGGCATACCTTCAAGTCCGACACCGACTCGGAAGTGGTCGCCCACCTGATCGAAGAAGCCTACCAGGGCGACCTGGAAACGGCGGTGCGTGCGGCGCTCGCGCAGGTGCGCGGGGCTTACGCGCTGGTCGTGACCCACAAGGCCCACCGTCAAATCGTTGCGGCCCGCACTGTCAGCCCGCTGGTGATGGGCGTGGGCGAGAACGAAGTGTTTCTGGCATCGGACGTGCCCGCGCTGCTGGCCTACACCCGCGAAATGGTGTTCATCCAAGACGGCGACATGGTGATTCTGGACGACGGCGGCAGCTACCGCCTGACCGACATGCAGGGCAACCCCGTAGAGCGTCAGGTCGAAACCATCGAGTGGGACGCCGAAGCGGCAGAAAAGGGCGGTTTTGATACCTACATGCTCAAGGAAGTCTTCGAGCAGCCCCAGGCCCTGAGCAACACCCTGCTGGGCCGCCTGCAAGATGGCGAGGGCAGCATTCAACTCGACATCGGCCTCGACCCCAAGTCCTTTGACCGCATCCATATCGTGGCGTGTGGCACGGCCTACTACGCGGGCATGGTGGGCAAATACCTCATCGAGCAACTCGCCCGTATTCCCGTCGAGATTGACGTGGCAAGCGAATATCGCTACCGCCACCCCATCGTGACCAAAGGGACGCTGGCGATTGCCGTAAGTCAGTCGGGCGAAACCATCGACACCCTCGAAGGGATGCGCGAGGCCAAGGCAGGCGGCGCCCAGACGCTGGGCATCATCAACGCCAAGGGCAGTTCGATGACCCGCGAACTCGACGACACGCTCTACATCCACGCTGGCCCCGAAATCGGCGTGGCGAGCACCAAGGCGTATACGTCAATGGTGAGTGCCTTCCTGCTGCTGGCGCTGTGGCTGGCCGAAAAGCGCGGCACGGTGGACGTGGCGGAAGTCAAGCGCCTGAGCGCCGAAGCCCGCGCCCTGCCCCGTCTGGTGACCGAGGCCCTCTCGGACGAGCGGGTCGCCCGCGTGCGCGAAGTGGCCCAGAAGTACCACCAGGCCCGCGATTACCTGTTCCTCGGGCGCGGCGTCAACAGCCCCACCGCCTTTGAAGGGGCGCTGAAGCTCAAGGAAATCAGCTACATCCACGCCGAAGCCTACGCAGCGGGCGAGATGAAGCACGGGCCGATCGCCCTGATCGACGACCACTTGCCCGTCGTGGTGGTCGCCACCGAAAGCCGCCTGCTGGAAAAGACGATTTCCAATGTGCAGGAAGTGCGGGCACGCGGGGGCCGCGTCATCCTGCTGCTCAGCGACGGCGACACCGAGAACGCCCAGCACGGCGACGACGTGATTTACGTGCCCCGCTGCGACGAATTCATCAGTCCCATCGTGAACGCGGTGCCCATGCAACTGCTGGCTTACTACACCGCCGACACCCTCGGCAAAGACGTGGACAAACCGCGCAACCTCGCCAAATCGGTGACGGTGGAGTAACCGGGAAATTCGACAAAAGCGCGTTCAGGCTATGTCCTAGACGCGCTTTTGCACCGTTTACCGCTTCATACGGGGCTGGGCTTTACTCCGCACATCCGAGGAAAGTACCCGAATGTGCTCTGCTGCGCAGCTTTGCAAGTCCGCGCCGCCCAGCCCCGTTTCTTCTTCTACTCCCCGCGCTGAAAGCGGGCCTCCGAAGCGGTTCTATCGGCCCTGCGCCGCTTCGCTCTGCTCGGAAAAACGGTTTGGATGCCCAAACTATTTTTCAAAGCCGTATCAGAGTTCTTCAGCCAGTTTTTCGGCGCTCAGGGCACCCGCCAAGGCCTCGAGCGCCTCCGCTTCGTCGGCACCGCTTGCCTCCACCTTGAAGGTCGTTCCGGCCTGAATGCCCTGACTCAGCACTTGCATCAGGTTCTTGAGGTTTACACGGTCTTCGGCGACCAGGGTGAGATCACTGCTGAAACCCTTGGCCACCTTGACGACAGTGCTGGCGGGACGGGCGTGCAGGCCCTGGGGGTCGGTCATTTTGAAGGTCTTTTCAATCATGGGAAACTCCTTGGACGGCCTGGGTGCGAGGGGTAACGGGCGAACCGAGCAAGCGCGGCCCATCCCGGCTCCACTCTGCAACATGCCACAATTTTTCAGGTCGGGCCAGAGACGGAAGCGACCTCGCCCAGCATGGCTCGGGCCTTGACCAGCATCGGCTCGTCCACCATCTGCCCCTCGAAGCTGAAGGCCCCGTGCCCACGAGCAGCAGCCTCGGCAGCGGCGTCCAGCAGGCGGCGGGCCCGTTCGCGGTCGGCCTCGGTGGGCCCGAAATACTCGTGCGCGAGGGCCACCTGCGCCGGGTGAATGCAGAGTTTGCCGCAGTACCCCAGCGCCCGGCCCTGTTCGGCGTCGGCACGGAATACCTGCTCGTCCCCCAGCGCCGTCACCACGATGTCCAGCACCGGAACTCCCGCCAGCCGCGCCGCGAGCGCCACCCGCGAACGGGCGTACAGGACCTCCAGATTGCCGGGCGTACGCTTGCCGCCCAGGTCGGTGGTGTAGTCCTCGGCCCCGAAATAGGCCCAACCTACCCCCTCCACCTCCATGATGTCGCGGGCGTTCCAGACCCCGGCCCCCGTTTCCAGTCCCACCAGAATGGGCATCGTCAGCCCGCGCTCGCGCAGCGCCTGCACCGCCTGCCGCGCTTCGTCCGCCGTTTCCAGTTTGGGCACCACCACGCCCGTCAGTTCGGGAAACAGCGCCCCGAGGTCGTCAGCGAAATAGGGCGAGTGCAAAGCATTGACCCGCATGAACACTGCCAGTCCGGGCGCGGCCCCCATCAGGTCACGGGCGGCGTCATGCGCCACCGGACGGGCCGCGGCCTTGGCCTCGGGCGTACCGGGAACGGCGTCTTCAAGGTCAATGACCACCGCATCCGGCGCGGAGCGGGGCAGCTTGGCAATCAGGTCGGCGCGGTTCCCCGGCGCGAACAGCATCGAGCGAAAAAGCGTCGTCATCTGGCATCCTCCTGCAAACAAACGTTTGTTGACCCTGAGTATCGGGGCCGGAGTATAGGGGCCGTGCCAGCCCTGCCGAGCCTCAGAACGCTACGTCCTGAACGACCGGGTGCAGCAACACCTCGTCGATGCGGACATGCTCGGGGGCGCTCAGCGCGTACAGCACCGCTTCCGCCACGTCGTCGGGTTTGAGCCACTGGGCCTTGTGGTCCTCGCCCTGCTGCGTGTCGCCAAAAAAAGTGTCCACCATGCCGGGGCGAATCTCGGTCACGCGTAGGCCATAGGCGTGCCCCTCGGAGGCGAGCGCCTGGGTCACGGCCCGCTGAGCGTATTTGCTGGCGGTGTAGAGCGCTCCGGTGGCGAAGGTGCGGGCCGACACGTCGCTGGTCACGTTGACCACCTGCCCCCATCCCAGTGACTGAAAGTGGGGCAACAGGGCGCGGGTCATCAGCAGCGTACCCAGGACGTTGGTGTCCATCACGCGGCGATAGTCGGCCTCGGTGATGTCCTGCACGGGTTTGAACACCCCCACCCCGGCATTGTTGACGAGTGCATCTACCCCCGCGCGGCGGGCCTGCTCCGCGAAAGCCTCCACACTGCCCGCGTCGGTCACGTCCAGCGGCACAAATGTCGCCCCCTCGCACACCACGCCCGACACGTCCCGCGCTCCGCCGATGACGGTGGCCCCCTCGGCCGTCAGCTTCTGCACCACGCCCAGGCCGATACCCTTGCTCGCCCCGGTGACGGCCACTACGCGGCCCTGCAATACTCCTCCATCTTTGCGGTTCATGGCAGGCAGCATAGAGGGTCGAGTCCTGACTGACGGCGGCATGACGCAGCTCGCACGTTCCTCATAGAAGCTTCATGGTGCTGTTTGTGGCAACGGGTAGGGTAATCGGCAATGACTCGTGCGTTTTCCATCTCTCTCCGTGCGCTGCGCCCACAGGCCACCCGCCTGAGCGTCCTGGCCCTCCTGACGGCGGGTCTGTCGCTCGCCGCGCCCCTCAAGCTGAGCAACTTGCCGGTCACGGTGGAACCCAGCCCCAAGCTGCTCACGCTGACCCCCGCCGGAATTCGCAGCGCCTTTCCCTCGGCCACCGGGCGACCGGGCGCAGTTTTCATGACCGAGGACCGCAAGGTGAGCGTGGCGCTGGAGTGGCGCACCGGCAAGCTGGCACCCAACGAGGTCGAGCAACTCGTGAAGCAGTTCCCGGCGGTGATTCGCTCGCAGGTGCCGGGCATCAAGGCGCTCAAGTCCGACATGGTGCAGCTCGGCGGCAAGCCTTGGGCACAGTTCATCTTCACCACGCCGGGCCAGGGCGACGACCTGCGGCGCGAACTGCTGATGACCAGCGCCGGGGGCCGCATTCTGGTCATGACCATTGCGGGCAACGTGCGCGACTACAGCCGCAACGAAGCGCTGATTCGCAGCTTCGCCAACAGCGTGCGCGTGAACTGAGGAGGTCGAACCGGGAATGAAGCGTTCTTCGGTTCTGTTCCGAAAACGCGAAGTGTTAGGTTCGATGTCGTGAAGTCCCACAGCGACGTGACCGGGTACACCCGCAGGGTGGGCCAGTACCTGAGCATGGGCAGCGGCCCGCGCATTAGACTGAGTTCACCGTGCCGAGTCTGCCTGCCCCTGAACCC
>NZ_JAUNHK010000184.1 GCF_030523985.1 Deinococcus sp.
ACGACATCACGGGCAAGCCACCCGCCACCATCGAGTGGGAATGAATCGTTGACGCCCGCCCTCACTCGCCCCTGCTGCGGCGGGGGTTTTTTTATGGCTCCGTATTATGCTCACCACATAACAGAGCGCCCGTGTTATCTTCTGGCTCATGTCTGCGCTGCCCCAAGAGTCCCTCCGAGTTTCCGGCAGCGTGAATAAGGTTCGTTTCCGCTCCGACACGGGCTTTACCGTGATGAGCGCGACCCTGCGCAACGAGGAAGGCGAAGACCCAGACGCCACCGTGATTGGCGTGATGCCGCCGCTGGACGTGGGTGACAGTTTCAGCGCCGAAGTGACGATGGAAGAACACCGCGAGTACGGCTACCAGTACCGCGTGCTGAACATGGTGCTCGAAGCCCTGCCCGCCGACCTCACCGAAAGCGGCGTGGCGGCCTACCTCGAAGCGCGGGTGGGCGGCGTGGGCAAGGTGCTGGCGAAAAGAATCGCCAAGACGTTCGGCGCGGCGGCGTTCGACATTCTGGAAGACGAACCCGAAAAACTGCTGCAAATCCCCGGCGTCACCGAGTCCACCCTGCACAAGATGGTCAGCAGTTGGAGCCAGCAGGGGCTGGAGCGTCGGCTGCTGGCGGGCTTACAGGGGCTGGGCCTCAGCATCAATCAGGCGCAGCGGGCGGTCAAACATTTTGGGGCCGACGCGCTGGACAGACTGGAAAAAGACCTCTTTACCCTGACCGAAGTCGAAGGCATCGGCTTTCTGACCGCCGACAAGCTGTGGCAGGCACGCGGCGGCGCGCTCGACGACCCCCGCCGCCTGACCGCCGCCGCCGTGTACGCGCTGCAACTGGCGGGCACCCAGGCGGGCCACAGCTACCTGCCCCGTTCGCGGGCTGAAAGGGGCGTGGTGCATTACACCCGCGTGACCCCCGAACAGGCGCGGCTGGCGGTGGAAACGGCGGTGGAACTCGGCAGACTTTCAGAAGACGACTCGCCGCTGTTTGCCCAGGCAGGGGGCGAAGGGCGCATCTACCTCCCCCACGTCCTGCGGGCCGAGAAGAAACTGGCGGGCCTGATTCGCACGCTGCTGGCGACTCCGCCTGTGGACGGCGCGGGCAACGATGACTGGACAGTGCCCAAAAAAGCCCGCAAGGGCCTCAGCGACGAGCAGGCCAGCGTGCTGGATTTGCTGGAAAACAACCGACTGGTGGTGCTGACGGGCGGCCCAGGCACGGGCAAAAGCACCACCACGCGGGCCGTGGCCGACCTGGCCGAGTCGCTGGGGCTGGAAGTCGGCCTCTGCGCCCCCACGGGCAAGGCGGCGCGGCGACTGGGCGAGGTGACGGGCCGCACGGCGTCCACCGTTCACCGCCTGCTGGGGTACGGGCCGCAGGGCTTTCGGCACAACCACCTAGAACCCGCGCCGTACGACCTCCTCATCGTGGACGAGGTGAGCATGATGGGCGACGCGCTGATGCTTTCGCTCCTCTCGGCGGTGGCCCCCGGAGCGCGGGTGCTGCTGGTGGGCGACACCGACCAGTTGCCCCCGGTGGACGCGGGCCTGCCGCTGATTGCTCTGACCCAGGCGGCCCCCACGGTGCGGCTGACCCAGGTGTACCGTCAGGCGGCGAAAAACCCGATTATTGCGGCGGCGCACGGCCTGCTGCACGGCGAGGCCCCGCAGTGGGGCGACAAGCGCCTCAACCTCACCGAAACCGAACCTGACGGCGGGGCGCGGCGCGTGGCGCTGATGGTGCGCGAACTCGGCGGGCCTGCTGCGGTGCAGGTGCTCACGCCCATGCGAAAAGGGCCGCTGGGAATGGACAACCTCAACCACCACCTGCAAAACCTGTTCAACCCAGGCGAAGGCGGCGTCCACATTGCCGAAGGCGAGGCCCGCCCAGGCGACACCGTGGTGCAGACCAAAAACGACTACAACAATGAGATTTTCAACGGCACGCTCGGCACCGTGCTCAAGGCCGAGGGGTCGCGCCTGACGGTGGATTTTGACGGCAATGTGGTGGAACTGACGGGCGCGGAACTGTTCAACCTGCAACTCGGCTACGCGCTGACCGTCCACCGCGCCCAGGGCAGCGAGTGGGACACGGTGCTGGGCGTGCTGCATGAGGCGCACATGCCGATGCTCTCGCGCAACTTGGTGTACACGGCGCTCACACGGGCCAAAGACCGCTTTTTCTCGGCGGGGTCGGCCTCGGCGTGGCAGATTGCGGCGACCCGGCAGCGGGAAGCGCGAAACACGGCGCTGCTGGAGCGGATTCAGGGGCGGTAGCGGTATTTGTTGATGGTTGATGGTTCCGCTTGGCTGATGGTTGATGGAGGGTTTATCGTCCAGTGTGGGACTATTCCCGACCCTCTACCAAGGGGAGAGGGCCTGCTGAAAGCAGGGGTGAGGGGTCTTCTCAATGCCCCAATCTCCTATCAGGAACGCTTCAAAGGCGGCATCTGGTCGCCCTCGCGGTACAGGTGATACCCGTTTTTGCTGCTGTGTTTGACCTGATACATCGCCAGATCAGCCAAGCGCTGCAAGGTCGCCATGTCGGTGCCGTGGCCTGGATACAGCGCCAGCCCTAGGGACGCTCCCACGCTGGCCGTTCCCCCCGCCAGGACAAAGGGCCGTGAAGCGGCGTCCAGCAGGCACTGGGCTGTGGCCCGCAGGTCGGCCTCGGTGCCGTAACG
>NZ_JAUNHK010000051.1 GCF_030523985.1 Deinococcus sp.
GAGCACATTCGAGCGCTTTCCTCGGATGTGCGGAGTAAAGCCCAGCCCCGTATGAAGCCCCCTCTCCACCCTCCATCAGCGCAGCGGAACCATCATCCATCTTCCAAAAAAAATCCCTCCCCCGACCAGCAGGGGAGAGAAGAGGAAAAGGAAACTTTAGCGCAGGCCAGCGGGCAGCAGCACCATGTCCACGACGTAGACGTTGGCGTTGCCGACCTGCATGGGTTCGCCGTTGCCAAGGCGCATGCCGTCCATGCTCAGGCCGTTGGCGTCACGGGTGAGGGTCAGGGTGGTGCCTTCGGCGGTGGTCAGGGGCGCGGCGACCAGCGCGGCGGCGTCGGGGCGGCCCGAGACGACGTGGTAGGACAGGACCCGCTTGAGCAGCGCGGGGTCGGCTTTCACCGCGCTGAGCTTGGCCGCGTCGAGCTTGGCGAAGGCGTCGTTGGTGGGCAGGAACACGGTGTATTCGCCGCTGGTCAGCATGCCGAGCAGGTCGGCGCTGGTCAGCAGTTCGCGCACGGTGCTGAAACGCTCTTCTTGCAGCACGGCGGTCAGGTCGGCGGCGGGCGCAGTCACGTTGCCGCCCGCGATGGCGCCGCCAGTGGCCGTGCCGGTGGTGGCGGGAGCGGGGGCCGCTTCAACTGGGGCCGGGGTCGTGGTGGTCGTGGTGACCGTCGTCACGGTGGTCGCTTCGGCGGGGACAGGCGCGGCCTCGCTGGTGGTGTCGGCAGGAACTTCTTCCACCGTGGGCACCACGAAGCCTTCGGGCAGCAACACGGCGTCCACGGGGTAGATCAGGCCGTTGCTCGACTCGACCACAGGGGAGAGCTGGGCGCTGACGGTCAGGGCGGTGCCCGCCGCCGTCATCAGGTTGCCTGCCTGCACCTGCTCGGTGCTGAGTTTGCCTTCGACCACGTGGTACTTGAGCAGGCTGGCAAGCAGTTCGGGGTTGCTGGCAACGGCGGCCAGGGTGCCTTCGGGCAGCGCCGCGAACGCCGCGTCGGTGGGCGCGAACAGGGTGTACTCGCCGCTCATCAGCAGGTCGGTCAGGTCGGCGTCGCTGAGCAGGTCGCGCAGGGTGCTGAACTGGTCATCGGCCACCAGCATGTCGTAGATGGTCGTTCCGGTCACTTCGGTGACGGCACCTTCCGCCGACTCGGTCGCGGTTTCCTCGGTGGTGGCCTCCTCCGTGCTGGTCTCCTCAGTCGCCGTCTCGGTGCCAGCGGGGGTCTGCACCGTCACCGCGCCGCTGAGGGGCAGGGCGGGAATCTTGGTGATGTCGATGGCTGCCGGAGCCGTGACCGCCGCAGCGGTGGCCGGGGCAGGAGCCGCCGGAGCGGGCTGGGGCACGGCGGGAGCAGGAGCGGGGGCCGCCGCCGCCCCCGTCATTTCGGGCATCAGCACCGTGTCGATGGCGTGAACGACACCGTTACAGGCCATGATGTCGCCCTTGACCACGCGGGCGTTGTTGACCATGATCTGGGCGCTGGACACCTTGATCTGCACGTCCTGGCCGTTTTCGGTGGTGCCCGCGGTCGCGCCGCGCAGGTCGGCGGCGGTGGCCTTCTCCGCCACCACGTGGTAGGCCAGCACGTCCAGCAGCATTTCGGGGTCGTTGAGCAGCCCGGCGAGCTGGTCGCTGGGCACCTTGGCAAAGGCGGCGTTGGTGGGCGCGAACAGCGTGTACTCGCCCTTGGTCAGTTCCTGGGTCAGGTCGGCGGCATCAAGCGCCGTCGCCAGGGTGCTGAATTGCGGGTCAGTGGTCACAATGGCGGCGATGCTCTTGCAGGTCGCAGGCCGGGGCTTGGCGGCGGGCTGACCAGCGCCACCCGCGAGGGCGGGCGTGGCGAGCATCAGACTGAGGGTCAGTAAACCGAGTTTCTTCATTGCAGTCACCTCTGAATTGAATTGTGGATTGAGTTGGGAAATCCGCCTCACAATTGACACCACTGGGGGCCAAATTGCAACCGCTCCGGCTTTTAGGCTTGGTTGGTAGATGAATTGGTCTGGCCTGTGGCGGAGCCTTTGCCCGCTTTGCCTTGCCCCGTATCACTTACCGAAATAGTCTGGCAAATCGGCTTCGGTAATCAGCACTTCACGCGGTTTGCTGCCCTGGTGCGGCCCGACGATGTTCATGGCTTCGAGCAGGTCCATCAACTTACCCGCGCGGGCGTGGCCCACCGACAGGCGGCGCTGCAACCTCGACACGCTGCCCTGGCCTTCTTCAATACAGACCAGCGCGGCCTGGCGCAGCAGCGGGTCGCTGAAATCCATCTGGCTGCGGTCGCCCGTGGGGCCACTGCTCGAAATCAGGCCCTCGAAGTCCGCGCCGTAGGCTTCCACGAAGTCGTCCTCAAAGGTCATGCGGCGCAGTTCGTCGGTGATTTTGACCGACTCGGCCTCGCTGATGTACGGCCCTTGCAGGCGCAGCGGCTTGACCAGTCCCGGCTGGTAAAACAGCATGTCGCCCATTCCGGTCAGGCGCTCGGCCCCGGTGGTGTCCAGAATGGTGCGCGAGTCGTGGCTGCTGCTCACCGCAAAAGCGATGCGGGCGGGGATGTTGACCTTGATGAGTGAGGTCAGGATGTCCACGCTGGGCCGCTGGGTCGCCAGAATCAGGTGCATTCCGGTGGCGCGGGCCATCTGGGCCAGTCGCATGATGGCCGACTCGACTTCCTTGGGACTGGTAATCATCAGGTCGGCCAGCTCGTCGATGATGATGACCAGATGCGGCAGTTCGACTTCGCCCACCGCCCGCATCTTGGCGTTGAACTGCTCCAGGTTCTTGGCCCCCACGCCGCTCATCATCTTGTAGCGCCGCTCCATGTGGGCCACCGCGCCCAGCAGCACGCCCGCCGCATCTGCCGGGTTGGTGACCACCGGGCGCACCAGATGGGGAATGCCGTCGTAGGGCGTCAGTTCGACCATTTTGGGGTCGACCATGACGAACCGCAGGTCGGTGGGCAGGTACTTGTACAGCAGCGAGGTGATGATGGTATTGACACACACCGATTTGCCCGACCCGGTCGACCCGGCGACCAGCAGGTGCGGCATCTTGGCGAGGTCGCCCACCATCATGGTGCCGTCGATGCTCTTGCCCAGGATGATGGGCAGTTTGGCCCGCGTGTTCTTGAAGGCGTTGTCGGCCACCGCCTGATGGAAGGTGACGGGTTCGCGCTCGGCGTTCGGCACTTCCAGGCCGATCACGCTCTTGCCGGGCACGGGCGCTTCGACACGCACGCCGCCTACCGCCAGGGCGCGGGCCAGGTCGTTGGACAGGCTGGCGATGCGGCTGATTTTCTCGCCGGGCGCGGGTTCGATCTCGTAGCGGGTCACGGTGGGGCCGCGTGCGAACTCCTGCACCCGGGCCTGCAACCCGAAGCTCTGGAGGGTCTGGTTGATCATCTCCTTGCGCTGGGCGGCGGCGGTATCGAGCGAAACACTGTTGCGGGCCGCGTTGGGAATGGGGTCGAGCAGCTTCTCGTCCGGCAGGGCCAGCGGCACGGCTCCCCGGCGGCTGACTCCCTTCGGTGTGGGCGCGGTCGGGTGGGCCTGCCCGCGTTCGCCAGGGTCGGCAGGGGCTTCCTCCCAGGGGGCCGGGGTCGCGCGGCGCTTTCCGGCGCTGCTGGTGCTGGAGGCAGAGCGCTGCGGCGCAGGCCGGGCGGTCTGGGCAGGCGGGCCGAAGGGCAGGTCATCCTCGCCTTCCCAAAGGCCCAGGTCGTCGTAGGCCGCTGGGCTAGGCGGTGGCGGGGTCTTGTCCAGGCGCGTCGCGGCGCTGGGAGGCACCGTCCCGAGTCCGGGGGGCGTGTCGGCTCTGGCGGCTTCGGGGGGAATGGCCGGGCGGGTGCTCGCCGGGGTCGGACGGGCGGACGGCGGCACCGGGCGCGACGCGCTGCGGCGGCCCGCAGTTCCGGCGGGCAGTGTTCCACTCGGACGGGCCGCCTGCGCCGCCGCGAAGTCGATGGCAAAGGCGGGAACGGGCGCGCCTTCGGGGGCCGTGTGCTGGGGGAGTGCGTTCTGCCGGGAGCTGGCCTGCTCAGGTTGGCTGCGGCTGCCGAAGGTCGGAGAGGGCCGCTCCTCCTCGGGGCCGGGCGGGGCAATCAGTTGGCTGAGCTTGTGCCCGACCCGCGAGAACAGGCCGCCCTGCTCGCCTTCCGGCAGGTCGTCGGGCATGGGGGGAATGTCGTCGTCCTCTTCGTCCTGGGGCAGCAGGCGGCCTTGCTCCTCCTGTTCTATGGCCTGCGCGAGTTCCTGTGCCCACTCCTCCTTCTGCCTGAGGGTTTCCAGCGGGCGCTTTTGCAACGCTTCGGCCACGCGGGTCGCCGCTTCGGTGGGGCCGCTGTCGAAGTCGGCGGCGAGGTCGGGCCAGCCCGAGTAGTGCTTCTCGTACTCCTGCCACGTGTGAAAGCGGTCTTGGATTTCCTGCCACTGCGTCTGGCGCTTGAGGTGGGCCGTCTGCTCGCGCTGAAGCTGCTCGATGGTGGGGTTTTTCAGGGTGCGCTCGGCGGTGCAGCGCTCGGATTCCAGTTTGCGTGCCCGCCCGCCCAGCGACAGAATCTGGTTGACGAGGTGGCGGCGCAGGTTTTCGAGGGCGGCACTCGCCTGGGTGCTGGGCAAAAAGGCACTGAGTTCGTGGCGGGTGTCGTCCACGATGGCCTTGAGGAATTTGACCGCCTGCTCGCCTTCGGGGGGAGCCTCGGCCTCCACCTTTTGCCGCAGGTCGTGCGCCACCTGCCGCTGCACGTTGAGCGTCATCAGGTCGTAGGTGTCGAGGTCGCCCTGAAGCGCCTTGAGTTTTTCCTCGTCGTAGTGGCGGATTTCGCGCTGAAGCTGCCGGACTTTGTCGAGGGGTTCCTTCAGTCCGGGGTTTTTGGGGTCGAGGCGGCGCAGGGTGTCCAGTTTCTGACGCAGTTCGCTGAGGCGGTGGCGCACGTCGGTGCGGTCGTGGGCGTTCACCGTGCCGCCGCTCTTGCCGGGCAACTTGGCTTCTATGGCTCCCTGCATGGAGTGGCCCACGTCGGTCAGGCGCGCCGTGACCATACGCATCAGGCGGCGCAGCAGGTCGAGCAGCGACAGGCTCAGCATGAATTTCAGGCCCAGCGCCACCAGCCCCAGCAGCAGCAGCGGGGTCGCCAGCCCCAGCACCCCACGCAGCCAGGCCATCGCCCCGGTGGCGAGGCGTCCGGCACCGCCCGGCTCCTGCACCGTGTTGCCGAAAATCATGGCCTGGAGCATCAGCACGGCCCCAATCGCCAGCAGCGCCCCCAGCACCCAGCGCGTAACCTTGCCCAGCGGAGCGCGGGTAAAAAACGCGATGCCGTAGGCAATCAGCACCATCGGCAGCAGCCAAGCCAGCCAGCCCAGCCACTGAAAGAGGATGTCGCGCAGGTCGCCCCACGCACCGCCATTGTTGTCGGGGTGCAGCACCGGAATAAACAGGATGAGCAGCAGCGGCACCGCCAGCGCCAGCACCATCAGGCCCACCACTTCGCCTTCCAGAGGCGAGCGTGACGGTTGATCCTTGTGCGAAGCCGACATAACGGTTCAGTTTAGAGCATTTTGCGTAAAGGTGGAGCTGTCTTTTCCAGCACGGGAGGGGGCTTTCTGTCGCCTGGAACGGCCCGAATCGATTTGGTGGGCGCGTCGGCAGGGCAGGGCCGAATACTCGGCAAATGATAAGCGTTGCGCTGGTGTCATGGTCGGCTTTCGCTCGCTCCCCTGAATTCCATCGAAATCGGTACGGGCCGAAACGTCCGGCTACAATGCGGCGCGTGCCGCTCCATCTTCCGGCTGTGCTCAGGGGCGCTCTGTGGGCGCACGTCCAGCGTGAGTTGCCACAGGAGTGCGTGGGTGCCCTGGGCGGCTGGGTTCGGGGCGAGCGAATCTATGCCCGTGCGCTTTATCCGCTGCCCAACGTGGCGGGCCAGCCCGAGCGGGAATATCTGGCCGAGCCGGGGGCGCTGCTGCGGGCGGTCAAGGCCATGCAGGCCGACTCGCTCGCGCTGGTGGCGCTCTACCACAGTCACCCGCGTGGGCCGGGCGTGCCCAGTGTCTCGGACAGCCGCTTCGCCGCCTATCCGGTGCCCTACCTCATCGCCGACGCTGCCGCCAGCACGCTTCAGGGCTTCTGGCTGCCCGGAGGCGAGGCGGTGGCGATTCTCGACTCGGATGACCTGCCGCCCGCCGAAGATTGACCGCCCGCCGCCGCTCAGGGCAGGGTGCCGAGCCGTTCGAGCAGCAGCGCAAAGAAACCTTCTTCGTCCACGCCGACGGCGACCTGAACGTTGGGCGTCTGCCCGGTGACGTGGTACAGGTCGCAAACGGTGCGGCCCAGGTTGATCCCGTCGTTCAGCTCGACTTCGACGGCGAGGGGTTGCCAGGACAGCAACTCGGGCCGAATGGCGGCGGCCACCGCCAGCGGGTCGTGCATCGCGCCGCCGCTGAGGCCGTACCGCTCGCGGTAGAACGCCGCATAGAAGTTCAACATCTCGGCGCAGACCGCTCCGGCGCGGTTGCCCAGCGCCCGCAACTGCTCGGTGCGCTCGGGCGTGGCGATGCACTGCATGGTGACGTTCAGGCCCACCATGCGAACCGCTGCGGGGCTTTGCAGCACGATTTGGGCGGCGTGCGGGTCGGCCAGCGCATTGAATTCGGCGGCGGGGGTGCGGTTGCCCTGGCCGGTGCTGCCGCCCATCCAGACCACCTCGCGCACCAGATCCGGCAGGTCGGGGGCCATGCGGAAAGCCAGGGCGATGTTGGTCAGCGGCCCGGTGGCAATCAGGGTGACTTGCCTGGGGTTGGAGCGCACGGTGCGGATGATGAAGTCCACCGCGTGGGCCGGATTCGGGTCGCGGCGGGGTTCGGGCAGTCCGGCGGCGGGCAGCCCGGTGGCCCCGTGAACATGGGTGGCGGTGAGTGGGGAGCGCAGCAGGGGCCGGTCGGCTCCGGAAAAGTAGGGCACGCCCTCGGCCACGTCGCCCGCCAG
This sequence comes from Deinococcus sp., assembly GCF_030523985.1. Taxonomy (GTDB): domain Bacteria; phylum Deinococcota; class Deinococci; order Deinococcales; family Deinococcaceae; genus Deinococcus. The sequence continues at coordinate 6,986 of NZ_JAUNHK010000051.1, forward strand.
GGCCAGCACCACGCCCGCGTTCCACAGCGCCAGCGGCAGCACCATGTTGCCGTGAACAGCCGTGGCCCCCAGCACCCAGAGTTCGGGACTGGCCAGGGCCAGCAGCCAGGCCACGGCGTCGTCCAGACCGGGGTCACCATCGAGAATCACGGGGCGGGGAGCAGAAAACATGAGCTAAAGATAAGGGCAAAAGTGTTCCCTCGGGAGCAATTTGTTCGCTTTGCCTGCCTCCAGACTGTGAGGCATGACCACTCCCGTGAATCCCCAGGAAATCCTGCAAGCCTTTGAAGCGAGCTACCACCAAGACCCCCGCGACGGCCTGACCGTGACCCCCGGTGTGGAGGGTGGCGAACTGCGCGTGGAAGTGCGTCACCTCGACGCCGACGGCGAAGTGCGCGGCTTCGACGTGGTGGCCCAGCCTGCTCCCAGCGAAAACCGCAGCGCCGCCGAGGTGGGACAGGCCGTGGCCGAAGTCGTCGAGCGCGAACTCGGCTACGGTCAGTTGCCCGCCCGCGACGACGAGGGCGAATTCAAGCGCATCGTGGTCTGAACGGGGTAGAGAGAAGGCCCGCCACCTGTGATGGGGCGGGCCTTTTCTGCTGGGCGCTGGCGCTTTACTTGCCGACGAACACCGCCGTCGTCAGCGCGGGCACCGTCGCCGCCGTGCCAGTGACCTTGCTCGTTCGCACGATGGGGTCGGTGCTCTTGGTGAGAACCGGGTGCAGCGTCAGCCCACGCAGCGAGGCGTCATTCAGCGTCACGGCCTTGCCACTCCCGTTGAAGACCGCCACCACCGTCTTGTAGGGGTTGCTGGCGCTCGTCGCCCCAGTCAGCCGCATAGCGATGACCCCGGTGGGCGCGGGCAGGAAGCTGAGGCCCTGCTGCACCTGGGCCGCCGTTTCCAGGCGGAACAGACTGCTGGATGACCGCACCCGCAGCATTTCGCGGTAGTGGTCGCTCGCCCGCTCGATGTCGGCGGGTGTGACCTTCAACTCCGGGTTGCCCAGCAGCGTGCGGTACAGCGCCCAGTTGCCCTCGTTCTTCTCGGCGGGGGGCAGGCCCTTGCCGAAGCCGTTGCTCTTGCCCGTCCAGTCGAGCGCGTTGAACCAGTCGCCCGAGTTGTAAGAGTCGGTGTCGAACGACTTGGAACGCAAAATGTCGTCGCCCGCGTAGGAAAAGGGCAGCCCCTGGCCCAGCAATACGTAAGAGTGGGCGAGGTTCTGGAAGCGCACGCGGGTCGCGCCGTCCATGTTGGCCGGGGTCTTGAGCAGCACCGCGTCCCAGAGGGTCTGGTTGTCGTGCGCCGAGGCGTAGTTGACCGTCTCGCGTGGGCTGGCCGCGTATCCGGCGGAGGCGTCGCCGTACTTGATTTGGCCGCCCGTGACCACCTTGCCGGTATGGTCGGTCAGGCGGTAGTCGCGCAGGTTGCCGGTCAGCCCGATTTTCACGAGGTCGGCGAGTTGGCCCCACTTGGCTGCGCTGTCGTTGCCGGGTTGACCGTTAGGCACGGCCACCAGCCCCGTCGCCACGCCCTGTTCCTGCAAGCCGCCGAAGGGGTTGCCGCCGCGCAGCGCGTCCCGGATGCGGTCGTTGAAGGTGCCGATGCCCTGGCCGTACAGGTTCACCTGGGTCGCGTTCGTGCCGCGCTTATTGCCCTGCACTTCACCAAAGTCCCAGCCCTCGCCGTAGAGGTAAATCTGCTTGCCGTCCACGCCGTCTTTGGCGAGCGTCAGCGCGTCCAGGGCGCGGCGGGCGGCTTTCATGTCCTCCACCATGTGGTGCCCCATCAGATCGAAACGGAAGCCGTCCACCTTGTACTCGCGGGCCATCAGCACCAGCGTGTCCACCATCAGGCGGCGCATCATGGTGTGTTCGGTGGCGGTGTTGGAGCAGCAGGTCGAGTTCTCGACCCCGCCGTTGACGTTCAGGCGGTGGTAGTAGCCGGGCACGATTTTGTCCAGCACGCTGCGCCCTTGCTGCCCGCTCGCCGCCGTGTGGTTGAACACCACGTCCTGCACCACCCGCAGGCCCGCCGCGTTCAGGGCCATCACCATCTGGCGGTATTCCTTCGTGCGCTCAGCGGGGTTCACCGCGTAGCTGCCTTCGGGGACCATGTAGTGGTAGGGGTCGTAGCCCCAGTTGTAAGCGTCGGCGTCCTTCACGGCGGTCACGGCCCTCTGCTGCGCGTCGCTGTTCGGCGCGAATCGGGAGAGGTCGCCGGGCGTCTGCCATTTGGCCTTGTCCTCCTCGATGGTGGCGATGTCGAAGGTCGGGAGCAGGTGAACGGCTTTCAGGCCCGCGTCGGCCAGTCCCTTGAGGTGCTTCATGCCGCTACTGCCCGTCTGGGTAAACGCGAGGTAGGTGCCGCGCTGGGCGGCGGGCACGCTGGCGTCGGCGGCGCTGAAATCGCGCAGGTGCAGTTCGTAGAAGGACAGGTCGGAAAAGCTCCGCAGGGCGGGTTTCTTGAGGGCGTTCCACCCGGCGGGCTTCTGGCTGCTGTCGCTCAGGTCGGCAAAGAGGCTGTGGGTGCTGTTCCGCGTCAGGGCGACGGAGTAGGGGTCGGTGACGAGGTTGGTTTCGATTTTGCCTGTCGCGGGCGCGTAGACCTTGACCTCGAAACGGTAGGCCAGTCCCTTCCAGCTCGGGTCGCCCGCCGCCGTCCAGACGCCCCCCTTGTCGCGGGTCATGGGCAGGGTGCGCTCCTGGCTACCGTCGGGCCGTGAGACGCGCAGCTTCACGTCCTGCGCGGTGGGTGCCCACAGGCGCACGGTGGGTTTGTTGCCCTGCCACGCGACGCCCAGCGGCCCGTCGTAAGCGTAGAGGTCGTCCAGCGCCCAGGCGGTCTGCACGCCCGTCGCGTCCAGCACGGTGCCGTCGGGCATCACGCTGCTGACTGCCAGTTGTCCACTCAGCGCGGCGGGCAGTTTGGCGCGGTCTTCGGCGCGGATTTGCAGCAGGGCGTAGCCCGCCAGATACGGCGCTTTGGCCTTCAGTGCTGGCGTCAGTCCACCTTCGACTTCTTCCAGGGTGAGGGTGTCGCCGCCGCTCACGCCGTCTGCGCCCAGTTTCAGGGCGGCGGTGGGCGAGACGTGCAGGGTCAGCCACGCGCCGGGGCGCACCAGTTCGGGTTTCACGGCGATCAGGTCGCGGCCCAGCATGATGGCCTGCTGTTTTCTCAGGTCGCCCACCGTCCTCACGCTGGTGTCGGGGCGGGTGGTGGACAGGTCGGTTTTGCCGCTGACCACCCAGATTTGGTTGCCCATTGCGCGGGTGAGCGTTCCGTCGGGGCCGGGGTCTTTTTCGTCGCCCTTGTGGACGATGAAGCCCAGTTTCTGCCAGTCGGTCTTCATCGGCACGTCCCAGTAGACCCAGCCGCCCTGCTCGCCTGTGGGGGCAAGCGGCTTGTCCCAGGCGACCTGCGCGGTGGTGTCTTCCCAGGCGTGCAGCCCCCAGCCCGAGTAAACCCCGTCGGGGCGGAAGTAGTTGACGCGCACCGACCCGGCGGGAATTGGCGCTTCCTGTGGGGGGAGGCTGCCCGTCGTCTGCTTGGTCGCGTCCACGTCGAATGGCCCGGACTGGCTGTAGGCCACGTTCGCGCTGCCCGATTTCAGGAACAGTTCGCGCCCGCGTGAGAGGTCGTACCACAGGTCGGCGCCGGGGTCTTTGGTGTCGCCCTGGTGGACGATGAAGCCGAGTTTCTGTGCGCCGGGCCCCAGTTTCACGTCCCAGTACACGCCCCAGTCGTCCTTGCCCGACTGCACCAGGGGTTTGGCCCAGTCCACCGCCGTCGCCACATCTTCCCAGGCGTGCAGGCCCCAGCCGGAATAGGCCGAGTCGGGGCGCTGGTAGTGAATCCGAACGGTGTCGGCGGGGAGGGCAGTTTGGGCCGCCGCCGAAGCGGTCAGGGCCAGGGTGAGGCCAGTCAGCAGATTTTTCATGTTCGGGGAGAGTGTAGACGGTTTGGTTACAGAGGCACGCGCCCCCCGCCCCTGCCCTAGAGTCTGGGCTGATGTCCGCCGCGCCCCCGCCCGCCCTGCAACTCGCCCACATCGCCCGCAAATTTGGGCCGCAATTCGTGCTGCGTGACGTGTCGCTGAACGTGCAGCCGGGTGAAGTGCTGGCGCTGTTCGGCGGCAACGGGGCCGGAAAAACCACGCTGCTGCGGGTGGTGGCAGGGCTGCTGTCACCCAGCCGGGGCGAGGGGCGTGTGTTCGGCTACGACCTGAAAGACAAACCCAGCGTGCGCGAACACGTCTTTTTCATGACCGAGGGAGGCGGGCTGTATGCCGACCTGACCGCCGCCGAAAATCTGGACTTCACGGCGCGGATGTACGGCCTGACGCCGCGCAGCGCCGAGATGCTGGAGCGCGTGGGGCTACACGGGGCCGAGGCCAAACGCGCCCGCGACCTCAGTTCGGGAATGCGCAAGCGGCTGCAACTCGCCCGGATGCTGCTCGCGCCCACGCCGCTGCTGCTGCTCGACGAACCGTTCGCCAACCTGGATACGGCGGGCAAGGAAGCAGTGCTCACCCACCTCCGCGCCGCGCAGAGTGAGGGCAAGACCATCCTCTTCAGTTCACACGAGCCGGAACTCGCTGGGCAGGTGGCGACCCGCACCCTCTCGCTGGAAGGCGGGGTGCTGGCATGAGAGCCATGCTGACGGTGCTGCTCAAAGACCTGCGGCTGGAGGGACGCAGCAAAGATATTTTGTCCACGACGCTGTTTTTCGCCGGGTTGGTGGTGCTGATTATGGGCTTCGCCTTTGGCCCCGACACGGGCAAGATGCGTGACGCCGCCGCCGGGGTGCTGTGGTGTGCCCTGGCCTTTGCCAGTGTGCTGGCGGCGGGCCGGGCCTGGGGCAGCGAGCAGGAAAGCGGGGCGCTCGAAAGCCTGCTGCTCTACCCGGTGGCCCACGAGTGGCTCTACCTCGGCAAAGCGGCGGCCAACGCCCTGCTGATGCTTTTTCTGGGCGTGGTGACGGCGGGGCTGACCGCCATTTTCTTCGACGTGCAGTTTGCCAGCCTGGGCCTCATGGCGCTCACGCTCACGCTGGGGGTGCTGGGCCTGAGTCTGGTCAGCACCTTCTACGCCGCCATCACCGTCAACCTGCGGGCCAAAGAAGCCCTGCTGCCCGTCCTGAGTTTTCCCATCATCATCCCGGTCATGATCGGCGCGGTCAAAAGCACCGTGCTGCTGAGCGGGGCCATGAACCCAGGCGACTACTGGGCCTGGACCCGGCTGCTGCTGGGGTTCGACGTAGTGACGCTGCTGGTGGCGACGTTTATTTTTCCCTACGCAGTAGAAAGCTGAAACAAAAAGCCCTGGCGCAGAGGCCAGAGCTTGCCGCGCCGTGCCGCCTTCAGAGCGGCGTGTGAGGCAGCGCCATATTCCGCATAAACCGGCTCATGGCCTGCACCGCCCGCTGAAACTCGCTGAATTCGACGGGCTTGACCACATAGCTCGCCGCGTGCGCCTGATAGGAACGCAGCACGTCTTCCTCGGCCTGACTGGTGGTGAGCATGAAGACTGGAATGGTCATCAGGTCGGGGTCGGTCTTGAGATGGGAGAGCAGTTCCAGGCCGTTCATGCGCGGCATGTTGATGTCGAGCAAAATCACGTCGGGGCGCGGAACGCTGGCGTAAGGACCCTGCCGCCGCAAAAAGTCGAGGGCCTCCACGCCGTCGCGCACCACATGGAGTTGTCCGGCCAGCCCCTCTTCCTCAAAGATTTCCTGCATGAGCATCACGTCCGGCTCACTGTCTTCGACCAGCAGAAACTGAATGGGAAGAATGCCCGGCTGCTCCGGCGTCCCGTAGTGGCGAAGCTGTTGCTGTGCATTCATACGAACCTCGAATCCCGTCGCCAGTCACGGCGCTCTGGTCTTTACAGTGTGCCACCTGTACCCGAATTCCGGGTCATGGGCGGCTTTAGGCTTCCGTGACGCCCTCTTGAGCGAGTCTTGAAAGGGCTACCCTCTTTGCCATGAATCTGTTGCAACTGTCGCTGACCGGGGGGGCCGCTTTCCGCGAGGTAGACGCGCTGCTCTCAGGGCTGACCCTGGCCCAGGCTTCGCAGCCGGGCACGCCCTACACCCTGGCCGAACTGCTGGCGCACCTCCGCGTCACCATGCGGGCCAGTCTCGACCTCGTGACCGGACAGGCGCAGGAATGGCCCGAAGGCCTGGACGTGTGGCCCTTGCCGCCCGTGCAGGAGAGCGAGTGGAACGCCCTGCTCAGTGACCTGCGGCTGATGCTGGCCGAGGCTTCGGCACTGGCGGGCGACCCCAGCAGCCGCGCCCGTGACCTGCTGACCGACCTCGCCGTCCACAACGCCTACCACTGGGGGCAGGTGGCCTTGCTGCGGCGGCAGGCGGGGGCAGAGTTTGAGTAAGCCGGACCTGACACCCCTTCTCGGTCAGCGGGTGCGGGTGGTGGTGGACAGGCCGCTCGGCAGCGTCCATCCCCGGCACCCCGACCTGCTGTATCCCGTCAATTACGGCGAACTTCCCGGCACCCTCAGCGGCGATGGACAACCCGTTGACGCCTATTTGCTCGGCTGGGACGAGCCGTTGGCCGAGGCGGAAGGCGAGGTGATTGCCGTCCTGCTGCGGGCCGACGATGCCGAAGACAAGTTGGTGGTGGCGCGGGCGGGCACTGACTGGACGGAGGCGGACATCTGGGAAGCCGTTCAGTTTCAGGAGCGGTTTTTTCGCACTCGGCTTGTGCGCTCCTGATACCTTGCCCGCATGACTCCCCCTCCTGCCCGGCCCGTTACCCTCATCACTGGCGCGAGCGGCGGCATCGGCTCGGCGCTGGCCCGCGCCCTGGCCCCTGCCCACGACCTCATCCTGACCGGACGCGGCGGAGCGGGGCTGGACGCCCTGTGCGCCGAAGTGGGAGCCACGCCGCTGACGCTGGACCTCACCCGCCCGGAGACCTTCGCCGCCGCACTCGCGGGCCTGGGACGCGTGACCAACGTGGTCCACAATGCTGGAGTAGTCGAACTGGGCGCGGTGGCCGAGCAGGGCCACGAAGTCTGGACCCACACGCTGGCGGTGAACACGGTGGCCCCCGCCGAACTCACCCGGCTGCTGCTGCCCCGAGTGCGCGAGGAGCGCGGGACGGTGCTGTTCGTCAACTCCGGCGCGGGCCTGCGGGCCAATCCGGGCTGGGCCAGTTACGCCGCCAGCAAATTCGCGCTGAGGGCGCTGGCCGACGCCCTGCGCGACGAGGAAGCTCCGCACGGTGTTCGGGTGTCTACGGTTTATCCGGGGCGCACCGCCACCCCTATGCAGCAGAAAGTCCGTGAGCAGGAGGGGGCAAGCTACGACCCTGCCGCCTTCATTGACCCGGCGACGGTGGCAGTGACCATCGCCTTCGTCCTGAATGCCCCGCGTGACGCCCAGTTGCCCGACGTGAGCGTGCGGCCTGGGCCACGTTGAGACGGCCCAATGAACGCCGATTTTGACGCGGTCATCGTGGGCGCGGGTCCGGCGGGGCTGAATGCGGCGCTGGTGCTGGGTGGGGCGCGGCGGCGGGTGCTGCTGCTCGACGGTGACCCCCCGCGCAACGCGGCGGCGCAGGAAGCGCACGGCGTCTTTACCCGCGACAGCACGCCGCCCACGGCACTCAAGCAGGTTGGGCTGGAACAGCTCGCCCCCTACGACGTGACGGTGCTGGGCACCCCGGCCCGTGAGGTTCGCGCCCAGCCCGACGGTTCCTTCGCCGTGCGCCATGACCAGCACTGGGTCACGGCCCGCCGCCTGCTGTTCGCCAGTGGCGTGCGGGACGTGCTGCCGCGCATTCCCGGTTTGCAGGAACGCTGGGGCCGCACGGTGCTGCACTGTCCCTACTGCGACGGCTGGCCCCAGCGCGAGGGGACACTGGCGGTGCTCGGCAGCCATCAGGAAGGGCACCACCTCGCCCTCAGCATCCGCAGCTGGAGCGACCGGGTCACGCTGCTCACCGACGGCCCCGACGAACTGACCCCGGTGCAGCGCCGCGACCTGCGCGAACTCGGCATCGCCCTCGACTCGCGTCCCATTCGGCGGGTGACTGGGCAAGACACCGTGCAGGTGCAGTTCGGTGGTCAGGACGGGAGGGGTGAGCGGCTGAACCTCGACGCCATTTTCCTGAATCCGACCCAGGAGCAGGGCAGCCCCCTGCCCCAGCTGCTCGGCTGCGAACTCGACGCCAAAAGCCGCGTGGTCGTCAACGAAAACGGCATGACCAGTGTGCGCGGCGTGTGGGCGGCGGGCGACATGACCGGAGCGCCCCAGTACGTCATGAGCGCGGCGGCGAGTGGACTGGTGGCGGCTGTCAGCCTCAACAGCACGCTGATTCACGAGGACGTGCGGCAGGGGGGCGCGGCGTTTCATCCCAGCCCGGATGAAGAGAAAGGGGTGGGAGAAGCCTGAGCGGGCCTGCCACACTGTTCCCATGAAAATCGACGAGCGAATGGACCTGACTGAACTGGCCGAGCACATGGGCACCGAGAGCCTGACCGAAGCGGCCCGGATGCGCGACCTGCTGCTGACCGAGAGCCGTGAGCGTACCGAGGACTTCAGTGGCGAGGAGTGGGCCGAACTGCTCATCCGGGCGGGGGAGACCCCGGCCTGAGCGACGCCCGCGCCGTGTCCTTGCGGTGTCTATCCTGGGCGGTATGCCTACGCTGCTGCTGACCGGCTTCGAGCCTTTTCACACCCACCCCGACAACCCCAGCGCGAACGCGGCGCGGGAACTGGATGGCCTGACCTTGCCCGGCGACTGGCGCATTCGGTCGGCGTTGCTTCCCGTCGAGCCTCACGCGGCAGGCGCGACTCTGGACGACCTGCTGAGCGAACATGAACCGGGGGCCGTGCTCCTGACCGGCCTCGCGGCGGGGCGGCCCCAGGTCACGCTGGAGCGGGTGGCGGTGGGGGTCATGGACTTCGACATTCCCGATAACGCGGGCCAGAGCTACCGCGACTGCGCCATCTGCACGGGCGCCGGGGCACCCGCCGCCTACCTCGCCACGTTGCCGCTGCGCTCCATTCTGGCGGCTTGGCGAGAGGCAGAGATTCCTGCCAGTATCTCCAACACGGCGGGCCTCTACGTCTGCAATTACGTGCTTTACCACACGTTGCACACGCTGCGGCAGCGGGGCCGGGCCGATGTCTCCTGTGGCTTCCTGCATGTCCCGGCCAATCCGGCGGTGGCCCTGGCGGTTCCCGCAGACCGTCCCCCCATGCCCTACCTGCCCCAGAGCGAAATCACGCGGGCGGTGCGACTCGCCGCCGAAACAGTCGCCAGGGAAATGGGAAAGATGTGATTTCTCTGCCGAGCCTGATGAGAAGCTGACCGGGCCAGGCGCAGTGGTGTAGCTGGGCGACGAGTCAGGCGTAACAGATGTTTAACCTGTAATTGACGTCGCTTTTGCATAGTCGTGCCGAACACGTTTGGGCCTGTTACGCCTGCGGAAATGTGCTTTGGTGAATGAGGAAAAGGCGGGCAGACTTGTTCTCTTCCTCATGCTGACGCAGTGTCCTCGACATCTTTTTTGCGGATTCGCCGGAAGAATCTCACAGAGCCGGATTCGATTATGTGTCAATAAGCGTCTGGTTCTCACAAACCACTTATTTCCAGTGCATACGCTCATCCGGTGCAGTGGTCTGCTTTTCCGTCATCCGGGCGGGCCTGACTTCCCAGGGGGGTCATAGGTCGCTGGCGACAGACAGGAGCAAGGGAGCCGACCCTGTCAACCGAATTGTCTTTTCTGTGCTGGGAAACATGGGTTGGTTCTGTCGGCCCTCTTAGCATGACGAGTGTTGTCCTGTTTCACCCGTACCGACCTGCCAGCGCACTGCCCGTGCTGGCTTCAGGAGGAAAACCTATGTCCCGAGTGCTCAAATCCGCCCTGTCCGCTTCCGCCCTGTTTGCCTGCATGCTGCTCGGCCAGGGGCAGGCCCAGTCCGCCCAGTCCAGCAGCGCGGCCCAGGTGCGGGCCAACCTCGCCGTCATCAAGCCGATTCTGGAATACGCCGAGCAGGTCGAGGAAGAACTGGTGCTGACCACCACCGCTCCGGTGCCTGCCGTGACCGCCCGCACGGTCCCCGCCCCAGTCAAGGCCGCTTCCCAGGTGGCTACCCCCGTGGCTACCGAGGTTGTGGCTGCTGCCCGCGCCACCGGACGCAGCATGGTGGTCAAGGCGACCGCCTACAACAGCCTGGCGAACCAGACCGACTCCACCCCCCACATCACGGCGACGGGCACCCGCACCCGCCCCGGCGTGATTGCCCTCTCGCGTGACCTGCTGCGCGTGTTCCCCTACGGCACCCGCGTGACCCTGCAAGACTTGTCGGGCCGTTACAACTTCTCCGGGCGCGTTTTCGTCGTCGAGGACACCATGCACCCCCGCAAGACCAACCAGGTGGACATCTGGATGCCGACCTACAACGAAGCCATCCGCTTCGGCACCGGCACCGTGCGGATTACCGCGCTGCGCTGAAGCAAAGCCCTCCTGTTCTGGCCGGACACGTTCGTGTGTTCCGGCTTCTTTTGTGGGCGCGGCGCCGCGTGGGTCGTCCGGCTGCGCTAACCTCGGCCCTGCATGTCTGCCCCGCCCGCCGCTCGCTCTCCCGCCTCCTTCGCCTGGCTGCTGGCCCGCGCCCACCTGTCCCGGCGACGCACCCAGAACCTGCTGACGGTGCTGGGCATCGCGGTGGGCGTGATGGTGCTGATCGCCGCGCTCAGCCTGACCAACGGCTTTTCCAGGGCGCTGGTGGACGCCACGCTGCGGGCCAGTCCTCATCTCAGCGTCAACTCGTTCGTGGCCCAGCCGCCCAACCCGGCCCTCAAAGCCGCCATCCGCGCCGATTCGCGGGTGCAGGCGTTCACCCCGTTCATCGCCGACAAGGGGCTGCTCACCCGCCCCGCCGGGCAGGGCCGCGACGCCGGGGTGGATTTCGCCACGCTGTTCGGGGTGGCCCCGGCGGCGGCCCAGGTGCTGCAACTGCCCGCCGAACAAAGCCGCCTGTTGGCGACGCTCAAGCCGGGCGAGGTGCTGCTGGGGTCGGCGCTGGCCCGCTCGGTGGGGGCGTTTACGGGCGACGAAGTACGTCTGCTCAACTCGCAGCAGCGCCGCAGCGAACTGAAGGTGGTCGGCGTGTTCACGACGGGCAACTACCTGATTGACTCCGCTTATGCCTTTACCAGTCTGGGCACGCTGCAAACGCTGCGGCAGACCGACACCATCACCGGGTACCAGTTGCGGCTGCACGACCCCGAACAGGCCCGCGCCCTGGGCGACGACCTGACCCGCACCGTGCCTTACTCGGCGCTGCCCTGGCAGGACATCTACGGCACGCTGCTCGACCAGTTGGCCTTGCAGAAAAAGGTCATCGCCTTCGTGGTTTTCCTGATTGTGATTGTGGCGGCGTTCGGGATCGCCAACGTGCTGACGCTGGCCGTCTTTGAAAAGACCCAGGAAATCGCCATCCTGCGGGCCATCGGCGCGACCCGGGCAGTGATTACCCGCGTGTTCGTCCTTGAAGGGATGGTGCTGGGGCTGGCGGGGCTGCTGCTGGGCAATCTGCTGGGGCTGGCGATTGCCGCGTACTTCACGGTGCGGCCTTTTCAGTTGCCGGGCGACCTGTACTTCATCACGTCGCTGCCGGTCGAGGTGCGGGCGAGCGACCTGCTGTGGGTCAATGCCGTGGGCCTGGGCACCACGCTGCTGGCGGCCCTGATTCCGGCACGGCGGGCGGCGAACGTGGAGCCGGGGCGAATTATCCGTTAACCGTTTTCAGCTCACCCTGGGCTAGAGTTGCGGGCATGAACAAGTTGCTCGCTGTTGCCGCCTGCGCCGCGCTGCTTTCCTCCTGCGCCCCGACCATGACGGCGCTCAAGTCGCTGGACTCGACCCCGGCCCCTGCGCCCTCCGCGCCACTGCTCGCCGGGCAGACCTGGGAAGTCGAGGGCGGCAGCGTGGCGGTGCGGGCGGGCCAGACCTTCAAGGTCACCGAGGTTTTTGAAGCTGTGCCCGGCACCTACAGCAACCTGGACGCCGCTGGCCTGACCGCCGCCCGGCGCGGCAAGCCGGAGCAGGGCATGACCCTTTTTCCCGCTGTGGCCTACAGCCGTTTGGGGCAACGCCTGGAATTTTTCTGGAGCGAAAACGGCACCGACTACCAGTGCCGAATTGAAAATGTCGCGCCCGGTGCCACGCAGTTGACGGGGCGGTTTTTGCTGTCTGGGACGGACTTTGGCAGTTGCACGGCCCGGCTGCGCTGAAGCGTAGAGAGGAGAGGGTGGAGAGCGGAGGGAAACAGCCCTCAACTCTTCACCCTCTCCCCTTGACCGCGTCAGCCCGCCGCGCGTGACAGACGCTCCAGCACCCGCTCCTGTCCCAGGGCTTCGAGCATCTCGGGCAGGTCGGGGCTTTCCATCGTGCCCGCAGCGGCGGCGCGGACGGGGGGCATCACCTTGCCCATCTTCAGGCCCTTTTCCTCGGCGTAGGCGTGGAAGACCTCCTTGATGGCGGCGGCGTTCCAGTCGGTGAGACTGCCCAGTCGCCCCGCCAGTTCGGGCAGGTGCTCCTGGCCCGCGTCGATGGCCTTTTGCGCCTTTTCGTCTACCGCGAAGTCTTCCGACCAGAAATAGGTGGTCTTGTCGGCAAAGTCCCCCAACACTTCCAGGCGCGGGGTCATCAGCCGCACTACCTTGGCGAAATAGGCGGCGTCCTCGGTGGGCAGGCCGCTGCCGAATTCGTTCAGGTAGTCGCGCAGCCTCGCCACCACGTCCTCCTCGCTCAGCACTTCGCGCAGGTA
>NZ_JAUNHK010000185.1 GCF_030523985.1 Deinococcus sp.
GTGGCGGCCTCACGCACGCCGACAGGCAAGTTTCTGGGCGCTCTGGCAGACGTTCCCGCCGTGGAACTGGGCGCGATCACCCTGCGCGAAACCCTGAAACGCAGCGGGCTGAGTGCCGAACTGGTGGAAGAAGTCATCATGGGGCAGGTCGTGCAGGCGGGCTGCGGGCAAAACCCGGCGCGGCAGGCGGCTCTCCGGGCGGGCTTGAGCAACGAAGTCGGCGCACTGACCATCAACAAAGTGTGCGGCAGCGGCCTCAAAGCGGTGATTCTGGCAGCCCAGAGCATCCGCGCAGGCGACCAGCAGGCGGTGCTGGCGGGCGGCATGGAATCCATGAGCAACGCACCTCACCTGCTCCCCCAGGCCCGCAAGGGCTACCGCCTGGGCCACGCGCAGGTGCTGGACGCCAACACGCACGACGGCCTGTGGTGTTCCATCAACGACGAGGGCATGGGCCTGACCGGGGAGCGGGTGGCCGAGAAATACAGCATCGGGCGCGAGGAGCAGGACAAGTACGCGACGGGCAGCCACCAGAAAGCCATCGCCGCGCAGCAAGGGGGCCGATTCAAAGACGAAATCGTGCCCGTGACCGTGAAAGGCCGCAAGGGTGACGTGGTGGTAGACACCGACGAAGGCCCCCGCAGTGACACCTCCGAGGAAACGCTGGGCAAGCTGAAGCCCGCCTTCAAGAAGGACGGCAGCGTCACCGCTGGAAACGCTCCTGGCCTGAACGACGGTGCCGCCTCGCTGATGGTGGTCAGTGAAGAACTCGCGCAGGCACACGGCCTGGGGCCCCTGGCCGAAATCGTGGACTACGCGACGGGCGGTCTCGCGCCCGAGTGGGTGATGATGACGCCCGTGCCCGCCACGCAAAAGCTGCTCAAGAAAATGAACATCGCAGCAGGCGACGTTGACCTCTGGGAACTGAACGAAGCCTTCAGCGTGCAGAGCCTCGCCGTGGCCCGCGAACTGGGCCTGGACGAAGGGCGTGTGAACGTGAACGGCGGCGCGGTGGCGCTGGGGCATCCCATCGGCGCGAGTGGCGCGCGGATTCTGGTCACGCTGCTCTCCGCACTCAAGCAGCAGGACAAGGAGCTGGGCGTGGCGACCCTGTGCATGGGCGGCGGCAACGGGCTGGCTTTGGCCGTGCGGCGCCTCCAGTAAAGGGGTTAGGCTAAACACATGAGTCAACTTCCGACCCTCTGGTTTATCGAAAGCACCTACCTGAAAAGCGGCGACGAACTCGCGGCGATTACGCCCCTGCACCGCGCTTGGCTCGACCAGCATTACACCAGCGGCGTGTTCATCACGTCCGGGCGCAAGGCAGACGGCACGGGCGGCGTGCTGCTGGCCCAGGCCGAGAGTGAACAGCAGCTCCGCGACATCTTCAAGGAAGACCCCTTCGTGCTGAATGGGTGTAGTGAATACAGGTATGTCGCTTTCAATCCAGTGAAACGCGGCAAGACGATTGAGCTGGAAGGTGTGCCGCTAGTGGAGTGATTGAAATAAGACGAAATGGGGCAAGCTGGGGGAGGGGGCGATGCAACATATCGAACGCCGAAACGACGTGGTGTGGGCTTACGCCGCAGTATTGACCTTACTTTGCGGCGGTATGGCGCTGGGGCAAGCTTCTCCTGAGCAGGTCACCGGAATAAGCGTGACGCTTCTGATGCTTGGACTGTTGGCCCTGACGATGAGCCGCCTGAGCATAAAAAGCAGGGGCGACGCACTCCGCATCAGCCTGGGCGCAGGCTTTTTCAGCCGACGCCTTTCGCGGGATGACATCGCAAGTGTCCGCGTTGTTCCATCACCTTCAGCCTTTGGCGTCGGCCTGCGCCTCCTCCCCGACGGGTGGCTGTACTCGCTCAGACAAACTGGAGCAGTTGTAGAAATTCAACTTCTCAACGGGTCGCGCCTGCTTATCGGCAGCACTGAACCCGAAGAATTGGCCGCACAAATCTGGGATTTTGTCGAACATACCCCTTAGACCTTTCTACCTGAGGGCGACCAAAAGGAGCGACAATCATGAAATTCGGAGTCATCGGAGCAGGACAGATGGGCGGTGGCATCGCGCAAGTGGCGGCGCAAAGTGGCTTTGACGTGGTGGTTCACGACCAGAAGCAGGAATTTCTGGACAGAGGCCGGGGCGTCATCGAAAAGAGCGTGGGCAAGCTGCACGAGAAGGGCAAACTCACCGATACGCCCGAAACCGTGCTGGGTCGCATGAAATTCACCACCGACTTGCAGGACTTTGCCGACTGCGACCTGGTGGTCGAAGCCATCGTGGAAAACCAACAGGTCAAGAACGACCTGTTCAAGCAGCTCGGCCAAATCGTGAAGCCGGAAGGGATTCTGGCAAGCAACACCAGCTCCATCCCGATTACGGCGCTGGCCTCGGCGTCGGGCCGCCCGGAAAAGTTTATCGGGATGCACTTCATGAACCCGGTGCCGCTGATGCAATTGGTGGAAATCATTCGCGGGTACCAGACCAGCGACGAAACCGCCCGCATCGTGACCGAAACGGCGGAAAAGATGGGCAAGACGCCGCTGACCTGCAACGATTTCCCCGGCTTCGTCAGCAACCGCATTCTGATGCCGATGCTCAACGAGGCCATTCAGTGCGTGATGG
>NZ_JAUNHK010000186.1 GCF_030523985.1 Deinococcus sp.
CTACAATCTTCGCTTCGCACCTTCCGCCTCAACTGTCAACCCCTAATCGCCGTATACAATCAAGTCTACCCCCAGTACTTCCACAGCAACTGCCCCGCCGTAAACAGCAGCAACAGGCTGAAAAACAGCTTCAGTTGCGCGGCGGGGATACGACTTTGCAGGCCCGCCCCTACCCTGGCCCCCACCAGTACGCCCAGCGCGATGGCGGCGGCCAGCTTCACATCCAGCAGCCCGCCCGCCTGATAGACCAGGGCGTTGCCTACCGCAGTCAGGCCCATGATGAAGGTGGACGTGGCGATGGCCTGACGAATCGGCAAGCCTGCCATCAGGTTCAGCACAGGCACTTGCACCGTGCCCCCACCGATGCCCAGCAAACCACTCATGACCCCCGCAAAAGCCATGGCAGGCGGCACCAGCGGCGACGGCTCCCGTTCGACTTCGACCCGTTTCAGGCCGCGCAGCAAGTTATAGGCCGAGTACAGCAGCAACCCGGCGAAAACTGTCGCCACCACCCTGGCGGGCAGCACCAACCCCAGAAAGCTGCCCAGCGCCCCGCCGATGATGGTGTAGGGCGAAAGCAGGTAGCCTGTGCGGGCGCGAACCAGCCCTTGCTGCAAATAGGCGGCGGCTCCACTCAGGCCCACCGCCAGCACGCCGATCTGGGAAACGGCGACCGCCTGCTGAATACTCAGTTCATGGCCGAAACGGGGCAAGACGAATTCGAGGGCGGGCACAACCACCACGCCCCCACCGAGGCCCAGGATAGCCCCCAGCACCCCGGCCAGCAGCCCGATGCCAATCACGGCCAGCGTCATGGCGGAAATCATGGAGCCAAGTCTAAGCGTCCAGACGGGTCAAGAGCCGCCCAACCTTAGACCTCGACGTCGGGGTAGACCTTGAGTTCAGTGATATGCGCCCGGTCAGGCCGCGACAGGATGTGGGCCACCGTCTTGGCCAGGGCGCGGGCGTCCACCAGGGATTCCCACTTGATGCCCTCGTCGCGGTTTTCGGGCGTGTCGATGTCGCCCATCGGGTAGAGCACGCAGCCGCGCACGCCCTTGCCCTTGAGTTCGTCGTGCAGGCTCAATACATAGGCCGCCAGCGCCGCCTTGCTGGCCGTGTAGAGGGCTTCCTTGGGGCCGCTGAGCCGCGCCGCCTGCCCCGCGCTGAGGGCCAGAATCTGCCCGTCCTTCTGCTTGAGCATGGCGGGCAGCACGCCCTGGACAGCGTGAAAGAGGGTCAGCATGTTACTGCCGAACATCTGGTCGTAGTCCTCGGCGGTGGCTTTGTGGGCATCCTGGGCGCTGTACACCCCAGCGGTATGCACCAGCGTATCCACTTTTACCTTGCGCAGCGCCTCCACGCTGGCGGGGTCGGTCAGGTCAAGGTCCAGCACTTCCTTGGCGGGGTAACGGTCGGCGGCCCAGGCGAGGTCTTCGCCGCGCCCGACCAGCACCATCTGTGCGCCCGCATCTTCGAGTTCCTGCGCGATGGCGTTGGCAAGCGAGCCGCCCGCGCCGGTCAGCATGACGGTGGAAGAACTGAGGTTAGCCATACGTACAGGGTAACGGCTCGGATACCCGGCGTACCATCGGCAGTCCCATTTGAGCTTAATCTGCGCCGTGTCCGGTTCCAGACCGCCCCGCGTGCCAGGATAGGTCGTGAGCGGACAGTTCCAGGGCAGGCAGGTGCGGGTCGGGTGCGCGGGCTGGGGTGTCGCCAGCGGGCGGCCCGAATTCGGCGCGGGTGGAAGTGTGCTGGAACGCTACGCGACCCGCTTCGACACCGTCGAAATCAACTCGTCGTTCTACCGTCCCCATCGCCGCAGCACCTATCGGAAGTGGGCTGACCTCACGCCGGACGGGTTCCGCTTCAGCGTCAAGGTGCCCAAAGCCGTCACGCACACCGCCAGATTGCGGGACTGTGCGGGCACGCTCACCGACTTTCTGGACGGGGTCGGCGGCCTGGGCGACAAACTCGGCTGTCTGCTGGTGCAGTTGCCGCCCAGCCTGAACTTCGAGCCAGATGTAGCCGCCGAATTTTTCGATACGTTGCGGCAGCAGACCCCTGTCGCCACTGTCTGCGAGCCGCGCCACGCGAGCTGGTTCACCGCCGAAGCCGATGCTCTGCTGCGGGAACACCGGATTGGACGGGTGGCGGCCGACCCCGCCAGAGTTCCCGCCGCCGCTGTCCCTGGGGGCGACCCGCAAACCGTGTACTACCGCTGGCACGGCTCGCCGCGCATGTACTCCTCCTCGTATTCGGACGAAGCTCTGGCGCGGCTGGCCCAAGAGGTGCAGTCACATACGGGCGAAACCTGGGTCATCTTCGACAACACGGCGAGCGGCGCAGGCGTGGACAATGCCCTGACGCTGCTGGACAAGCTGTCTGCGCCATAGCGCGGGCGGTACAGTAGGAGTCACCGGAGAGACCTGATGACCCCAGAAAGAAAACCTGACAGCGAACTCGCGGGACTGCCCGCCTGGCTCTATCCCGCCGGATTCTGGGTGGCGGTCTTGCTGCTGGCGGTCGGCGTGCTCCTGCCCGACCTGGCGGTGTGGGGTGTCGCCTGGGTGGGGGCCGTGCCTGTGCTGGCGGCCCTGTGGGTGGC
>NZ_JAUNHK010000187.1 GCF_030523985.1 Deinococcus sp.
GCACAAAATGGCGCGGGGCCGGGGCGTACAATTCGGGCCGTGACCGAGACTGCGGCCCAGGAAAGGGCATTCGACATTCTGGATTTGGGTGTGGTGCCGTATGGCGAGGCGTGGGCCTTGCAAAAGGAGCACCACGCACGGGTGGTGGCGGGCGGCAAGCCCACGCTGCTGCTGCTGGAGCACCCGCCTGTGCTGACGCTGGGGCGCAAAGCCCGCGAAGGCGAAAACATCGTGGTGACGCGAGACTATCTGGCGGCGCAGGGCATCGAGGTTTACGAGATCGAGCGCGGCGGCGACGTGACCTACCACGGCCCCGGTCAACTGGTGGCCTACGCCATTTTTCCGGTGGGACGCAAAATCGTGGACTTTTTGCGGCTGCTGGAAAACGCGACCATCCAGGCGCTGCACACCCTCGGCCTGCCCGACGCCCGCCCCAATCCCGGCTACGCGGGCGTGTATGTGGACTCCCGCGAAGTCAACGGCAAGACCTACGACCAGAAAATCGCCAGTTTCGGCGTGGCAGTCAAACGACATGTGGCGCTGCACGGCATCGGGCTGAATGTCAGTACCAACCTGCACCACTTTGAACTCATCGTGCCGTGCGGCCTGCAAGACACCCAGATGACCAGCGTGCAGCGCGAGTACGACCTGCGCGGTCTCCACCGTCAGGCAAGCGTGGCGGAAGCGAAAAAGGCGCTGGCTGACGCTTTCGTGCAAGTGTTCGCCCCTTATGATTGGAGCATTCCGGAGATGATGGTCGATAGATGACGGAAAGAACCTGATTCTGACACCGTTTCTTGCGCCACCAGAAGCCTGAGCGCGTACCCAAAAGGACAACCAAAATGACTCAGCAAGACCAGACCAGCAAAGAACCCAAGTTCATCAAAAACGGCATCTACCGCAAAGACAGCGTGCCGGTGCGCGAAAAGAAGCCCGAATGGCTCAAAGTCACCATCCCGACGGGGCAGGTGTACGGCGAGGTTCGCAAAATCGTGAAGGAACACCGCCTGCACACGGTCTGCGAGGAAGCCATGTGCCCCAACATCGGCGAGTGCTGGAGCCGGGGCACGGCGACTTTCATGCTGATGGGCCACATCTGCACCCGCGCCTGCCGCTTTTGCGCGGTGGACACGGGCAACCCGATGGGCAAGCTGGATCTGGACGAGCCGCAGCACGTGGCCGACTCGGTGCGGCTGATGGGCCTGAAATATGTGGTGCTGACCTCGGTAGACCGCGACGACCTGCCCGACGGCGGCGCGTACCATTTCGCCAAGACCGTACAGGCCATCAAGAAGCTGAACCCCGAAACCCGCGTGGAAGCCCTGACCCCCGACTTCGGCGGCAATACGGCCTGCGTTGACCTCGTGCTGGACAGCGGCGTGGACACCTACGCCCAGAACCTCGAAACGGTGCGCCGCCTGACCCACCCGGTGCGCGACATCCGCGCCGACTACGACCAGACGTTAAGCGTTCTGGCTCACGCCAAAAAAGCCCGCCCGGACGTGATTACCAAGACCTCCATCATGCTGGGGCTGGGCGAAAGCCGTGAGGAAATTACCGAGGCCATGCAGGACTGCCGCGCTGCTGGCGTGGACGTGCTGACCTTCGGGCAATACCTGCGCCCCACCATGCACCACCTGCCCGTCGAGCGGTACGTGTCGCCCGCCGAATTCGACGAAATCCGCGAGGAAGGCATGAAACTGGGCTTCATGGAAGTGGTCGCCGGGCCGCTGGTGCGCAGCAGCTACAAGGCCGAGCAGATTGTGATGGACAAGCCGGGGAACCTGCCCGAGCATCTGGCGCACATTGAGGGCAACGAACTGAACCTGATTTGATTGGGTCGTTGAAAGCAAAGGGCCGGAGCGGGAGCTTGCGGCCTTTATGCTTTGGGAATGGGCACAGTGAGGGTTGACCGTCGGGAGTTGTTGCGGTTCATGAACTCCGGCGACGAAGAGGCCAACGGGCATCACACCGCCATGACAGGGTTTATGGGTGAACCTCTTGCTGTCGGCCTCATCCTCCATTACCTACGAGCGCAGGGAAAACCTGCCGAGTTGGTGAGTTGGAAAGTGACGCCCGGCACGCGCAAAGGCTCACGCCTGGACGCCTGGATTCACGACGGGATGGGCACGCTTTACCAGACGGAAATCAAAATGTGGGCGGGGAATGCGATTGGGGGGCTGCGTTTGAAAGATGGTCTGAGTGACGATGAATTACTGAGACTGGGCCAAAAACAGTGGCTGGAACGTATTTGGAACGACGCTGCACAGGGTTTCCATGCGCCGCAAGTTGGGAAGGTGCTGGATGTGATGACTCTGCCGCCCGGTATCCATCCCGAAAGAGTAGAGCCGCTCCTCTGCCTGTGGTGGCTGGTGGCCCCCGACGAGAAAGCGGGTGCATGGTTCACCCTGCCTCTTCGAGAAGGCCAGCATCCACCTTTCGAGCAGGTGCACGTG
Organism: Deinococcus sp.; assembly: GCF_030523985.1. Lineage (GTDB taxonomy): Bacteria > Deinococcota > Deinococci > Deinococcales > Deinococcaceae > Deinococcus. Next base: position 2,457 of record NZ_JAUNHK010000187.1, read on the forward strand.
TTTTCGTTGACCCGTTATTTGATGGAACTGACCGAGGACGTTCTGGAACTGGAGATGCCCCGTCTGGCGGAGCGCCTGAACTGGTTGGAGCGCCTTTTTCCGGCCTGATACGGGTTTTACGGCATGGACACAACTCACCCCC
>NZ_JAUNHK010000052.1 GCF_030523985.1 Deinococcus sp.
GATTCCGTGGGGGCGGGGGCACTGCCCGACGCCGAGCAGTTTGGCGATAAGGGCGCACATACCCTCAACCACACGCTGGAAAAGGCCCCCGTGCCGCTCCCCAACCTCGCCCGCCTGGGCCTGGGACGCGTGCCGACGGTGCAGACTTCGGCCCAGACCATTCCCGCCGACGCGGACGTGGTGGGCGCATATGGGCGGATGCGCGAGGTCAGCCCAGGCAAAGACACCAGCACGGGCCACTGGGAATTTATGGGCGTGCAGCTTCAGCACCCGTTTCAGGTCTTCCCCGACGGCTTTCCGCCTGCCGTGATGGACAAATTCGACGCGGCGACGGGGCGCGGTCACCTGTGCAACCAGCCTTACAGCGGCACCGACGTGATTCGGGATTTCGGGGAAGAACACGTCAAGACGGGCTCTCCCATCGTGTACACCAGCGCTGACAGCGTGTTTCAGATTGCCGCGCATGAGGACGTGGTGCCGCTGGAAACGCTGTATGAATGGTGCAAAGCGGCCCGCGAGATTTTGCAGGGCGAATACGCCGTCGCCCGGGTGATTGCCCGTCCGTTTCGGGGCGAGCATCCCTTTGAGCGGGCCAACGAACACCGCAAAGATTTCTCGCTGACGCCGCCCCCCACCGTGCTGGACGCGATTAAGGCGGCGGGGCGGGACGTAGTGGGCATCGGCAAGATTCCCGACATCTACGCGGGCCAGGGGTTTACCGAAAGCATCCACACCGACGACAACGCTGACGGCATCCGCAAGACGCTGGCGCGGATGCAGGCGGGCGTGAACGGCCTGATTTTCACCAACTTGGTGGACACCGACGCCAAATTCGGGCACCGCCGCGACCCCGAGGGCTACAGCAACGCCCTGGCTGAATTTGACCGCGCCCTGCCCGACCTGCTGGCGGCGGTTCCTGGGGGCGGCACGCTCCTCATCCTGTCCGACCACGGCAACGACCCCACCTGGCACGGCACCGACCACACCCGCGAATACGGGCTGCTGCTGGCCTACCGCCCTGGCCTGGGTGCGCGGGATTTGGGCGAACGCGAAACCTTTGCCGACGTGGGGGCGACGGTGGCGGAAGCGCTGGGGGCGAGTTGGGACGGCCCCGGCACCTCCTTCTGGAAGCAGTTGCAATGACCCTGCCCGCGGCTGAGAATTTCGCCATGACCCTGACGCTGGGCGGGCGCTACGCCGGGCAACAGAACTGGGCCATTCACGGTGAGCGCGGTACGCTGACGGCCCGCGTGCAGACCGAGTTCGGCGGCGTGCTGCCGGAGGTGCGCCGGGTGCAGACCAGCCGGATGCACGCCCGCACCCTCAGCAGCCTGCACTATGCCGAGGGCGACGGCGGACGCGCCAGCTTCGAGACGAATTTCGACCACCGCGCCGGGGTCGTCACGCTGCGGCAGGGCCGCGACGAGGCGCAGACGCCACTGACCGTGGACCACCACGACCCGGTCAGTCTGCTGGTTTGGCTCCGCACCCTGGAAGGCCAGGAGCGGGCCGAGGCGCGGCTGACAGGCGGCAAAGCCCTTATTCAGCGCCTCGCGGACGTGGAGGTGGACGGGCAGAGCGCCTACGTCTACTTTCTGCGGCCCGGTGGGGCTTACGTGTATATCGAGCAAGCGGCCCCGCATCGGCTGCTGCGGCTGATTCAGCCCACCGACTTCGGCCCCATTGAAGCCAATCTAGGCATCAGCGCCCCACCCCGGCGGCAGAGCGGCGGCAAGGGGCGGCGGCGGGCCGGGTAAAGACGAAACTGTCGCCTTCCAGAGCAGGCAAAGCGGTTCTCATCGGAGCGTTTCCGCCGCCTCGTCTTTGCCCAGCGGCTCGAAGTGCGCCTTCAACACGTGGTAGGTGTTCTCCGCGACGTACAGGTGCCCCGGCTCACTCTCGTTGCGGGCCAGCACACGGGCCAGCGCTTCCTCGTCGGGCAGCGACAGGGCGTAGAGGCGAAATTCGGCCCCCACCTCTGCCGCCACCGCCCGCAAGTGGTCGCGCTCCGAGCGTTTCTAGGCCCCACCGTCCAGAATGACGTGCTGCCCGAGTTCCAGACACCGCCGCCAGCACGTTTCCAGCAGGCCGCGCACCCGTTCCTGGGCGGCGCGGTACTCGCTTTCTGGCGGGTCAATTCCATAAAGCGACACCATCCACTCGTCCGCCGAAAAGCGGATGCCGGGCAACTCGCGCTCCAGCCGCCGCGCCAGCGTGGTTTTGCCTGCGCCGATGTAACCGTGAAGGACGTGCAGGGTGCCGGGCATGGGGGCAGTCTAGGGGCTGGGACGTGTCTCTGCCCCGCCGCGCCTATCCTCTCCCCATGCAAGTGCTTCAAGGCCGTGAGGCCCGCGCCGCCCTGACCCGCAGCTTTTCGCAGATTCCCGTGCCCGACGCGGTGCTTTCGCGCATCGAACAGACTTTCGGGGAACGCCTGACTCCCGAGCAGGTCGTGGAACGCATCCTGACCGACGTGCGTGAGCGTGGCGACGACGCTCTGCGTGACTGGACGGAAAAACTGGACGGCAGCCGTCCCGACGCCCTGGAAGTGTCCGCCGCCGAACTGGAAGCCGCGCAGGTGGACCCCGACCTGCACGCCGCCATCCGCCTCGCCGCCGAGCGGGTGCGGGCCTTCTACGAGCAGCAGCCCGCGCACGGCTTTCTGGAACACGGGCCGGACGGGGCGCTGGGCCAGCTGGTGCGCCCGCTGGGACGGGTCGGCGTGTATGTGCCCGGTGGCCTCGCGCCGCTGATTTCCACCCTGATTCACACGGCGGTGCCCGCGCAGGTGGCGGGCGTGCCCGACATCGTGGTGACGACCCCGCCCGGCAAGGACGGTCAGGTTCACCCCGCGATTCTGGTGGCGGCCCGCGAACTCGGCCTCACGCGCATTTTCAAGGTGGGCGGTGCCCAGGCCATCGGCGCCCTCGCCTACGGCACCGCCAGCATTCCGGCGGTGGACAAGATTGCCGGGCCGGGCAACCTGTTCGTGGTGATCGCCAAGCGCATGGTGTACGGTCAGGCCGGAATCGAGAGCCTGCCGGGGCCGACCGAGACGCTGGTGGTGGCCGACGACTCTGCCGACCCGCGCTTTGTCGCCGCCGACCTGCTGGCCCAGGCCGAACACAACGGGGCCGAGCCGGTGCTGGTCTCTAACAGCCGTGAGTTGCTGCTGCGGGTGCAGACTGAACTCAACGAACAACTCGAAAACCTGCCCGAACCCAACCGCTCCTGGGCGCGGGATAGCGTGGACGCCCGCATGAAGGTCGTGCTGGCGAGTGACCTTTCCGAAGCGCTGGAGCTGGCGAACCTCTACGCCCCCGAACACCTCTGCCTGCTGACCCGCGACCCCTGGAGCCTGCTGGGACAGGTGCGGCGGGCGGGCGGCGTGTTCGTGGGCGAGGCCAGCATGGAAGCGCTGGGCGACTATGTGGCGGGGCCGAGCCACGTGATGCCCACCGGGGGCACCGCCCGCTTCATGAGTCCAGTGAACGTGCGCGACTTTCAGAACATCATCAGCGTGGTGGGCGTGAACGAGGAAACCCTGCGCCGCATCGGGCCTGCCGCCGCCACCCTCGCCCGCGCCGAGGGACTGGAAGCCCACGCCCGCGCCGTGGAAAGTCGGCTGAAATGACCCAGGTGCAGACCGACCCGGTCAGTCTGGTCATTCGCCGCCGCATTCGCCCGGGCAAGGAAGCCGAGTACGAAGTGCTGCTGGCCGAGGGCATCGCCATGCTTGCCCGTATGCCGGGGCACCGGGGAACCGGCATCGTGCGCCCCGCCACCGGAGACCGCGAATACACGCTGATGGCCCGCTTCGACGACGTGGACAGCGCCGCCGCCTGGGAACAGTCGCCCGAGCGCCTCGCCTGGCTCAGGCGCATGGACGCCGTGGTGGACGAACACGTCAGTTTCGAGCGGCAGCCGGGGCTGGACTTCTGGTTCACGCCGCCCGCCGCGCCCACGTTGCGCCAGCCTCCGCGCTGGAAAATGGCGCTGCTCACGCTGGGCGTGCTCTATCCGGTCAGCCTGGGCCTCAACTGGCTGCTGGGGCCGCACCTCGGACACTGGCCCCTGCCGCCCCGAGTACTGGTGCAGTCGTTGTTGGTCGTCGTCCTGATGACCTACCTGTTTATGCCACTGGCGACGCGGGCGGCGGCGGGGTGGCTGAGTGAGGGATAAAAGCGGCCAGCACTTGACCCGGCAGACTGAAAGGACATAGCGCACGACAAACGCGAGTTCCGGCGGAGGGTTACGGGCGACCTCGCCGCAGTCCTGCCGCCCCCGTCAGGCCCAGGCCCAGCAGACCCCAGGCCACCGGATTGGGCAGCGTCAGCCTGCCGACCTGTGTACAGGGGCCGTTTTCCGGGCGCACCTCGCAGCGCCTAGCAGAGAACAGGGCCGGGCGAGTGTCCACCGCCACCACCTCGCCGCCCGCCAGAAAGCTGTTTTGCACCCGCTCTACTCCTTTCAGGACAGGCCAACCCAGGCCCAGCGTCAGCAGCAGCGCCCACAGGCTCACCCGGCCCATGCGCCGCACCTGTTCGCCCCGACCCCGCGCCAGCCACAGCAGCAGCGTATTGAGTGCCAGCGCCGCCACCACCAGCGGATAACTGGGATGAGCACCGGGCATACGCTGGCCGCCGCAGAAAAAGCTGAACCCGCCCAGGCCATAGCCCACGCGGTCGGCGGGGCTATAGGGGCAGGGGCCGGAGTCGTTCCAACTGTGTCCCGCAAAGGACAACTCAAGCAGGGTCACGCCCCACAGCAGCAGCGCCCCCAGCAGGCAGAGGGCAGCCCAGACGGTCAGCAGGCGCGAGCGGGTCATGCGGGCAGTGTAGAGAAGAGGGTGGGCGGGAGCGTCCGCCGAAAAGTGAAGCCACCCACATCCTTGTATTCCGATGCCCCTTGCTTTACGATGCTTCTCAGGAGACATCGCATACCGATGCCTTTCATCGTCATGGAAAGGAGAACTATGGACGCACAGCAACTCAAAGGGCACCTTGACCTTCTGCTCCTCGCCACCCTGGAGGGCGGGCCGAGCTACGGTGGGCAAATCATCGCGGACGTGCAGGCGGCGACGGATGGCTATTTCAGCCTGCGCGAAGGCACGCTCTATCCAGCGCTGCACCGTCTGGAAAAGGCGGGCTGGATTCGCGGCGAGTTCCAGCAGCTCCCACGCGGCGGCTCTCCGGTCAAGGTCTATACCCTGACGCCAAGCGGCCTGGACGAACTGCGCGAGCAACGCGAAAAGTACGAGCGTTTCAGTGCTGCCGTGCGCGGCGTGATTGGAGGAACGGCATGAACGACACCGAGAAATTTTTGCGGGTCGCCACGCGGGGGCTGTGGGGAAAGGCCAGAAGGAACGCTGTTCTGGAGCTGCGCGGCGCAGTAGAGGACAAAATCTACCGCTACACCCTGCTGGGAATGACCACTCCCGAAGCCGAACGCGCCGCATTGCGTGATCTCGGTTCTCCCGCTGCCATTTCCCGTGAACTGAGCGCCGTCCACAGCGTGCCACAAGGGGCCAAAGTCGCGCTGTTTATCGTGCTGGCGAGCGCTCTGGGCCTGCAAGCTGCCGCCCAGATTCCAGCGGTGCGGGCCATGCCTACGCCGAGGGCTGAGCAGACTTATCTGGAAACGTTGTGCGACTACAGCCCCGCCGCCATTGCTAAAGCCCCGCCACAAATGGCCCAGTACAAGCGGCAGGAAGTCGAGCGACTCGGCAGCGCCGCCAAGGCCAAGGCCGACTGCCTCGCCATGCAGCCCAATCCGAACCGCTACCTGCGGCTGAGCGACTTGGTGGCGGCGTTGCGGGAAGGCGGCATGGGGGTGCTGAGTGCAGACAATGGCCTGGTAACGGTGAAGTTGCCTAATGGCGAATCACGCTCCGCCGACTTTTCACAGGACTCGCGGATGATTGGCGGAGAGTTCTACGCCCTCAAACACGTCACCCTGGAAAAGGTGTTGAGCCTGGTGGATGGCCCCGCCCGCCTAAGTGGCACGGTCAACCCGGTACTGACCATTGGCAGCGTCAAAGTGCAACTCGGAACGAAGGAAACCCCACTGGCAACGGGTGACCTCCTCGCTCCCTTGCTGCAAAGACAGCTCCTCGCCGAACTGGAGAAGGCCATCCCTCCCCAGGTCACGAACACGGCCCAGCAAGTCCGTTTGGCTTGGTTCGAGAGCGGAAATGGGGCAAGCCACCCCGACATGCTTGTGGCCGCCCCTGAAAACACGATGTACGCCACAGTGTCCAATGGGGATTTCCTGGCACCCGACAAAAACTGTTGCGGCATCACTGAGCGCTTCTACACGCTCGGCGTTGCGTCTGTGCGCCAGGGCAAACTGCCACAACCCATCGGTGTCGGTGAGGATGGGAAAGTTCTCTCCCCCACATTGTCCGCACACCTCAGGAACTCGTGCAGGCCAGCACCAAAAGGCAGCACGCCGCTCTGCTCTACCGCCTCGACACGTCCGACTTGAGAAATATCAGGTACCTGCCCGTGTCCCCGGACGAAGTGAAATTGCTCAAGGCCAGCTGGCAGAAATGAAGAGGGGGAGCGGGGGCGGGCAACCTCGTCTCCCTGCTCTCTGCTCTCTCCCACTCACCGCAGCAGACTCGCCCCGAATTCCGCCGCCGTCTTGCCGCCGAGGTCGTCTACCTCGTCCTTGCGGGTGGCCCAGGCCGGGAAGGGGTACTGCACCAGCATGGGGCTGGGCACGTCGGGCTGAGACACCAGCATGGTGCCGGGCTGCAAAATTCCGGCGCGGAGGCGAAAGCTCTGGGGCAGGAAGCGGTATTCGGGCCGCTCGGCTTCGGCCATGTCCAGCCGCCCGACCACGCGAATGGCGGCGTTGGACACGATGCGCCGCTCGACTTCGCTGGCAGTCTGCTGCGCCCCGATCAGGATGATGCCCAGAGAGCGTCCGCGCTCAGCGATTTCGAGCAGCACGTCCTTGATGGGGCTGTCGCCGTCGCGGGGGGCGTACTTGTTGAGTTCGTCCAGCACCACGAACACCGTATTTTGCCGCCCGTTTTTTTCCTTAAATTCAAAGACTTCGCGCAGCAGCACGCCCACCACGAACATCTGCGCGGGGCCGGACAGATTATGGATGTCCACCACGCTCAGCTGCTTGCCGCCCAGCAGGTTGGGGCGGTACTTGGCGGCCTCAGCTTCGGTCAGGTCGCCGCGCACCAACGGGGCCAGGTGCTTCTGCACCCCGCGCAGGCGGCGGGTAAAGGCCCGCAGCGTCCCCTGCGACTGGTTCAGCACCCATTTTTTGTCGCCCGCACCGTCGTTTTCTTCCAGCAGTTTGTATTCCAGATAAGAAATCAGATGGTCGAAGGTCTTGATCTGGATGCCGCCCATGTCGCCCCATTCGATGCCTTCGGGCACGTCGTCCTGCTCCTCGGGCCGCCAGTCGGTGACGGTCAGGTGCGTGCCGCTGCCGCTCTGGGCATTCGCCAACCGTGCCAGTTTCTCCTCCACGTTGCCGATGACGTAGCCGAGGTTCAGGCTCCCCGACGCATCCGAAAAGACGTAAGGGAGCATGCGGTGGGCGCAGAATTCGCGCAGGCTGAAGATGAAGGGCGTCACGCCGTCGCTGCGCTGGTCGGTGTGCGGCACGATGGCGGCCCCCGGCGCGGCGCTGCGGGGCGGGGCCAGAAACTGCGTGCTCGCGAAGGGCGCACGCGGCAGGCCCATCAGGGCGTAACGGTCTTGTGCGTACCCCTTTTCGGTCTGGGCCGCCGTTTCGCGCTCGCCAACGCGGTTGTTGGGTTTGTCCAGAAACAGCAGATCCTCGCCCTTGACGTTGAAGATGATGGCCCGGCCCGCCGCCGCCTCTGCGCCCATCACGCCGCTGGTAAAGATGGAATGCAGCAAAAACAGCGCGTAGCTGGTCTTGGTCGCCACACCCGAAATGCCGGAAATGTTGACGTGTCCGCCCGATTCGCCGTTGACGAACTTGAAGTTGATGGGCAGGGTCTGCCCGTCCGAGAGCAGGCCGCCGGGAAACTTGAGGCTCATCTTGTCGGCGCTGAGGGCCATGTCGAGCGCCGCGCCCGTCGCGTGCTGCACGGTATCACCCGGCTGCGGCGGAATGAACTGTTCGGGGGCCACCCGCGTGACCAGCACCCGCGCCGCGTAGCTGACCGACGCGGGCAGAATTCCCGCCACCACGTCCTCCACATCGCTCTCGAAAGCCACGCCCTCGTGCCGCTTGCGGACGTTGTCCACCTGACCGTAGAAGGTCACGGCCTTGCCGTCGGGCCGCTGGGTCTGCACCACCACCAGGTCGTCGAGGGCCACGTTCGCGCCGGGCGACACGGCAAACCAGAACTGGTTGGGGGTCACGTCCTCGGTGCCCAGCACGCGGCCTATGGGCGGGGCTTCGGGAGCTTGGGGGCGGGGGGTCAGTTTCATGTTTGCCATCTTCCGCTGTCCATCTTGCGTCATCGTCCGTTCCTCAGCCCTCGACTCGCCCGATTTCCCGCGCCAGGTGCCCACGAATGCGGCGGGTCACGAGTTCAGAGCTGCCCATCGCCCGGCTCATGGCGTGTTCGAGGGCGGCGGTCGGAATCAGGTTCTGCGGGGCGCGGGGGTCTTTGTGCGGCGCACTCGCCAGTCGGCACAGCAGCTTGCCGGAGAGGTTGGCGACCTTGCGGACAATCGGCGGCAGAAAATCCGGCTCGTCGGGTGCGTACATTTCCAGACGCATTACGCCGCTCATGGGATGCAGGTAAAACGGCGCTTCGCACAGCCGCACATACCAGGTAAAGCGGGTAAACCGCCCGCCGTTGTATTTCAGGTGCAGGATGGGGGTACGTTCTCCGGGGCGGAGTTCGGAGAGCAGGGCGGCGCGGTCGGGCGGCAGATACTGGGTCTGCATGGTCTTGACGCAGCCGACCACGGCCCCCCCCAGGTTTCTGGAGCGCAGGGTGCCGTCTTGCAGGGTCAGCGAGGTGAGTTCTTCGCGCTCGTCCGACTCGTCGAAGGGCACCTTGGAGGCCAGCGTGTGCGAAAGCCACTGCTCGGCGTTCAGCATGGCCTGCTGCACCATATGCAGCGGAGCCAGCGGGTCAGCCGTCTCGCACGCCAGCGGCAGGTATTCGAGGGTGCCCGTCTGCGGGTGGCGCGGCGAAAGGATGTAAGGGTCCACCTGCAACCCCGGAGCGTAGGCCAGCACCCGCTGCGCCCGCACTTCTTCCAGGGTGGCGGGCTGGGAACCGTGCGGACAGAGTTTAACGGCCCCCGCCACATAGGCCCCGAAGCCGCCCACGCCAGCGTTGCCCGCGTCGTCCTCGATGAAGATGCGCGACTCCATGCGCCGCCTGCCGTCCACGACGTACACCTCGCGCAATTTCTCGGGAATGGGCTTGGCGGGGACCGCCGCCCAGCGGGGGCTTTCCATATCGACCAGCTCACCCTCGAAGCCTTTCATCCCCAGTTGTCCGTCCAGAGTGTCTATAGGCCAGGGGTCCAGACGAATACGCATGGGCAAGATTGTACGGCACTCGGCATGTTCAGGGCGTATATCCCCAAAGCAAAAAGAGCCGAGGCCATCGTCCCGGCCCAGCGAGCAGCGGGCGTTACTGTTCTGCGCTCGCCTCTGCGCCGCTCAGTCGCCGCAACTCGGCTTCATCGGTGAGGGTCAGGCAGCGGTAGGCGGGGAGCAGCAGACCGTCGTCGCGCATTTCGCCGATCAGCTTGCTCACGCTTTCGCGGGTGGCTCCGGTGCCCTCGGCAATCAGTTCGTGGGTGGCCCGCACGAAACGCTGCCCGCCGGGGTGGACTCCGCCCAGACTCGAATCGGCCAGGCTGAGCAGGTAGCGGGCGATCCGCTCGCGCAGGTCGCCGTCCTGAACGTGAATGCCGTCGTTCATGGCCCGCTGAAGCTGGGTGCTGAGGCTGCGGGTCACGTCCCACAGGTCACGCACGCTGAGTTGTTCGACGTGCAGCGGCGTGACCACGGCGTCGGTCAGCGCGACGAGCTGGTGGGTGCGCGGCTGGGCGTGCAGGACTTCTTCGCCAAAAATGTCACCGGGCTGAATGTGGCGCACGGTGAGGGTGCGGCCCTGGGGGGTCAGGCGCACAGCCCGCAGCAGGCCCGATTCGAGGCGGTACAGGGTGAGCGACTGGTCACCCGCGTAGTAGAGCGTCTCGCCACGCCGGACGGCGCGGTGCTGGTCGGGAGCCGCATGGAGAGGCTGGGGAACTTGGGGCGTCGGAGTCATCGGAAACGGGGTCATGGGCAGCCTCCAGGAAAAGGGCAGATACGGTAAACCGCTTTACTTTTTACATTATCCTTGGATTGGATAAGACGGGTATGAGTCGGAACCTTTAGCTGGCTTGAAGACTGGAGAGCGAGGCTAGTCCGTCAGCACCTCCAGGCCGTCGAGCACCACGCTGGCATGGGCCTCGACCGTCAGGGCGTGGTCGTGGTTGTAGCCGCCCGCCATCATGGTCACGATGGGGACGCCCGCCGCCTGTGCCCAGGCAAACACGGCGCGGTTGCGTTCGCGCACGCCGTCCAGGGTCAGGGCAAAGCGCCCGAACCGGTCCCGCGCCAGCACGTCGGCCCCAGCGAGGTAGAGCAGCAGGTCGGGGCGGTAGGCGTCCAGCGCCGGAAGTGCTTGCCCGCGCAGCACGTCCAGATACTCGGCATCGTCTACGTCGTCGCCCAGGCCGAGGTCCAGCGAACTGCGCTCCTTGCGAAAAGGGTAGTTGCGTTCGCCGTGAATGCTGAGGGTGTAGGCCGTGCCCGCCGCCATTTCCGGCATCAGGATGCGGGCGGTGCCGTTGCCCTGGTGCACGTCCAGGTCGAGGGTCGCCACCCGCCGCGCCAGCCCCTTGTCGTGGGCCACCCGCGTCAGGATGGCGGCATCGTTGACCAGACAGAACCCCTCGGCGCGGTCGGCGAAGGCGTGGTGCGTGCCGCCCGCCAGATTCGCGCCCCAGCCTACGTTCAGCGCGTCGTGCAGGGCCGCCAGACTGCCGCCCGCCGCCCGCATGGCCCGCGTGACCACCTCGGGCGACCAGGGCAGCCCGAACTCGCGTTCCTCGCGCCTCTCCACCTCGCCCCGCCGCCAGCGCCGCAGCCACAGCGGGTCGTGGGCACGGGTCGCGTCGGCCCAGGTCAGTTGTGGCGTGGTCAGGATGGGCAGCAGACCGTCCAGCCGTTTTCGCACGCCTTCGTATTTGTAGTAGGGAAAGCGGTGACCGTCAGGCAGCGGGAAACCGAAGTCGGCGGGCGAGTAGGCGCGGTAAGGATGGGGCTGGCTCATAGTCCGGAGGGTAAAGGCTCGCGTGGCCCAAGTCTGTCACTGTCGCCCCCGCAATTCTTCCAGCAGCCAGAAGCCCACCGCGTCCAGCAGGCCCACGACCAGCAGGGTGCCGAGGCCGCCCAGAAAATCCTGCCGCCCGAACTGCATCGCCGCGCTGAAGATGCCGCCCAGATTGAGGCTGAGCAGCAGCAGAATCAGGAGTCCCAGGAGCACGTCTCAGTCTAAAGTCATGGGCCTGTGGCCTGGCGGGACAGAAAGCCGCGCACCCGTTACTCTGGGCAGTATGTCTATAGATAACTTGAGAATTTACCAGGCGAAAATGGCCCGCGAAGCCGCTCGCACGGTCACCCGCGACCCCAAGTGGCAGGAGGGCCGCGAATTTCCCGAAGTGTCGTTTCCCCCGGTCATCGTCCTGACGGGCGGCACCATGATTTCCGGGCGGATTGCCGGGCCGGACGGCTATAACGCCCGCCTGAGAAACGTGCTGCGGGCAGCTCAGGGCAGCGACCCCGACATCGTGCGCGGCCTGCTCGACATGTTTCCGGCACAGACGGTCTACAGCACCGAGCAACTCGACGCCCAGGACCCCGTGTACTTTGAGCATCTGTACCTGATTGACGTACGCACCTACCAGAGCCAGCGCACCTTCCACCTGCCCGCGCTCTCGATTCGCTTCGACGCCATCGACGGCTGGAACATCGGGGAATTGCCCGAGTAAACCGGGTTCCTTGCTCAGTCCGCGTTCAGCAGCTCCAGCAATTCGGCGTGCAGGGGGCCGTTCGTCGCCACGATGGTTTCGCCGTAGGGGGTGGGCTGCCCCGACAGGTCGGACACCTCCCCGCCCGCCTCACGCACGATGAGCGCCCCCGCCGCCACGTCCCAGCGCTGCACCCCGATTTCCCAGTAGGCGTCCATGCGCCCGCAGGCCACGTTGCACAGGTCAAGGGCAGCGGCTCCGGGACGGCGCACGGGGATGCCGCGCCGCAGCAGCTTGGCGACATGAACCAGATTGCGCTCGCCCGACGTGTCGTAGGGAAACCCGGTGGCGATCAGCGGCGGCGCAGACAGGCTAGGCACGGCGCTGGTCTGAAGGCGCTGCCCGTTCAGGAAGGCCCCGCCCCCCCGGCTGGCGGTAAACAGTTCGTCGCGGCCTGGGTCATAGACGGCACCCACCACTGCCTCGCCCTGGTATTCCAACGCCACCGACGCGCAGAAGACCGGGTAGCCGTGGGCAAAGTTGACCGTGCCGTCCAGTGGGTCGATGACCCAGCGCCAGTCGCCCGTACCCGTCTCGCCCTCTTCCTCGCCCAGAATGGCGTGCGTGGGAAAGGCGGCGGCAATCACCTGCCGGATGGCCTGCTCCGCTTCGGCGTCGGCCACCGTGACCAGGTCGGCAGGACTGGACTTGGTGCCCACGCCCGTCAGTTGCCCCAGATGGCGCAGGTGAATGGCCCCGGCAGCGCGGGCCGCCGCCACCGCTGTGGCGAGGGCCTGGGCCTGGGTGGGGTCGGTGGGCAGGGCAGGGTTCAGGTCGGGCGAGGTCATGCGGGCAGCATAACGGCCAGCCATACGACAGCCCGCCCCATGACAGCGGGTCGCACGTCGCTCTGGCGCTATCTTTGCCGCCGTGACCCCGCCCCCGCACGCTCCTGACCACCGCGCTCCCTGGCGGCGCTGGTTGGGCGACCTCATTTTCGGCCTGTCCACCCCCGCCGCCCGCAACTACGACAAAGTGCTGATTGTCCTGATCGTGGCGTCGGTGCTGGCGGTCATGCTCGAAAGCGTCTCGGGGCTGCCCCCCCTGACCCGCCGGGGCTTGCGCTGGGCCGAGTGGGTCTTCACGGTGCTGTTCACCCTCGACTATCTGGGGCGGCTGCTGGCGGCGCGGCGGCCGCTGCACTACGCCCTGAGTTTCTACGGTCTGGTGGACTTGCTGACCATCTTGCCGTCGTACCTCAGCCTGCTGTTTCCGGGTACGCAATACCTGCTGGTGGTGCGGGCGCTGCGGCTGCTGCGGGTGTTCCGGGTCTTCAAACTCGCCCGCTACTCCGACCAGGCGGCGCTGATCGGCGAGGCACTTCAGGCCAGCCGCGAGAAGATCATCGTCTTTTTCATCTCGGTGCTGTCTATGGTCATCGTGTTCGGCACGTTGCTGTACATGGTCGAAGGCCCGCAGCACGGCTTTACCTCCATTCCGACCAGCATCTACTGGGCGGTCGTGACCGTCACCACTGTCGGCTACGGCGACATCTCGCCCAAGACGGGCCTGGGCAAATTCATCGCCACCCTCGCCATGCTGTCGGGCTACGCCATCATCGCCGTGCCCACGGGCATCGTCACCGTCGGCCTTCAGGAAGCCCGCGAAGCCCGCCGGGGCCGGGTCTGCTCCCAGTGCGGGCTGAGCAAACACGACACCGACGCCCAGTTCTGCAAACGCTGCGGCGAGAATCTGCCGGGGTAAGAAGGCGCAACCTCTCGTGGGGGCAGAGCGTGGTGACTGCTACGCTGAAGAAAGATGATTGACCGCTATCTGACGCCCGAAATGAAAGTCCTCTGGAGCGAAGCCAACAAGTACCGCGCCTGGCTCAAGGTCGAACTGAGCGCGATGCAGGCGCAGGCCCAGCACGGCGAAGTGCCGCAGGAAGCCTTCGAGGTGCTGACCCGCAAGAGCGCCGCCGACCCCCTGGACGACGCCTTTGCCGAAAAAGTGGCCGAAATCGAGGCCGTCACCCGTCACGACATCGTCGCCTTTACCCGCGCCCTGACCGAGCGCTACGGCGAGGAAGCCCGCTTCATTCACCACGGCCTGACGAGCACCGACGTGGTGGACACCGCCCAAAACCTGCTGCTGGACGAGGCGCTGACCATCATCATCGCCGACGTGCAGGCGCTGCGCGACGTGTGCCGCACCCAGGCCGCCGCCCACAAGCACACGCCCACGGTGGGCCGCACCCACGGCATCCACGCCGAGCCGATGACCTTCGGCCTCAAGTTCCTGAACTGGATGGCGACCTTAGACCGCGACCTCGAACGCCTCGAAGCCGCCCGCCAGCGCATTCGGGTCGTGATGCTGTCGGGGTCGGTGGGCACTTACGCCCACGTGTCGCCGCGCATCGAGGAAGAAGTGGCGGCGAGCTGGGGCTGGCAGGCCGCGCCCGTCACCAACCAGACCCTCGCCCGTGACCGTCACGCCGAGGTGCTGGCCGCCCTCGCCATCCTGGGCAGCACGCTCGAACGCATCGCCGTCGAAATTCGCCACCTGCAACGCAGCGAAGTGCGCGAGGCGATGGAACCGTTCGGCAAGGGGCAGACGGGCAGCAGCTCCATGCCTCACAAGAAAAACCCCATCCTGACCGAGAACGTGACCGGATTTGCCCGCCTGCTGCGCGGCTTCCTGGTCACGGGGCTGGAAAACGTGGCGCTGTGGCACGAGCGCGACATCTCGCACTCCAGCGCCGAACGCGTGATTCTGCCCGACGCCACCGCCGGAGCGAGCTACGCCACCCGCCGCCTGACCGGGGTGCTGCGCGACCTGGTGGTCTTCCCCGACCGGATGCTCAAAAACCTCAACGACCTGGGCGGACTGGTGTTCTCGCAGCGCGTGCTGCACGCCCTGATCGACGACAAGGGGATGATGCGCGAGGCGGCCTACGGCATCGTGCAGCGCAACGCCCTCAAGTCCTGGGAAACCGGCGAGGGCCTGCGCGACCTGCTGAAAGCCGACCCCGAAAGCCCGCTCAGCGACAGCGAACTCGACGCCGCCTTCGATTTGCAGTGGTATCTGCGGCATGTGGACGATATTTACGCCCGCTTCGGGATGTGATACGGAACTGGGCTTTACTCCGCACATCCGAGGAAAGCGCCCGAATGTGCTCTGCTGCGCAGCTTTGCAAGTCCGCGTCGCCCAGCCCCGCTTTTTCTTCTTCTCGCTCTGCTCGGAAAAATAGCTTGGATGCCCAAACTATTTTTCGAAGCCGTATGATGACGATTCCAGCCTGACAGGGGCGAAAGGAGAGCGCGTTCGGGAAATCTCACCGAACGCGCTTTCCTTTCACCAGAAGCTTTCTAGGCCGTCAGGCGTTTTTCCTCCTGCACCACCAGCGTCGTGCCCTCCACGCCGACGATGCGAACCGCTGTCCCGGCGGGCAGTTCGGGGCCACGCGCCCGCCAGTCGCTGTCGCCCACCCGCACACGGCCCAGGCCGTTGTGGATAGGCACCACCACCGTCACGGTGCGGCCCACCAGACGTTGAGCGCCGGTGTTGATGCCCTCGCCTTCACTGCCCCCCAGCGCCAGCCGGGAAACGTAGCGGCGGCCCAGCCACACGGCGACCACGCTCAGGCCCGCAAACAGCAGGAGTTGGCTGGGAACGTCCATGAAGGGAAGCACGAAGGTCAGCAGGCCGACCCCGAAGGCCGACAGCGCCAGCCACACGAAGAACACGCCCGGCGCGGCGACTTCCAGCATCAGCAGGATGGCCCCCAGCACCCACCAATGCCAGGGGTGAACGGATTGCCAGGTGGGAACCCAGTCGGGCACGGCTTACTCCTGTCTCCGGGGCAGCGTGGCAGGCACGACCTGGGCCTCGGGCTGACGCAGAGGCTGCACGGGCACGGGCTGGGCAGGGCGGGGCATTTGGGGCATGGGCGCGGGGTGACTGGAGCCGCCCCCGAAGGCTTCCTTGGCGACTTCGGCAATGCCTTGCAAGCTCCCCAGCACGCTGGTGGCCTCGATAGGCAGAATCAACGTCTTCTGGTTGGGTGCGCTCGCCACGTCGCGCAGCGCTTCGACGTACTGCTGGGCGATGAAGTAGTTGACCGCCTGCACGTTGCCTGCCGAAATCGCCTGGCTGACCACGCGGGTCGCCTCGGCTTCGGCCTGGGCGCGGCGCTCACGGGCTTCGGCTTCCATGAAGGCAGCCTGTTTTTCACCCTCGGCCTTGAGCACGGCGGCCTGCTTCTCGCCGTCGGCCTTCAGAATCGCGGCCTGACGGAAGCCCTCGGCGTCGAGGATGTTGGCGCGTTTTTCACGCTCGGCCTTCATCTGCCGGGCCATGCTCGCCACGAGGTCGGCGGGCGGCTTGATGTCCTTGACCTCAATGCGCGTGACCTTGACGCCCCACGGCTCCGTGGCCTCGTCCACCACGGTCAGCAACCTTGCGTTGATGGTGTCGCGGTTGGAGAGCAGTTCGTCGAGGTCCATGCTGCCCGTCACGGTGCGAATGTTGGTCATGGTGAGGTTCAGCACCGCCAGTTCCAGATTGCGTACCTCGTAGCTCGCTTTGGCGGCGTCGAGCACCTGATAAAAGACCACCGCGTCCACCGTGACCAGCGCGTTGTCCTTGGTGATGATTTCCTGGCTGGGCACGTCGAAGACCTGCTCCATCATGTTGACCTTGCGCCCAATCTGGTCGATGTACGGAATGATGAGGTTCAGGCCCGGTTTGAGGGTGCGCTGAAACTTGCCGAAGCGCTCCTGCGTCCACTCGTTGCCCTGCGGCACGCTCTTGATGCCTGCGAACAGGGTGATGATGACGAGCAGCAGCAGCACGACCACGAAGATGGTAAATCCCATAAATTCGCCTCCTTACTCAGCGTTACGAGGAAGGGGGGTCGAAGGTTCCAGCCGGCACCCGGCCCCCTCGCGCCTCCTTCTCGCTGAGCGTCTGGGCCGACTGTTCGAGGTCCAGGCGGAGCATCACGGTGCGCGCCGCCGATTCTTGGACCTCGCCCCTCAGCATGGCTTGGCCCAGCATTCGGCGCTGGGCGGGAAAGTCGTCGGCGGGCGCGGTCTTGGCGGTGCGGTACGCCTGCACCAGTTCCTCTTTTTCCTGCGCGGCGTCCCCTGAGGTGTCTATGCGGAGCCGGCGTGAGAGCAGCGGCAGCGTCGCCCCCTGCACCAGCAGCGTGGTGATGGTCACGATGAAGGCCACCGTCTGAATGACGGCCCGCCCCGGAAAGGGTTCGCCGTTTTCCAGGGTCAGCGGCACACCCGCCGCCGCCGCCAGCGTGATGATGCCGCGCATCCCCGTCCAGCCGATCAGCACGTTCTCGCGGCCCGTCAGCAACTCGGGCTGACGCGGTACACCCCCGCGTTGTCCCCGGCGAACACGCAGCTTCCCGAACCACGCCAGCACACGCGGGTGAAAGACCGCCAGCGCCCAGACCATCCGCACCAGCATGATGAGCGCCGTGACCGCCAGCCCGACCAGCAGCGTGTGACCGAACGGCTCGCCCGAGGCCCGCAGGTCGTCCAGCACGAAACGCAGTTGCAGGC
Organism: Deinococcus sp.; assembly: GCF_030523985.1. Classification (GTDB taxonomy): domain Bacteria; phylum Deinococcota; class Deinococci; order Deinococcales; family Deinococcaceae; genus Deinococcus. The sequence continues at coordinate 17,567 of NZ_JAUNHK010000052.1, forward strand.
CCATGTACGCGAACACGAAGGCTTCGAGCAGCGTGTCCACCACCGGCCAGAACTGGCTTTCCTGAAGGCGGGTGCGGTAGGTGTAGCGGTGGATGACGCGGGGGTCGTAGAGCGTGTTCAGACTCACGCAAAAGGCCGCCGCCACCACCGCCAGAATGCCTGACGCGTGAAAGACTTCGGCGCTGAGGTAAGCCGCGAAAGGCAGGATGAACCCGAAAGCCGTCTCGAGCTGCGCCTGCTGCATCCGGCTGCGCACCGCATTGCTGACCGCGCCCAGCAGCGTGCCCACCGCCAGTCCCACCACAGCCTGATACAGAAACAGCAGCACCGGGTTTTCACTGACCACATGCTGGTGCGCCACGGCATTGAGCGCCAGCGCGAACAGGGTCAGGGCGATGGCGTCGTTGACGAGGCTTTCGCCTATCAGGATGCTCTGCACGCGCCGGGTCAGCCCGTATTCGCGCCCGTGACTTACAGTGGTCACGGTATCGGGCGGCGACACCACCGAGGCGAGCACGAAGGCCATGCTCAGCCCCAGCGAGGGCAGCAGCCAGTGCGTAAAGTACGCCCCGACGAGCGTGGTGACCACCACCAGCCCCACGCCCAGCGCCAGAATGGGTTGCAGATTGCGCCTGAATTGCCCGATGGACGTGTTGTACGCCGCCGAGTACAGCAGAGGCGGCACCACCAAGCCCAGAATGACTTCGGGCGGCAGTTGCAAGCGCGGCAGCCCCGGAATGAACGACACCGCCGAGGCCAGCAGCACGATGACCAGACCGGGCTGAATATGCCTGCGGTGCGCGATACCCGCTATCGCCAGCGCACCCAGCATGATGAGGAGAGGAAAGGCGAGGCTCATGGAAAAACTTATACCGATTCCAACGCGGGGAAGTGGAGCACAGTGGGGTGGAGCGACATAGACCCGCTCAGGCCAAAAGCCCGCGCCGCGTCCTAGACTCCGGGCGTGCCGCTGCCGCTTGTCGAACTCGAACACGCCCACGTCGTCGCCGGGGGGCAAACCCTGCTGCAAGACGTATCGCTGACCGTGCATCCCGGCGAGGCGCTGCGGCTCTCTGGGCCGAACGGGGGCGGCAAAACCACGCTGCTGCGGCTCCTGGCGGGCGAGGTCGCTCCGGTGGGCGGGACGCGGCGCTACGCCCTGAAGGGTGAGCGGCAGCCCTCGGCGGTGCAGGCGCGGCGCACCCTGAGCGTGGTGGGACCGGACGCCGAAGCCTTTTACCTGACCCGCGACTGGGAACAGACCGTGCGCGACGTGCTGCTGGCGGGGGCCGAAGGCGAAAGCCTGCGCCTGTGGGAACCCGACGCCGCGCAACTGGCCTGCCTGAGAAGGGTCGCGGCGCTGACCCGCGTAGAGCCCTTGCTGGAGCGCGATTTCCGCACCCTCTCGCACGGACAGCGGCGGCGGGTGCTGCTGGCCCGCGCCCTGATGCCCCAGCCCGCGCTGCTGCTGCTCGACGAATTTACCGACGGCCTGAGCGAATCCGCCCGCGCCGAACTGGGCGAGGTGCTGCGCGAGGTTCACGCCTCGGGTGTGGCGCTGGTCCTGGCGACCCATCGGCCCGAGGAAGTGCCGGAAGTGGGGTGGCGGACGGTTTGGGTGGAAGGGGGAAGGGTGCAGATGGCGGAGGGCAGAGGGCAGAGGGCAGAAGGCAAAACGATGCTCAGGCTCCCGCCATCCGCTATCAGCCATCCGCCATCCGCGCTCGTCCAGCTTCACCACGCCGAGGTGTTCCGCAACGGCCACCGCGCC
>NZ_JAUNHK010000053.1 GCF_030523985.1 Deinococcus sp.
CAGCGCGTGTTCGCCGTCGGGCATCAGGCGGACGCTCTCCACGTCGGGCAGGACATGGCGGGCCAGCACCGTTCCGGTCATCACTTCGCGCAGTTCCAGGGTGGTCACGTTCGGCTGGGTCGGCAGCGGCAGGGTCACCAGCACACGCCCGGCGGTGCGGTCGAAGCCAGCGGGCACCGCGCCCCCGGCCAGGTAGGCGGGCAGCGGCAGCGGCGTTCCCCCCGGCACCTGCACCGTGCGGCCCCCGGGTGCCACCAGCAGGCCCCCCGGCATCAGGTCGGCTTGCGGCAGCGGCAGGGTGGTCAGTGTCCTGCCTGTGGCGGTTTCAATCAGCGTGGTCTGCTTTTGCCCACGAAAACGGGGCATGAAGGTCGAGCCGTCCGGCGAAAAGAACAGACCTTCGGGCGGGTAGCTGCCCTTGACAGTGGTCAGACGCTCGCGGGTGCCGAGGTTCCAGAGCTGGACGTAGCTGTTCTTGTTGGCGACCGCCAGCCGCGTTCCGTCGGGACTGAAGGCGAAGCCGACGCTGTCGCGCAGGCCCGGCGAACGCAGAAAGAAGTTGTACACCGGCTTCTGGAAGGTCGAGAAAAAGCCCACCAGCCCGTCGCCCGTCAGCTTGTCGTTGTCGAGGGCCACCGCCAGCCACTTGCCGTCGGGACTGATGGCGGGCGTCACGTTCGGCAGGACTTCGGGGGGCAGGCGCACTTCGCGGCGCATTCGGCCCGTGCCCGCGTCGTAGAGCCGCACCACCGTTCCGCCCACGGCCCGCACCGCCACGATGCCGGTGATGGGGTCGCCCGCTCGGCCCGGCAGCGCGTCGGGGGCCACGCCGATGACTTCCTGTGGCTCCGCCGCCAGGGAAATGATGGTCGGCCCACTCAGGGGTGAAGGAGAGCCGGGCAGGGCCGGAGCCACCGGGCCAGGGGCCATGCCGGAAGTTTGCGCTGCAGCAGGCTGAACCAGAACCGCTAAGCCGAGAAAGGCCGTCAGCAAACGCCGCCGCAGCCCCGTCAAAAGAGGATAGGTCATCAGGCCACAAAGGTACGCCCTAGAAGCTGACCGCGCATGTGACACCGCCAGACTCTAGACTGCGCCCCATATGCCAATACCAGTTCAGGGAAGCGCCCCGTTTCCCGTCTCAGGAGGTTTTCCTTGGGCAGTTATCTGATTCGCCGCCTGTTTCGCACGTTGCTGGTCATGCTGGGCATCAGCCTGTTGGTGTTTACCTTCGTGCGCCTGATTCCCGGCGGCCCCTGCACGGCCATCCTGGGCGAGCGCGGCACCCCCGAATCCATTGCCCAGTGCAACCGTGACCGGGGCTTCGACCGACCCTGGTTCTTCAACACGACGGGCGAAGGGGGCGTGCTCAATGCCCAGTATCCCAACTACATGGGCGGGCTGCTGCGCGGCGACCTCGACAAGAGCATCATGACCCAGATTCCGGTCAAGGACGACCTCAAGACCCGGTTTCCCGCCACCGTCGAACTGGCGTTTGCCGCGCTGGGCTTCGCGCTGCTGTTCGGGCTGCCCGCCGGAATCGTGGCGGCGCTGCGGCGCAACTCGGTCTGGGACAACCTGGCGACCACCTTCAGCCTGATCGGGGTGAGTATGCCTGTCTTCTGGCTGGGCCTGCTGCTGTCTTACTTTTTCGGGGTGTATCTGGGCTGGCTGCCGCCCAGTGCGCGGTTGGGCACCGAGTTCGACATCCAACCGATTACGGGCATGAACGTGCTCGACGGCCTGCTGCGCGGTCAACCCGCCGCCGCCTGGGACGCCGCCAAGCATCTGGTGCTGCCCGCCATCGCGCTGGGCACCATTCCACTCGCCATCATCGCCCGCATCACGCGCTCCAGCCTGCTGGACGTGCTGGGGCAAGACTACGTGCGTACCGCCCGCGCCAAGGGCCTGAGCGGTGGCTCGGTCACGCTCAAGCACGCGCTCCGTAACGCCCTGCTGCCCATCGTGACGGTCATCGGTCTGCAAATCGGCGGTCTGCTCGGCGGCGCGGTGCTGACCGAAACCATCTTTTCGTGGAACGGCCTGGGGTCGTGGCTCTACGACGCCATCAGCGCCCGTGACTTCTTCGTGATTCAGGGCGGGGTCATCTTTATCGCGCTGGTGGTCAGCATCGTCAACCTGCTCGTGGACCTCAGCTACGCCGCGCTCGACCCCCGCATTCAGTACAGGTAAATCCAACAGGTGAACCCATGACCGCAACTGCAACCCCCACCCAGACACGCAAGCCCCCCAACATCTTCTGGCGGCGCTTTCGCAAGAGTACGCCCGGCAAGGTCGGAGCCATCATCGTGGCGCTGTTCGTGCTGCTGGCGATTCTCGCGCCCGTCATTCGGCCCTACGACCCCACCACCGACCGCAACTACCGCCTCAACCTCAAGCCGCCAAGCATCACGGCGCTGTGGAACGCAGAGGCCAAGGAAACCTACACCGACCCCGCGACGGGCAAGGTGGACCTGTGGCGTGCGCCTTTCGGCACCGACAACCTGGGCCGCGACATCTACACCCGCGTGCTACACGGCACCCGCATCAGCCTCAAGGTCGGCGTGGTCAGCACGGTGCTGGCGCTGGTCATCGGGTCGCTGCTGGGCGTGCTGGCCGGCTTTTTCGGCGGCTGGTTCGACTCGCTGCTGGGCTACTTCACCGACGTGCTGCTGGCCTTTCCGAGCATTCTGCTCGCCATCGGCTTCGCCACCATCTTCAGTTCGACCAATCCACCGCTGCTGATTGCGGGCCTGGACAAACTCTTTCAGCTCAACAGTCCGCAACTCGTGACCGCCATGCTCGCCGTGTCGCTGGTGCAGATTCCGGTGTATGTGCGCCTCGCCCGCTCGGTGGTGCTGGGGCTACGCGAACGCGAATTCGTGCAGGCGGCCCACGCGCTGGGAGCCAGCCAGACCCGCACCGTGTTCAAGCATGTACTGCCCAACAGCCTCTCGCCGCTCATCGTGCAGGGGGCACTGAGCATCGCCACCGCCACCATTGAGGTCGCCGCGCTGGGCTTTCTGGGGATCGGGGCACAGCCGCCCCTGCCAGAGTGGGGCACCATGATTTCGGATTCGCGCAGCTACTACATAGACGCGCCCTGGACGATGATTTTTCCTGGCCTCGCCATCTTGCTGACCGTGCTGGGCTTTAACCTGCTGGGCGACGGCCTGCGCGACGTGCTCGACCCGCGCAGTACGCAGTAGACGTCAGAAAGATACTTGGCAAGAAGATGGCGGCTCCCAATCAGAGCCGCCATCCTAACGCAGAAACGTTCTTGAATTTCCCTTAGATAGCTATTCCCTTTCAAAAAGAAAATAATCCGAGCCGATTACGACGTCCCCGTTAATTAGGCTAATATCACCATCATCACTTTTCATATCTAGTGCAATGAGTAGCAGATTTGTCAATCGAGTTTTACCTATCCCAGATGCTTCACCCAAAATTTGAACTCTGTCTTCCCTTATTCTGCTTAATCCATTCAGTCGCCTTATAAAATATCCCATCGAAAGGTCAAGTCGACCCGACTGTTCGCCAATCAGTCTTTTCAAAACAGTAAATAGGGCCTGTATACCTACAGTCTTAGTGAAATATGTAGAATCTCCAATCCTCTGCCATAGAAGTTTATCCACCACAGAAAAGAAGTGGGATACAGAGTAATATATTTCATCGTCCCTGCCAAGTAGATAAGAGACTCTCATAGGAGATCTATCATCAGACAGAGCAGTCCTATCGCCCCTCCCGAATTCTTCATACATTACACTTCTATCACCAGCCGTGTTCTTAGATATCAGCGACAGTATTCCATTTACTACCGTAGCAGTTGAAATTGCCCAACTTTCACTGCTTTGATCAACATATTCCTGATTTGCTATCTTAATTTTTCCTCTCAAAGGCCCCGCATCGAAGCTCATGTTATGAGATACATTGAATCTTTCTATTGTCTCATCCGATACAGCATTCAAGCGGCGGGTTAAAAAAACCGCTAGCTTATCTGGTGACCAAGTGCTTGGATTATCATCAGTAGAAACATTAAAGAGTTCATACGCTAAGCTCTTATCTACTGGCTTCTGGTTAAAATTTATCGTTGCAAAAACGTATGCCTGCTGTTCAGGCTTGAGGTTGAAATAAATACTGCAGGGCAATTCCATTTCTAGAGCCCTTTTCACAGCGGGATCATGTATAAGCTTTTCCTCACGTAGCTCTTCCAAAGCCTCCAAGAAGCCATAGAGTCTATGTTGACCATCTATAACCACTGCGCTTCTAATATCTTCAGAAACAGTAAGTATAGACCTACTCGTCAGATTGCCATTGACATCCTTAATATCTTGAACTTGCCAATTACTCCCTTCACAGACCTCACCTTCAACAATCTCTGAATTATTTACTGACAAGATAACAGTGTTAGGAAAAACCGCCTCAGAAGAGCGCACGAACTTTGCTATAAGACGCTTTCTATTCTCTGAATACCTCCTTTGGATCCCATCCATCTTATAAAACCTCTCGCTCTCGGTATCAATCACAGCTCTAAATCTCTTAACCTCTATAAGCTCCAAGAGTACTGAGGCTCGTATGGATGCCAAGTAGAAGACACCGTATGGCTGCGATACTCTAATGGCATCAAATTCCCTCATATTATAGCCTCCGGTATTTCACTATGGTTTATACTTGCTTCTCTTAATCCCCTGTTAACATCCCCACCATGATAAGTACTAGGATTTTCTTGTATATTCGAATCGAAACTATCGTTATCATAGTTAGCATATATCCAAACTAACCAGGATATCAGTATTATACCCGATAGCAGCCAGTAGTTTACTTGCATTATATAACAGTATATTGATAGACCCGCAACCACCGTAGTAAGTATTGCCATCATTAGAATATGTATAGAATTATTTACTTTTTCTTCCCTAGTCATTAAATCTACTCTAGTAGATGAAGGAAGATTGATTTTCCTGATAACGAAATCGAACAAAGCTGTGACCGCTATAGCTATACCATATGTAACAACATTCTCGTATATATTTATAGGCACATTAGGAAGCCCGTACTGCTTCAGCTTCCTCAAAAAATCTATCCAAATTCCTATCCCGCCCACCATACCTACAAAGATTAGGAAATAAAATATTATTATTGGATTCTCAAAAGACGCTTTAGTTCTTTGCCAACATGTCTCCCAAAATTTACGCCATCCTATTCTCATAACTATCACCGTATTTTCCGGATGCCCATATCTTATATATAAGATCTATCTCCTCTTGTGAAATCAACTCGTATCCAACCAACCGCTGAGCCTCTAATAGTTTTTTAAAAATTTCTTCCCTAAACTCCCTCTTCAGTCTACCCTTTTGTCCATTTGGCCTTATGACCCTATTATCTTCTCTAAATGACTCTATCTTGAGAAAATTTCTCAATTCTAGCAATGGCTCATATTTCTTACCGGACTGAGTTTCTACTATCTTCTGCATGGTTTTATCCTGCTGAACCACCGTACACGTCCAACATCCGAATCTAGAATCTCTCCCATTATAGATAGTCTCCAGCCTATCTGTTGGATAACCACGTGCGTAGGCAGAGAAGTTTACATAGTCCCAAACATCGCACTGCCTCCAGAAAGCTACAGGGGCATAATATCCTATTCCCATTGCCTGACTATGATCCATCCAAATACCCTGACCACATTCGCCCCCCCTTGAACAAGCTGAATACATTTTTTTATCTCGTAAGTCAGATTCACCAAATCTGACTCCCGTAAATATTGCTGTCGTATCTACTCTATTATTTAGCCTAATAATCTTCTTCGTCGGATCTATCTTCAGTTTATCCGTGCACCATCTAAACTTCTGATGAGGCGCTGGATATCCTTTTCCTATTATAGAAACCCAAAAGGATTTACTTGGTTCCGGCTTGACAATCTCAACTTCCCCAAAGCCCTTCAGGAATTCTAGAAATTCAGTACTTTGAGAGAGTATAGTTGGTATTTCCACTTGAGTATCAGAGTAAACAAATCTAATTTCTATATCCTTATGTTTACATGCCTTCAGCCATTCACAGAGGGTTATAGCAACAGCCGTAGAATCTTTACCACCAGAAAACATACAGATCCACTGCCTATAACCATCGCTATACGCCTTGTCAAAGCACTTAAATGCAGACATTTCAAGGGTCTCCATCTCGGACTGCCTGGGAAGGAAAGAGTTACCCGAGATCTCATCTAAGGATATTACCGACATACTTACTCCTGTATTGTGTTATGTTTAGCGCTATAACTCACTAGTAGTTAGCTTCTATTTACTTCCCGTCATCAGCAGGCCCAGGCCCGTTTCGGTGGCCTCGGCGGCGCTGACTTCGCCTGCAATCTGGCCCTCATACATCACCAGAATGCGGTCGGCGAGGTTCATCACTTCACCCAGGTCAGCGGACACCAGCAGCACGGCGAGGCCCTGGTCACGCGCTTCCACGATGCGGGCGTGAATGAACTCGATGGCCCCGATGTCTACCCCACGCGTGGGCTGGCTGGCGACCAGAATCTTGGGGCCTTTGCGCATCTCGCGGGCCACGATGATTTTCTGGGCATTGCCGCCCGAGTATCTCCCGGCGGGCAACGACGTGGAGCGCGGGCGCACGTCGTACTTCTCGGAGAGGTCACGGGCATTCTGCTCGATCACGTCCAGTTTCAGCAGACCCAGCGGCCCGGCGAAGGGGACGCGGTCCTGCTCGCCCAGAATGAAGTTTTCGGCGGTGGTCATTTCCAGCACCAGCCCACGCTCGTTGCGGTCTTCGGGAATGTGCGACAGGCCCGAGGCTTCGACCTCGCGCACGCCCCGCGCCTCCTGGCCCAGATAGGTGATGCGGCCCTGGTACGGCAGCAGGCCCGTGATGGCCTCCACCAGTTCGCTCTGCCCGTTGCCCTCCACGCCCGCGATGCCGACGATTTCGCCTGCCCGCACCTGAAAAGTCACGCCGCGTACCGCCTCGGCGTGGCCCCCGTGTCCGCCGCCATGCCCGCGCACGACCACGTTTTGCACGTCCAGCGCGACTTCGGCGGGTTGAGCCGGCTTTTTGTTGACCTTCAGTGTCACGTCGCGGCCCACCATCATGCGGGCGAGGGTTTCGGTGGTCGCGCCCGCCGCCGGGATAGAGCCGATCATCTTGCCGTCGCGGATAACCGAGATGGTGTCGGAAATGTGCAGCACCTCGTGCAACTTGTGGCTGATGAAGATGACGGCGTTGCCGCTCGCCGCGTACTGGCCCTTGAGAAACTCGAACAGTTCCTCGGTTTCGCTGGGGGTCAGCACGGCGGTCGGTTCGTCCAGAATCAGGATGCGGGCACCCCGGTAGAGCGTCTTGAGAATCTCTACTTTTTGCTGCAAGCCCACAGGCAACTCGCCCACCAGCGCGTCGGGGTTGAGGTCGAAGTTGAACTGCCGAATCAGTTCGGCCACCCGCGCCCGCGCCGCCGCGTAGTTGATGCTGGGGCCACTGGTCGGCTCGGCCCCCAGAATCACGTTTTCGGTGACGGTGAGCGTGTCCACCAGTTGAAAGTGCTGAAACACCATGCCGATGCCCTTGGCAATCGCGTCGGCAGGGCTGGAAAAGCTCACGGGCTGCCCGTCCACAATAATTTCGCCGCTGGTGGGCGGCTGCGCCCCGTACACGATTTTCATCAGGGTGCTTTTGCCCGCGCCGTTTTCACCGCACAGGGCGTGAACGCTACCCCACTTCACTTCCATAGAAATGTTGTCGTTGGCGAGCACGAGTGGAAAGCGCTTGGTGATGCCTCGCAGCGAGAGGGCCACGGGCGAGTTGTGGGCGTGCGTGAGCGTGGGCGCGGGGGCGGTCATGGACAGAAGTTTAAGGGTCGGAGGGTGAGAGGGTCTAAGGATGGCTCTGGGCCATGGGCTGATGCTCACCGCTCACGGCCCATACCTCAAAGCTCCTCTACACTGCCCGCATGGATTCCCTGTGGCTGGCCGTCACCAACTTGGGCCGCGACGAAGTGTTTATCGTCGTGCTGGCGCTGTATACCCTGCTGGTGAGTCCTCGCGGCGGGCGTGACCTGGGTGTGGCCTTCGCGCTGAGCTATCTGGTCAACACCGCGCTCAAGTACGGCTTGAATCTGCCGCGCCCCTTTACCCACGACCCCGCGCTGGCGTCTGCGGCGGCCCAGGCGACGGCGGGTGGCCCTGGTCTGCCCAGCGGACACACCCAGATGAGCGCGACCCTGTGGGCGGGCATCGCCATGCAGGTGCGCCGCCCCGCGTTTTCCGTTTTCGCGGCCCTGACAGTCGCCCTTATCGCCGCCTCGCGCCTGCTGCTGCATGTCCACTTTCCGTCCGACGTGCTGGTGGGCCTGGGACTGGGCCTGGCCTTCGCGTGGCTGGGAAAAAACGGGACGTTCGCCAACTGGAACGCGGCCCGCTGGGGCATTCCGCTGCTGATTCTGGGTTTTACCGCACTGCTGCCTGCCAGCACGCCCCGCGAATACAGCGCGGGCTTGGGCCTGCTGGCAGGCTTCTGGGCTGGGCGGCCCGATTTTGCGCCCCCGCGTGACTGGACGGGGCGGCTGGTGGTGGCCCTGCTGGGGCTGGCACTGGTGTTCGCCGTCTACTTTGGGCTGGGGGCGCTGCTGGGTAGCCTGGGCCACTCGCCGCTGCTGCGGGCAGTGCGCTACGCCGCGCTGGTGCTGGTTGCCCTTCAGGTCGTGCCGCTGGTGCTGCGGCGCTGGCTGCCGACTTCCCCTGACGCGATCAGTCCTGTCCAGCCTCGCCGGACTCCTGCGGCTTGACCCAGCGCGTGCCCAGCAGGGCGGGGCCCACGGGCGCGGCGGGCTTGGGCGGGTAGGCGGCGCGGTGGGCCGTTCGCAGCACCATCTGCACTTCGCTGTCGCTCAGCACGCCTTTTTTCTCCAGCAGCGTCAGCAGGGCGAGGTTGAGTTTACGCAGGTAGTTCAGTTCGGCCTGCGTGTCCGGCTCAGGCTTGGTCACGCCGGGCAGCATAGCGGGATTTCCCCGCGCAGTAACGCCACCCCGCGCCCCACCGTGCGCCAATTGCAGTTCTGTGCGCCAGGGACGGTGATATGCTCTGAGCGTCTAAACCGGGTGATGCCTAACACATCACGAGACATGGCTGCCTGCCTCCCAGGTTCGCGACGAACCGAAGGGGGAGCGGGTGATGAGGGAGGACTGAGGAATGTACAAAGGGAGAGAAGGGCAGTGGGCCTTCCTGCTGCACCGCCTGTCTGGACTGGCAATCCTGGCTTACCTGATGCTGCATGTGTTCAGCATCGGGTCCGTCATTTTGGGTGAAGAGTTTTACATGAGAATTCACCACACCTACGACCTGTGGCCCTTTCGTGTGGGCCTGATTTTCGTGACGGCTGGCGTGGTGTATCACGCGCTCAACGGCCTGCGCATCATCGTGATGGACTTCGCGGGCGCGGGCGTGGCCTACCAGCGGCAGATGTGGTACGCGGTGCTGGCCCTGACGGCGCTGGCGACCGCCTACACGGCCTGGGTCAACATTCCCCGCATTCTGGGAGGCTACTGATGATTAAGGCCCGCACCCTGACCGACGCCCGGCAGCAGGCCCACTCCAACGCCGAGCTGAACTGGTGGATCTTCATGCGTATCAGTGGCCTGATCCTGGTCTTCCTGGTTCTCGGTCACATCTACATGACCTTCATTCAGGTCAGCGAAGCCGACGCGACGTACGTCGCCGTGGTGAACAAGCTCAGCAACCCCGCCTGGAAGTTCTACGACTGGCTGATTCTGGTGCTGGCGCTGCTGCACGGGGCCAACGGTGCGCGTTACGTCATCGAAGACTACGTGCGCTCGCGCCCTGACCGTGCCTGGATCAAAGGCACCTTCTTTACCATCATCGCCCTGCTGCTGGCTTTCGGCACCGTCGGGCTGATGTCCATCTGAACCCACCCGACTTACTGAGAGGGACTATTCATGCATCATCGTTATGACGTTATCGTCGTGGGCGCGGGCGGCGCAGGTCTGATGGCCGCGCTCTACGCCGCCAAACAGGGCGTTTCTGTCGCCTGTATCTCCAAGCTCTACCCCACCCGTTCGCACACCGGCGCGGCTCAGGGCGGCATCGGCGCGGCGCTCGGCAACGTGCAGGAAGACCACTGGGAATGGCACATGTTCGACACCGTCAAGGGTGGCGACTACCTGACCGACCAGGACGCCGCCGAGGTGTTCGCCAAGGACATCATCGAAGTGGTGTACGAACTCGAGCACATGGGCCTCCCCTTCTCGCGCACGCCCGAAGGCAAGATTGCCCAGCGCAAGTTCGGTGGTCACACCCGCGACTTCGGTAAGGCCGCCGTGGAGCGTTCCTGCTACGCCAAAGACCGCACGGGTCACATGATTTTGCAGACCCTGTACCAACAGAACGTGAAGGCCGGGACGCTGTTTTTCAACGAGTTCCACGTCACCGACCTGATTATCGAGAACGGGCGCTGCCGTGGCGTGGTGGCCTACGACCTGGCGACGGGCGAACTGCACACCTACCACGCCAAGGCCGTGATTCTGGCGGCGGGCGGCTATGGGCGCGCCTTCAAAATCACCTCCAACGCGCTGACGCTCACGGGCGACCTGATGAGCATCTACTACCGCAAGGGCCTGCCGCTGGAAGACATGGAGTTCTACCAGTTCCACCCTACGGGCCTCGCCAAACTGGGCATTCTGGTCACCGAAGGGATTCGCGGCGAGGGCGGCATTCTGCGTAACTCGAACGGCGAACGCTTCATGGAACGCTACGCGCCGACCATCAAGGACCTCGCGCCGCGTGACATCGTGTCGCGCTCGATTACCACCGAAATCCGCGAAGGGCGCGGCGTGGGCAAGGACAAGGACGCTGTCCACATTGACCTGACCCACCTGCCCCGCGAAGTGATTGAGGGCAAGCTGGCCGAAATCACCGACCTGGCCCGCACCTACCTGGGCCAAGACCCGGTCAAGGACCTCGTGATGATTCAGCCCACCGCCCACTACGCGATGGGCGGCATCCCCACCGACCTCAATGGCCTGTGCCTGAGCGACGGAGCAGGCGGCAGCATCGAAGGGCTGTACGCGGCGGGCGAGCAGGCCTGCGTGTCGCTGCACGGGGCCAACCGCCTCGGCACCAACAGCCTGGGCGACCTGGTGGTCTTCGGACGCCGCGCCGGGATCTACGCCGCGCAGTACGCCAAGCAGGTCGAGTACGCCGAGATGCCCGAAGACCCCGAAGCCGAAAGCCGCCGCATGTTCGACGACCTGCGTAAGGCCAGCGGCAAGGACAACGCCGCCGCCATCCGCAAGGAACTGCAGGAAACGATGATGGCGAACGTGGGCATCTTCCGCAACGGCCCCGACATGCAAAAGCAGGTCGGCATCATTCAGGAGCTCAAGGCCCGCTACAAGAACGTCGGCGTGTCCGATACCACCGCTCGTTACAACACCGAACTGGTGGAGGCGATGGAACTGGGCTTCCTGCTCGACTGCGCCGAAGCGATGGCGAGCAGCGCCGTCAACCGTACCGAGTCGCGCGGCGCACACGACCGCGAAGACTTCCCCACCCGCGACGACCAAAACTGGCTCAAGCACACGATGGCGTACAAGGACCTTAACAAGCCCGGCAACGTCGTCATCGGCTACAAGGACGTGGCCCTCAAAGGCTTTACCCGCTCCTTCGAGCCGAAAGCCCGCGTGTACTAAAGGCAGCGGGGGAAGTCTTTTTCTCCCCGCTGGCATAAGGAACAGCTATGACCCAAACAGCAGTGACCCCCAGCGCCGCGCCGCTCGCCCCCGCGAACGTGCCGATGCTGCAACTGAAAGTCAAGATTCTGCGCTTCAACCCCGAAACCGACAAGAAAGCCAAATGGGTCACCTACAATGTAGAGGCCCAGGCAGGCGACCGCATCGTAGACGTGCTGAACGAAATCAAGTGGTATCAGGAGCCGGGGTTGACCTTCCGCCGCTCCTGCCAGCACGGGATTTGCGGCTCGGACGCCATGCTGATCAACGGGCGCAACCGCCTCGCCTGCAAGACCCTGGTGCGTGACCTCGTCAAAGGTTCGGGCGGCGAAATCACCGTCGAGCCGATTCGCGGCCTCAAGGTCGAGCGCGACCTGCTGGTGGACATGGAACCCTTCTTCGATGCGTACAAGGCCATCATGCCTTACTTCATCAACGAAGACCCCGCCCCTGCAGGCGAGCGCATCCAAAGCGAGGAGCAAGCCGAGCGCATGGCCCACTCGTCGAACTGCATCCTGTGTGCATGCTGCACGACCTCCTGCCCGATTTTCTGGGTCAACGGGTCGTACCTCGGCCCCGCCGCCATCGTGCAGGCGCACCGCTTCATCTTCGACAGCCGCGACCAGGCCACCCAGCAGCGCCTGAACATCATGAACCAGAACACGGGCGTCTGGCGCTGCCGCACCGCCTACAATTGCACCGAAGCCTGCCCGCGTGAAATCCCCATCACCACCCTGATTGAAGAAGTCAAGCGTGCGGTGATGTTCCAGCAGGCCTGAACCTCGCCATTTCCGGGGCGTCTCCGAAAGGGGGCGCCTTTTCCCTTTACGCCTGCCTGCCTATGAGAACAGAGTAAACACACGTCTGCTCAAGACGGCAGGGCGTGTTACGGATTCATTTCGGCAAAGGTGTACACTATGCGCCGAACGCCGGGTGAAAGTCCCGGCTCTTTTGCGGGCAACCTTTGACCCTAGCTCGTGAATACTTTCACAGGAGTCCTGAAGCGATGAAAACCTTGATTCTTGGTGCGGGCTACGCTGGCCTCGCCGCTGTTACCACCCTCAAGCCCACCCCTGGCCTCGAAACCCTGCTCATCGAGCAGAACGCCTACCACACCTTCGAGACTCGCCTGCACGAAGCCGCGGCGCACAACACCCGCGTGACCCTGCCGCTGGCGCCCTTGCTGCGCGGCACGGGCGTGGCGTGGGAGCAGGCCAAAGTGGACTATGTCGACCTCGACGAGCGCGAAGTGGGCCTCAAGGACGGGCGCGTGCTCACCTACGACAAGCTGGTCGTGGGCCTGGGCAGCGTGACCAACTTCTACCGCATCCCCGGCCTGGCGGAAAACGCCACCGAACTGAAGGAACTGGCGCACGCCGACGAGATCTTCAACTTCGTCAACCGCACCTTCGACAACGGCTACCAGGGCAACCGCGACATCGTGGTGGGCGGCGCGGGCCTGACCGGGGTCGAACTGGTCACCGAACTGGCGCAGCGGGCCGAACTGCTGAGCAAGGAGCGCGGCCTGCCCCCCTTCAACATCTTCCTCGTCGAGGCTGGCCCCAAGATTTTGCCCATTCTGGACGACGCCCTGCGCGCCAAGGCCCAGAAGACGCTGGAAGACTACGGCATCAAGATTCTGGTGGGCCACCGCCTGATGCAGGCGACCCCCGACAGCGTGACCGTGCAGACCGCTGACGGCGAGCAGAAGGTCATTCAGGCGGGCAAAATCATCTGGACGGGCGGCATTCAGGCCCGCGACATCGTGCGCGGCAAGAACCTGGAAAAAGGCCCCGGCGGGCGCATCGTGGTGGACGAATACCTCAAGGCCAAGGGCTACGACGACGTGTTCATCCTGGGCGACATGGCGCTGGCGCTGAACCAGGAAGGCAAGCCCGTGCCCACCACCGCGCAGCACGCCGGACAGCAGGGCCGCACCATGGGCAAGAACATCATGAGCCTCGCCAGCGGCAGCCCGCTGATGCCCTACGAGCCGACCACCCTGGGCGAGTTCGTGTCGCTCGGCGGCCTGATGGCGGTGGGCTGGATGAAACTGCCCTGGAACCAGAAACTCGCCATCACGGGCGGCATTGCCCACGTGATGAAACGCGCTTCCGAGTGGAAGTGGCGCTCCAGCATCGAGTAGTCAACCCACCTCCCCTCATGTCCCGGTTCTCAGGAGCCGGGATTTTTTATGTATCTATGAAGCCCGCCTTTAACCGCAGCCGACAGTCCGCTGACACTCTGTGGCGACAGTGAAGGCGAGTCGGGGCAGTCCACCCAGCCGGGGCAGGTGCCTCGCCCGCCTGTGCCCAGCGCCGAGCGGAATTCCAGAATGTCGGGTGAGACCACACATGCGCAGAGATGCGTGCCAGAACCAGACCGTTCGCGCCCTCCTGGGTGAAGCTTTTTACGCCCGGAGTTGGACGTAGCGGGGCAGACCCGTCCTCAGTAGAGCCTGAGGGCCACCGGGCGCTGTTTTTTCGCGCTCAGCCCTGAACCGACAAATCCATCACATCCATTCTTTTTGCATTATTTTCGACTTTCCATTTCAAGGACGGTGACTTTATGCGTGCCTGGCCCGCGCTGTTTGCGGCGATTGCCCTGGAGGTAACAGGTACCCTTTCTCTCAAACTTTTTGCGTCTCAGTCGTGGCAACTGCCGCTGACCTATGTGCTGTTGGCAGCCTCCTATGTCCTGCTGGCGCAGGCATTTCGCCGGATTCCGGTGGCGGTGGCCTTCGCGGTCTGGGAGGCGGCGGGGCTGCTGCTGATTACCCTGCTGGGCACCGTGCTGCTGGGCGAACACCTGACGCCCAAGCAAGGGCTGGCGCTGCTGGGCCTGATGGCGGGCGCGGCCCTGCTGCACCGGGGCACCCACGAAAGCGGAAACACGAGCAACACCAACACCAAACCTGTGCGCCAGGAAGCCTTGCGGCGCGAGGTGAGCGCATGACCCCCCTCGCCCTCCTGCTGTTGGTCGGTGCGGTGGCGCTCGACCTGTGCGCCAACATCTTGCTCAAGCACTCTGACGGGTTCCGGCGGCCCTTGCCGGGGGCACTGGCCCTGGTGCTGGTGTGTGCGGCTTTTACCCTGCTGGGCTTTGCCGTGCGCGAGATGCCTGTGGCGGTGGCTTACGCGGCCTGGGGCGGCATGGGCATCGTGACGGCGGCCCTGCTGTCGCAACGGATAGACGGCACCCGTCTGAATGCCTCGGCCTGGGCAGGCATCGGCCTGATTGTGCTGAGTGTGGCGGCGCTGGGTGGATAGCGAAAGGGACAAGCGTAGGCGGTAGCCTCTCCCCTCTCCACTGCACCCTCTGCGAAAATAGCCTCATGAACCGCGTTACGCCCGCGCAACTGCAAGATCTGATCGCGGCCCGCCGTCTGGGAACCGACGCTCGCGTGATTGTCAGCGGAAACCAGGCCGTGCCCTGGACGCTGCTGCGGCTGCTGGACGAAGCTCTGCCCGCCTACCGCCTGTCGGTGCTCAACGCGCCCGCCGGGATTCCTGACCGGGAGGGCGTCACTCACGAAACGTCCTTTGTGGGCGCGGGAATGCGGCGCAGCGGGCGGCTGGCCTATGTCCCGGCGCGGCTGTCGCAGGTGCCGCTGCTGTTCGGCACGACCCGCGCCCCCGACGTGGTGCTGCTGCACGTCTCGGCCCCACGCGGCGGCAAGGTGTCGCTGGGCATCGAGGTCAACATCCTGCCTGCCGCCATCGAACACTGCCGGGCGCGGGGGGGTCTGGTGCTGGCGCAGGTCAATCCGCAGATGCCCTACACCTTCGGTGACGGCGAATACGACCTCGACACCTTTGACGGCGTGCTGGAGGTGGATGAGCCGCTGGCCTCCCCGCCTGCCCGCGCCGCACAGGGCCACAGCGACGCCGCGCAGATCGGCGCACAGGTCGCTGCCCGCGTGGGGGACGGGGCCACCATGCAACTCGGCATCGGTGAAGTGCCCGACGCCGTGCTGCCGGGCCTGACGCAAAAGCGGCGGCTGGGCATCTGGTCGGAGATGTTCAGCGACGGCCTCCTCAGCCTCGAAGCGGCGGGCGCCCTCGACCCGGAGCGGCTGGTGGTGTCGTCGTTCGCCTTCGGGAGCAGCGACCTGTACCGCTGGCTGGACGGCAACGAGCGGGTCAGGATGCTGCGAACCGAAACGGTCAACGACCCGGCCCAGATTGCCCGGCAGCCGCAGATGACCAGCGTGAACACCGCCCTTCAGGTGGATTTGTTCGCCCAGGCCAACGCCTCGCGCATCGGCGCACGCATTCACTCGGGCTTTGGCGGGCAGACCGATTTCATCGTGGGGGCGCTGCATTCGCCCGGTGGACAGGCACTCATGGCGCTGCGTTCCTGGCATCCCAAAGCGAATGTTTCGACCATCGTGCCGATTCTGAGCGAGCCGACCACGTCGTTTCAGCCCAGCGCCGTCATCACCGAGCAGGGCACCGCCGAAATTCTGGGCCAGGACGAGCGCCAGCAGGCCAGCGCCCTCATCGAACGGGCCGCCCACCCCGACGCCCGCGACCACCTGCGGGCCGAAGCGCGGCGGCTGGGGCTGATGTAGGCAGACGGCTTCGGCCCCGGCCCCTTGCACCTTTCCCCCTGCCCGCCGTCTACTGCGCCCATGTCCACTGACTTCCCCTGGCCCGAACCCGGCGACTTCGTGCATGGCTCGCCCCTGCCGCCGCCCACCGAATGGAGCCGCCCCGGACTGGTCATGACCTTTAACTTGGAGTGTCCCGGCTGCGTGTCGCGGGGGATTCCCTTTCTCAAGCGTCTGCACGCCGAGCATGGCGAGGAGGTCAACCTACTGGCGGTGCACACCAGCTCCGGGCATCGCCGCCTGCCGCGTGAGGACGTGGAGCCGACCCTGGTCAAATTTGCCCGTGACTTTGCCCGGTTGCCTTTTCCGGTGGCGCTCGACCTGGAGGGCACGTTCGCGCGGGCCTGGCAGACCGAGGGCACGCCCCACTGGTTGGCCTTCGCACCGGGCGGCGAACTGCTGCGGAGCGTCTACGGCAGTCAGGACAACGCCCAGACCCGGCTGGATTATCTGCTGCGCGAATGGGCCGGACAGCCCGCGTCATCCGAACCCTTATCATCGCCCTCATGACACTCACTCCGAGAGCTTTGCTGCTGCTGAGCGTGCAGCGCCACCACCTACATGACCATCCCCACGAGCGCGAACTGGCCCGCGAAGGTTTGCGGCAGGTCGAGGCCGCCCGTGAAAGCGGCGAACTGATTGCGCTGGTGCAGTGGGACGGAGAAGAAGGCAGCCCTGCCCAAACCTTCAGCAAGGACTGGACGCTTTATCCCGATTTCCGCGCCGAGGCGGGCGACGTGCTGGTGCGTGCCCAGCAGCCCGACGCCTTTCACGGTTCCGACCTGGACGCGGCGCTGCGGGGCCGGGCCGTGCGGCACCTCACCCTGCTGG
Source organism: Deinococcus sp. (assembly GCF_030523985.1). Lineage (GTDB taxonomy): Bacteria > Deinococcota > Deinococci > Deinococcales > Deinococcaceae > Deinococcus. The sequence goes on from NZ_JAUNHK010000053.1 coordinate 17,194, forward strand.
GCCTGGACAGCGACAACCTGACCGTCACCGCCCAGAGTGCCCGCGACCTGGGCTATGACGTCACCGTGAACGTGCTGAACGCCGGAGAGCACGAGTGAGCCGCGTGGATTTGGACTACACCCTGGACGTGCTGGTGCGGCTGCTGGCGACCCCCAGTCCGACGGGCTACACCGAGCAGGCCGTGGCCCTGGTCGAGCAGGAGTTGCGGGCACTGGGCGTGACTTCCCAACGCACCCGCAAAGGCGCACTGACCTGGGAAATCGCCGGAACGGGCGCGGGCCACGTCACCTACAGCGGGCACGTGGACACCCTGGGCGCGATGGTCAAGGGCATCAAGGGCAACGGGCGGCTGCTGCTGTGGCCCCTGGGCGGCTACGACTGGGCGACAGTGGAGGGCGAGGATGTGCTGATTCACCGTCAGAACGGCACGACCCTCAGCGGCACGGTGGTCAACGTGCGGCAGTCCACCCACGTTCACGGGGCGGCCCTGCGTGACCTGCGGCGCGAGGCGGCGGTTATGGAAGTGCGCCTGGACGCCGTGACCCGCAGCGCTCAAGACACGCTGCGCTTGGGCGTAGGGGTGGGCGATTTCGTCAGCTTCGACGCCCGGCCCCGCGTGACTCCGGCGGGGTACGTCAAGGCCCGGCACCTCGACAACAAGGCGGCGGTGGCGGTCTTTCTGGCAGTCACCCGCGAACTGCTCCAGAACCCGCCGACCAAAACGGTGGCCTTTCATGTGACCACCTACGAAGAGGTCGGACACGGCGCGGCGACGGGCATTCCGGCCCACACCGACGAACTGGTGGCGGTAGACATGGCAGCGGTAGGCGACGGGCAGACCAGCAGCGAGCATCATGTTTCGCTGTGCGTGGCGGACGGCGGCGGCCCTTACGACCACGCGCTCGGAAACCGCCTGCGGGCCGCAGCGGAGCAGGCAGGGGTGGAACTGCGGGTGGACATCTACCCCTTCTACTCCAGCGACGGCACGGCGGCCTGGCGTGCGGGCGGCGACTATCCGGTGGCGCTCATCGGCCCTGGGGTGGACGCCAGTCACGCCTACGAGCGCACCCACACCGATGCCCTGCGGGCCACCGCAGAACTGATGCTGGCCTACAGCAGGCAGGCATGAGCAGCACTCCCCGCCATGCCCTGCCCCGACTGGTCATCGTGCCCGGTCTGGGCGACAGTGGGCCGCAGCATTGGCAGACGCTCTGGGAACAGAAATTCGGCGCGGCGCGGGTTCGCCAGGACGACCCGGAAAACCCCACGCCCGAGGGTTGGGCGGCCCGCTTGCAGGAAGTCGTTGAAGCCACCCCCGGCCCGCTGGTGCTGGTCGCCCACTCCTGCGGCGTGCCGACGGTGGCGCACTGGGCGCAGCTTTACCCGGTCAGCGAACGGGTCAAGGGCGCTTTGCTGGTCGCCCCACCCGACACCGACAACGCCACCTTGCAGCGCGAACACCCGGCGGCCTGCCAGATGGCCCCGCTGCCGCTGCGTCCCCTCCCCTTTCCGGCACTGGTGGTCGCCAGTGAAACCGACCCGTTCTGCACCCCCGAACGGGCCGCCGCTTTTGCCGCCGCCTGGGACGCCGCTTTTGTGACGGCAGGCGAAGCAGGCCATATCAACACGGCCAGCGGCCACGGCGACTGGCCCGAAGGAGAGGTGCTGCTCTCGGAGGCGCTGAACGCCTGGACACCGCAGGGATTTACGCAGTTATAGAAGTGGATGCCGGAAAGGGTCAGACAGTTGGTGGCCGAAAAACCGGGAAACGCAGAATTCCAGGGCCGTCGGGCGCAAGGCGCACGGGCCGCACACGAACGGGAAAATACCAGCATCCAAGCCCCGTGCAACCAAGGAAAGCCAACCCACCAGCGAACCCACCGCCATGTGCACAGCGCCAGCGTTAAGCCCCTGTCCCCCCTGGGGATAGGGGTTTGGGGTTGGGGCCAAAAGCTGAAGC
>NZ_JAUNHK010000054.1 GCF_030523985.1 Deinococcus sp.
GGTCGCCCCGTGCTGGTGGACGCGCACGATCGTGGAATCGATCGAGGCCACCCAAGTCCAGCTCGCCAGCCTGCTGTGCCATGGACTGGGTCTTCTCCAGCACCCGCTCCCACACGCCCTGAGCGGCCCACCGGGGGACTGGTGCAGGCATAGGTGACAGTCGTAGTCACGCGGCGTGCACGCTGATCCGGGGCCGGGGCCCAGGGGACTTCAGGCCGCGTGAGCCTTGGGCATGGTCACTGGGGTGCCCCGAGTGCCTTGTAGATCGTGGGGCGTGAGATGCCGAACGATCGGGCGACCGCTGCCACAGTCTGACCTCCGGCCACGGAGGCCCGCACGGCCTCGACTTGCTCGGGGTTCAGCTTCGGCTTCGGCCCCGGGAGGCGTCCTGCTGCTCGGGCTCGGGCGACGCCCTCGCGGGTGCGCTCTCGCAGTAGCTCGCGTTCCCACTCGGCCAGCATCAACAGCATGTTCAGCATCAGCCGGCCCGAGGCCGTGGAGGTGTCGAGCTGAACGTCCAACGCCTGCAACCCGATCTTCCGGTCAGCCAAGGCCTGAACGGTCCGCAGCGCGTCCGGCAGGGACCGGCCGAGGCGGTCAAGGCGGGCGACGACCAGGGTGTCCTCACCATCACGCAGGTACTCCAGGGCCGCGCTCAGACCAGGACGCTCGGCCCTGACCCCGGAGAGTCGGTCCTGGAACACCTTCGAGCACCCCGCCTCCTGGAGGGCCTCGTGCTGGTTGCGCAGGGACCCTTGCTGCTCCCGGGTCGAGACGCGGGCGTAACCGACCTTCACCAGGCACCTCCAACACCCAAGCCGAAACGAAGGCGTGTTCCCTGGCGGGTCCTGTTCCACATCATGCGGTGAGCCTTCCCGATACGGTCAGGGGCGTCGAGGATCGGTCAATCTCTTGACAGTCTTCCATGAAGGCGGCCACAGGCCTTCGGGCATGACGCAGGGTGTCAGGAATCTATGTAGACAACACCTCGACACCCCACCTTATATGCGACGCCATTTATTTACATTCCCGGCATGTACATAAAGAGTGTTGTATCAACGCCCCACGCACCAGCCCCCGAGCGACCCATAGCCTCGACGCAACCTCTGGGCGTCGAAATATTCGGGTCATCTAGGCTTGACTACATCCATAAATCTCGTCTAAATTAGAAGAACAAGATGCATTATTTATACCACAGAGAACGTGAGGTGAACTGCATGAATATTAGGCGCTTAATTGTTGGTGCTTTCATGGGATTGACACTGCTGATAATCTCCGAAATTATTCGATTCACTATAGAAGACAGTAGGACATTGGCCGACTCGCTCTGGTCCATCTGGGTGATCCCCTTTGGGGCTATCATGTTCAGTATCTCAAGACGCGATCAGAACACCATAGATAAATAATCTATAAGCCGTTGAAATTTAGTGCCCCTATCAGTACTTTTGCAGAAACGAAGGGAAAAGTGTAATGAAGAAATTTATTTTGAATGTTTTCGCTGGAGTTGGCACGACCGCCCTAATTCTCACGGGAGTGCCGGCGCAGGCCTCAACCCTGGCCGGGGGTGGCACCGCCACTTCTCAGAGCCAGGCCACGACAGCCCACGATGGGGCGGCCCGTTATACGGCCACCCTAGAGACGGACAGCCTCGACCCCCATGTGCGTTTCGACCTCACCGCGGCTGAAGCGGAGCTCAATGACGCGGGTGAAGTCGTCATTCGAGATACATCGGGAAATGTACGCGAAGTTATGGGAACTGAGATTGCTGCCACCAATCTCAACGACGCCATGACCGTCCGCTATGAACTGGAGAACAACGGCAAGACCATCCGGATGTATCAGAATGGTGTGTCATCTAAGGACACGACCGCGCCTGGGGGCGCATCCCCTATGTCTGTCGATCAGGATTGCGCAGCTGCGAATGTATTCTGGGGGGCCGGAATTGGCGCCGCCCAGGGCCTCGTGGGAGGAATTCCCGGAGTTGTTGCTGGGGCCATCGTCGGTCTGGGCGCCGCCGGTCTGCAGAGCATCGCAACCTGCTGAGGCCCCGGCCCCTCTGGAAGTGGTGGCTGCGGCTGAATTGCCCTGGTTCTAGTAGAGTATCTAATCCAACGTAAGGATGCAAAGCATGCCAATACCACGGAAATACCCGGGGTGGTGTCATAGCGTCTACGCCCCGCACATTAACGAAGGGACGCCCATCAAGGTGTACACCTCCTAATCCGCTGCTGAACCTGATGGGCCAGCCTCCCTTGGAGGCTGGCCCACTGTCTTGTGGTGGGGCGGGCGTTCGAGGAGGGCCTTCAGTAATCGGCGGCTCACGCGGCCCCACAGCCTAACCATGTAGACATGTACCTTTATGACTATGTGCCTATGTAGGCATATGGGCACTTAGCTAGCGGGGTATACCCGTGTAGACGCCATCAGGGGGATCAGGCCCGCTTGCCCTCAGTGCAAGCCAAGCTCAATCCCAATGTTATAAAAAGTTATTGACATGTTCATAGCATGAGTATAATTTACATCACATCGGCTTGGGACCCACCGCCCTCTCCGTTAGTGGTGGGGCAAATGAATATCCACCCACGCCCTGCCGGTACCCCTAGTTGCCTTATATGCCTTCCCCGCGCAGAAAGACGATCCGCTCTACAAGACTCGCCGACAAACAGCACGCTGAAGTCGAAGCGGCCTGGGGCACCTACCAGCGCATGGTCACTGCCTACCGGGAACCCGACCGGGAGCTCGGCAAGTTCCTCATGCATCAGCTCATCGGCTCCCTCGCAAGCGGCGTCCCGGCCCTGCTTGTCGAGGTGCGCAAGCTCGGCCGAACCCTGAAGAAGCGGGCCGCCGACGTCCTGGCCCACTTCGACCGGCCCGGCACTTCCAACTGGCCGACCGAGGCCATCAACGGGTGCCTCGAGCACCTCCGCGGCTCCGCCCTGGGATTCCGGAACCTGGCGAACTGCATCGGCCGCAGCCTACTCGAATGCCAGCGGATTCATACCCCACCTGCACCCTCATTTACAATAAGCCGAATATATATATCCCAGTGAGTGATCATTATTCCCAGTTGGGCGGTAGTTTTGAGCATGCCGCGTGGAATACATCTACACCAGGCACTCAGTCCATTTTTCGACTCGACGGATTTCGGCGTGTCGAATGAATTACTGAAGCAATAGTGAAAGCGGTCATCAGGAGAAAGAACAGGAAGAATCCGGGGACGGCAATTTTATCGTCGATGATCTCAGCACGTCGCGCCCCAAGGGTTGCAATGAACGCAAGGAACATGATAACCGCAAGTCCTGTTGTTTTCTTCATGGGATTTATCGTACCCCCTTGACCTTGCTGTGCATGCCCGGCTAAGTTCCATTGTGTCCTCAAGGTTGAGCACAGGATAAGGACTTGCTCAATCATGAGGCGCAGTCGCAAGTGATCGTGTCCAACAGGGAAGTCTGGAGACCTACCATGAAGAACGGTAAGTTGAATACGAAAAATATCATGGCGATGGCGGCAGTCGGTGCTGTGGCAGTCGGAGGAGTCTCATTCCTTGAGATCTCTACTGCGGACGAGGCTTCGGCGTTGCAGTGCGGATACTCAACACGAATGGAGGATTACACCTCCATGTGGTCCTTGGATCTCCCGATTGTTGGTACGGTTGATCCCTTCGGCGGAAAGCGCGAAGTTGCCTATTATGGCAATTGTAGCGGGGGAAACGAGTCCATCTATGTTGATGCCAGTAATGGGGGTTTTGATATTTGTGTAACTCCAGGTGAGACAAAGCTTGGATTCACTCAGCATGATCGCCATGTATCTGGTGCGCATTCGACTGGAAAGTGCTAACAGGGGGATTCATGAAGGCGAATCAGTTCTTGGCTAGTACGCTTATTTCTCTCGGCATTGCGACTGGAGGGGCGGCCATGCTTGCAGCCCCGGCAAGCGCAGCAGTTTGCGGATTTACTCCGATCACCTCTAATGCCGTTGGGGGTGGTGACGATGGGCGTTATGAGGCAGGTGTCTATAATCACTGCGGGTCCTCAAGTAACCTTCGTGTTCAGGTGAATTACTATTACATGCATGAATTTGCCTGCGTTACTCCAGGGGAGACGACATTCACCGCTCATCCAGACAAGGGAGCTTTGATATCTGTTAAGGGCACGGGGGTGACCTGTTGATCGGGTCTGCATTCCTCAAAATGAAGGGCGTCATAAATTTTTATGACGCCCTTCATTTTGAGTGTTTCGAATATCTTGAGGTAATTGTCTATTAATTGCATCTCTGCGTGAGTTCTCTCGGCCAAATATCTATTGGTGTGCATATGTGGTTATGCGGCTCTGCAAATCTATATCTAGATGACTTTCGAAAGTGGGTCGAGATAATCTCGCAGGGTGTGTATAGCGGGCGCGGCCTGATCCTTCTATCGCAGGGTGATGCAGTCGGGTGCAGCAGCTGCTACCGACAAGTCTGGGGTGGCGGTTAGGTGATGTTGGCGTCCAAATGGGTATACCCGGCTGGACGTACCCCGAATGGCCCCTGGTGACCTATCGACGCGGAAGCTATAGCCAGCTCATGGACCAGGGGTCTACTTCGCTGAGCCCCGCTCGTCCTGGCAACAGCTCTCGAACAAGAACACCAACTGCCTATTCTGCAAATATCTGCCCAAGGGGGATGCCGATCACCAGCCCTACCTGTTCAGCATCGCCGAGAGATCAATGACCGCCCCCCGCAGGCGCCTGTGATATCTCACCCCTCGCGAGTCGTTCCAGCGACTGCTTGCTGGGCAACCTCATGTTTCTTCCACGGTTTGACTGCACCCGCCACCGGGGGGGGAGTAGGCCGTTTCAGTTACAATAGATTCCAGACAAATCAATTAATGCGTTTTCTCTTGTTAGTTTTAGAATTAACATAAACAAGGGAAACAATTGCCGACAGGGGCACGGAAATCAACCAGGTCTGGACCTCGGAAAGGGATGACATAAGGTCGTCTGGGTTCCTCGCCCATGCGACGAGCAAAGTGAAGGCGACGAAGTAGAATATTACCCACCCGAAAATGGATCGATTCACTCTATACTCCGATTTATTCAGATAGCCAGATGCGCGGAAGAACGCACATGGGTAGGACCATTAGAATTGTTAAATGCGCATGTCGCCGCGCTGGCCGCAAGGGCAGCCGCCAAGCCCCATGGACCGCCGACAGACCTGAGGGCGATTGGCCCGATAATGCGGGCAACAGTCTTAGCCGCTAGACCCCAGTTCCAGGCGCGGATCGCCGTTGCGGCAGCTTGCACAAGTCCTGGGGTCGCGGTGATGGATACTCCAAGTGCGCCTACAAGCACACATTGGGCGTAGGAGTTCGCGGACATAGTGCTAGCCATGTTCTTATCTGACCGAATGTCGGAACTAGAACCAACGGCGGGAGCCCCCATTGAATTCATTGATTTAGCAATCGATTCGAAATCTGCGGCATGCGAGGTGAGACCATCAATTAGGATGGCTTCTTTCTGAACAACGTAGACCCCGGTATTAGTATCAAGGGTTACATAACGAGTAAAGAGCTTCTCAAGGTCAGAGGCAAGCTGGTCGACCTCAGTCTGCGAATAGCCTGCGATTGTGTCCACTTGAGTTGTTACTACTGGAGCCGCCATTGCTTGGGCGGGAAACACCAGGGCCATAGTGAGAGAGGCTGCTACCAGAGTCTTGTCGAAGGACTTCATGATTCGCCTAAAGCAAGTGAGTACTGTAGGCCCTTTATCGGGTGACAAAGGCTTCTCTGAGCTGCTAGCTCAGTTCGACTGTAAACATCCTATGTGAGATGCACAACACCCCAGATCCTCTCCACCGGTCAGTGCATCAGATGTGCGCGGACCAAGGCCTCGATGACTGCTGCCTGGCTGGGCGTCGCCGGGTTCGTTGCGGCCTCTCGACGTACCGCGTCGCGGATCGCTTCGGGCACCCGCACGTTCAGCGCCACGGTCGGCGCCCCACGCCGTGCCAGGGGCGCATACCCGCCGGCCGGGTCCGAGGCTGTTGCCGGCTCTGCGGGGTTCACCGCTCCGGGGGCCGGGGTCTGGGGGGCCGGGGTGGGCTTGCGTCGCTGTGCTCGCAGGCTCAGGTCGGGTTCGGACTGCTTGCCGTTCATGCGGGGATCCTTTCGGAGATAACTGCGGCCAGGTCGGCGTAGGCGGTGGCGACGGGTTCGCCCTTCTCGTAACGGCCCAACCAGTCGCAGGCCAGACGCGCCTTGGGGACGATGGAGCGGGCCGGCACCAGGGGGGTGAGCAGCAGCCCGGTCTCGCGCAGCTCCTCGACGGCGACGGTCTGGTCCTTGGGGGTGATGTGGTCTCGGTAATCCGAGACGACGATGCCTACCTCGGTGAGACGGTCTGCAGCTCCCAGCAGGGCCATGGACTGCTTGAACGCGGCCACGCTCTGACGGGCTCCGTGCACCCCGTCGCAGCCATCGGAGGTAGGGCGGGCGGCGTAGATCACCCCGTCTGAGGCGGTGAAGGCGTTCTGTGTCAGTGGTCCGCCCTGACGGTTGGGGCAGTCGATGACCACCAGGTCTGCCTGCAGATCGGTCAGCCCCATACGCAAGCGCAGGTGGGCATGGTCTGCGCGGTCGGCCTCCTGATGGGACAAGGACCGATCAGAGGGGACCACGCGAAGGTTTCCGTGCCAGCCGGAGGGCACGGCCAACTCCTGGATCCAGCCGGTGGGGTCGGGGTTGCCGATCACCGCGCCGACGTGCAGGCCAGGCTCGGAGGGCTCCACATCCACCCACTTCGTGGCAGCCGCACGAGGATCCAGGTCGATCAAGACCACCTGCCGGCCCTGCTCAGCCCAGGACATGGCCAGGGACACGGCAGTCGTCGTCTTGGCGACGCCGCCGGCCTCGGAGTAGACCATCAAGGTATGCATGCACGCATGCTTTCATGCTTGCTTACTAGTTAGCAAGCACGCAAGCGTGCTTGCTAACTAAATAGCGTGCTAGCACGCGAGCATGCTTCTTTTGGTTTCTCCCGAACTATTCTGCGGTGGGAAGAGTCCTTGCGGGACTACCGGAACCTTCAGGGCTGCCCCCTCTAGGGGTAGCTGCCGGCCCTGTCTTGCTGAGGTTCTGCTTGTTCCTCGAGGACACGGCTAGGCGGACTTCCGGGAACCTGTCAGGGCACTCCCTCGGATCTGCCAGCCTGTAGGAGCGGGGGGAGCGGCGCGGCGTGCCTCCGGTCCCCTTTAGGCCCAGATCGGGCGTATGGAAGGGGACTAGAGGCTCCGGTGACGCTGGGGTGAGGGTTCAGCCCGCAGTGTGCGTATGGGTATGCGTATGCATTGGAGGCGCGCGGCATTACTCGCGTGCAGTGGCGGCTTGTGCTGATGGCTCTTGGCCCGGGTCAGGTCTCATGGCGGGCGGCGCATCGGCCCCAGGTTCGGCACTCCTTCGCCCCACGTCCTCACGGATCGTGGGAGCACCTGGCGGCACATCAGCTCGTAGAAGGACAGCCCCTCTGACGGGCGAATACGGCGGGTCAGGCCGCGTGCTTCTCGTTGGTGACGCGGGAGTGAGCACAATCGCCGCGTGGAGCCGTGCGCGAAAGTTGGCGGTGCGCTAGGCTCGGGTATGAAGTTGTTTGGACTTTGTCAGTATGCCCCACGTCTTGGCGGTCGTGGGGCATTCTGCTGTCTAGGGGCATGTCGTGGGGTCTTCGCTCACGTGGGGCTGCCTCTCCCTGCCTGGCTGGAAGGCACCCCGGCCCTTCCCATGGCAACCGGAGGCTGGGCGGTCTGCGCCCGGCCAGAGGGCGGCAGATCCCTCAGCGTTCCAGCCCCGTCTCCCGCTCACGCTGGGGAACCAGATGGGCCGCCCCAGCCGGCCCCGGCGCCCGGGTGGGCGTCTTCAGCTGGCCCCACAGGGCCGCGTTCACCTCCGGGGTGTCCTGAGCGAACCAACGGCGGCGCTGTCGTATCTGCTCCACTTCCCTCTGACGCCGCCCGGCCATGGCGGCCGTGTCCGCGGTCGCGGTGACCGGCTGCCGGCCCAGGTGCCGCCAAACCCCCAGCGGCTCGATGCGGAACTGCCCGCGCAGTTCCATGCCCACCGCCCCGTACGGGCGGGCTGGGGTGGGCACCTGCTCGGTGAACTGCTCCGCCAGGGCCTCGTACTGTGCCCGGGTCTGCTGCTGTTCCCTGACGAGCTGGGTGATCTGGTCGGTGTTCTGCGGTGCCGGGGCTGGCGCGGTGGCCTCATGCGCGGCCAGCACGGCCTGGGCCTGTGCCAGCTCGCCCCGGGCGGCCCGCCGCTGGAAGAACCCAGCGTCCTGCGCCCGGGTCTGGGCCTGACGCAGCTGCGCCTGCAACCGGGCACTCTGCTCCCGATGCGCTTCCTGGGCCTGCCGGTGCGCGGTGTCCGCCTCGTGCCGGGCCTGGGCCAGACGGTCGCCCAGGGTGTCCAGTGCGTCAGCCAGCTCACCGGCCTCAGGGTGGGCGGCCAACCACGCGGCGGCCTTCTTGCGATGCTTAGCCCACGGGGCCAACACAGCAGCAGCCCGCCCGACCTGCTGCTGCCTCCGGGCAAGAGCGGTCAACGTCGCGGCCCGCTGGCCGGCGGGGGCCGGGAACCGGCTGTCCGGGGGCAGCACCTCCACCTGCGCGCCGGCCTTGAGGGTGCCGGTGCGCACACCAGATCCCGGATCCTGGGAGGGGCGCATCGTGACCTTCTGCCTCTGAACGGCGACCACCGTCACCAGCTCCTTCCCGTCGTGGAGCTGATCCCCCGGACGCAGCTGCTCGGCGCTCTTGAGCACCGGCTGCACCGGCTGCACTGGGCGCTGCCGGCTGGCCAGGTTCATGCCCTCCAGCTGCGCGGCCAGGGCTTGGCGGGCCGCGTCCAGACCGTGATCGGCCCCGTCCCGGCCCATCGCGGCCACGTACTGCGCCCGAGCCTCCGCCAGGTCTTGGGCGATGAAGTGCGCCACATTGGACTCCCGCCCCCGGGTCAGGCCCACGTAGAGGCCGGCGGCGTCAGCGTGCTCGTCCACGAGCATGTGAGCCTGGTCCACGGTGGCCCCCTGCGCCCCGTGCGCGGTCACCGCCCACCCCAGGTGCGCGTGCTCTTGCAGGTACTCGTTGGGCACGTGCAGGGTGTGGTGCCCGCCGGCGGGGTCCTGGATCTTCGTGTGGGTGGCACCGATCTTCCGGATGGTCCACACCTGCCGGTTCAGCACGCCCAGCTGCGCGTCGTTGCGGCGGGTCATGATCCTCGCCCCCACGCTCATGGGCAGACCATCCATGCCCACCAGGCAGACAGAACCGTCCCCGTCACCGGGGCCGGTGCTGGTGTGGTGCTGGTGGATGGCCGTGTTGATCTGCTGGGCGTTCTCGTTCGTGGCCGCACTGATCAGCGGAGAGTCTCCCTCCCGCGCCCCCTGCGCCCACGCCTTCGCCAGGGCCTGGTTCGCCTCTTCCTTGCTCGCATGGACCTGGACCAGACCCATGTCCACCAGCAGGTCGAACTGCTCACCCGGGGCCTGCCGGGCACGCATCGCCAGCGACAAGGACGCGTACGCCGGGTTGAGGAACCGGTGCACGGTGTCCAGGTCCACGCTCGCGCTCGTGGCGTGCTCGGCCATCTGCAGCACCCCGCCCCGGCCCACCGCGCCCAGCTGGTGGTAGTCACCCGTGATGACGGCCCGCGCCCCGGTCTCGTGCAGCACCGTGAACAGGCGGGCGGCCACGTCCTGGGAGAGCATCCCGGCCTCATCCACCACGACCTGCACGTTCGGACCCAGCACCCGGTTCTCAGGCACGCCCTGGTAGTCGCCCTCACCCGGGTTAAGGCGCTGCCACCGGGTCACCCCGGTCCGCTCGTCCGTCTCCCACCGGTACCCGTAGGCCCGCAACAACGCATGCACGGTGCTCGCACTCGATCCGGTTTCGGCGGCGGCGACCTCGGCGGCCTTCGCTGTCGGGGTCACGATCACCTGCTCCACACCCTTGACCGCACCCACATGCTTGGCAGCCTTCAACAAGGTGGTCTTGCCCGAACCGGCAGCCCCGGTGACCACGACCAGCTGGTGCGTGCCCGAGATCGCCGCCAACGCGGCCCGATGCCCGACCCCCTCAGGCAGACACACCGCACGCCCCTCCGGATCCACAGACGTGGACTCAGCGAAGATCCGCTCCAGCAGGACCTCGTCCATGTCCTGGTGAGCGGTGAGCTCGTGCACCTGCCCGGCCACCGTCACGGTGTCCATCACCGGTTCCAGGGCCTTGGTCGCCAACAACCCGGTCAGGGAGCGCTCCTGCTCGATGATCCGGTCCGTGGTGAGCACCTTCAGATGATGCGGCGCATTCAGCGGGTCCACATCCGGGGTGATCGACGTGCACCGGCCCGCCACGAGCGCTTCGGTGGCCTCACGCACCAGCTCGCGCACCGGGCGCGGGCAATCCGTCACCCCGCACTGGCTGAACTGGGCTGCCACCGCCGCCGTCGCATCCGCCACCGACCACGCCGACCGCGAGGCCTCCAGCTGCTCCACCGCGGCCCGGATCAACGCCGGCTTGTCCACCTGCGCCCACGACACCACCGCACGCTCACGCGGGCGGCCCGGCATCACGAACCCGGTCGCAGCGATCTCCGCCCGCCACTTGTCCTCATCCGGCAACACGCCGGGGACCTTCTCCCGACGCGTCTGCGCCCACGCCAGATGATCCAACGACTTCAAGATCTCCGCCCCCGGAGTCTGGCCAGGATGCTTCGCCGCCCACTGGGCGACCAGCTGCGTCCGACGCTCCGCGATCTGCCCCGCCCGCTTGCTCAACACCTCAGCCGGCCCGGCCAGCTCGACCACGGCCCCGGTGGCCGGGTCAAACGTGAACCCGGCCTGCGCCAACGCCTCCTGCAACCCGGCATGTGAGGCCAGCACCGCCTCCCCCAGACGGTTCATCGCCGCGTTGTGCTTGACGAACTCCGCGGTGTCCAGGGCACGCCACTTCCCCTGCGCCCACACCCGATTCAGGAACTGCAGATGCAGATGCCGGTGCGGGTCCCCCTCCCGCGACGTCCGGTGCGCCACCGTCACTGCCTCCAGCTTTTCTACCGGCGTCCAGACCTGCGCCCCTCGAGGTCCCACCCGGGTGTGCATCTCAGACGCCGCATAGGCCATCAGCTCCTGCGCCATCTGCTCCAACGCCGCGTCCAACTGCTGCGCGATCCCCGGATCCAACACGGCCGCCACCGACAGGGACTTGTCCACGTTGACGACCTTGTCCAAGAACAGCACCGAGTTCTCCCGACGTGCCCCCCGCGCCTCCCCCGTGCCCGGGTCCACCCACTCGACCCACCCCTGGTAAGCCTCCGCGTTCAACGTGTCCGTCTCGACCAGCTCCCCGGCCCCATCGAACACGAACCGCGACGCCGTCAGCTCACCCTTCTCCAGGTAGTAGTCATCGGCCGTGGCCGTCCGATCAGCAGCCAGATACGCGCGCGCAGCAGCGCCAGAGGAGCCCCGGAAGAACACCGCCCCACCGCGCACCAGCACACCTCCCAACCCAGCCAGCAGCCCTACGGCGGCAGCCGTAGCATATGTACCTTGATTCTTGGGGTTGATCTTATCGTGGGGTCCACGGTGGGGGCTCTCACGCTCGGCGCGTGAGCCCTAAAGAGCCTGCCGGTCTCGTGCCGGCAGGCTCTTTAGGGCGGAGGTGAGGTGCGGCGGGGTGTCTCGCAGGGGGGCTCAGGTGGTGTCTTCGTCGTGCTCGGCGCGGGGGTATTCGTCGATCAGCTGGGAGGTCAGGCGCAGGAACTCTTCCTCGAAGAGGCGGCTCTCGTAGGCGGCTGTCTGTTGGTGCCAGTGGTGGTCTTCCAGCAGGGGAAGCATCGCGGCGACGGCCATGCGCAGGTAGACGCCTCGGGACCGTCCGGTGCGTTCAGACAGGGTGTCCAACCGCTGGATGATGTGCTCGGGCAGACGGACAGAGACGACGCGCCCGGAGGGGTGTGGGGACTGCCGGGACGTGCTCACCGAATCACGTCGTCCTGCAGAGCGTCGGCCAGGGCCACGGCGGTCTCCAGCAGCGTCGCGTGCGCCTCGCAGTCAGCCGGCGCACCGTCCTGCAGGGCGTCCAGCACGCGCAGGCACGCCTGCAGGTGCTCTCGGCTCGCGTGCGCGGTCATGTGCTCGGCCAGGTCCTGAATCGTCGTCATCAGAATTCCCTCCATCGGTAGTTCGTAAACAGTGTTTACAGACTGCCGATGACCGCATACCAGGGCAACACGTCCATGGCCACCGGCCGGTTCGTACCTAGCGAATCTTGCCGACCTCTTGTCGGGGGGTTAGGGGCGGAGTACGTTGAGCGTGTTCTATATCACAACGGAGGTGGTTCACATGACCAGGCTCTTGTCCAACGCCCCCACCCGACGCTCTACCCTGCGGAGGGGATTGGTCAGCCTCGGTGCAGCGGCTGCCCTGGTGCTCGCTCACGCACCCTCTGCCGCGGCTGACTACTATCCGCACGGGAACGGGTCCACGCACTTCACCACGCAGATCATCGGATCAAATAGCACGTGGACCTCCCGGCTGAACTATGGGCGAACGGCATGGTCGAGCGTCTCATCGATCAGCGGGACCAGTTCGTCGAACGTGAAGAAGGCAAAGGACGTCGCGGTCACCCAGCCTTGGCTGGGCTTATACACCCCCAGCGGAACCCGGGCGGCTCGTAGCTTTACCATTCAGGTCAACCGCACGGCCATCTCAAAGGCCTCGGCTAGCAGCGGCGTCGCGGTCGATCTCATAGCCAAGGGCACTGCGACACACGAGTTTGGCCACGCTCTGAGCCTCGCTGACAACCCGACCACCTCGGCGGCTTCGATCATGAAGTACTCCACAAGCCTGAGCCGGACCACCCCCTACGCATACGACTTTGACGGGGTCCGACGCTATTACGGGTCGCTGTGCAGCCCGACCACTCAGTGCCCGGTGTCCATTCCCACCTCCGTCCTGAAGGGATCACTCTGATGAGGTCACCTCGTTCCTCCCTTCCCATCGGTGCAGGCATAGTCGCGGCCGGCCTCCTGCTTGCGGGCTGCAGTGCCCCGGAGGCGGTGGAGAGAGCGCAAGTGCCGTCTCCTGCAATGACTGCCTCGGTCCAGGCCGGGAAGGAGTCAACGGCCCACTCCGCCACACCGGAGGAGACTCAAACCCTTCACGCGCGGTACGTCAGCTACAGCACTGCCGAGGACGTTCAGCAGGCGTCGGACTACTCGCTTGTGGGCCGGGTGATCGCATCTCGGGTTGAAGTCTGGGACCTCATGAAGGAGCCTGGCGCGGTACCGAACCCCAAGGACCCGGAGCCAATGGCCCTTCCCTCAACCGTGTACACCGTGCAGGTCGAAACGGTCCTCAAGGGTGATGTGCAGGCGGGTGAGACCCTGGAGTTCAGCATCCTAGGCGGGGTCAAGGATGACCAGAAGTTCGAGCTGAGCGGCGCTCCGGTGCTGACCGCGGGGGCCGGAGACCTGTATCTCTTCAACCTTGTAGACGCGGGGTGGTACCCGACGCCGGTCAACCTACAAGAGGGCGTGCTTGCGATCGAGCAAAATGACATCCTGCCAGTCACGGGCACAGAGTTGTCGCAGACGGAGCTCGCCGTGCTCAAGGAGTCCGTGTCCGAGGCCCGAGCAGACTGAACCCCGTCGGATCGGCCCACGTGAGGTGCCTCCCCGAGCGGGCGTCCGAGTGAGGGTGCACCAGTCCCATTCAGCGCCCGCTGCGTCCTGACCTCGGAACGAAACCCAGGGCGCTTCAGGGCCTTGTCCGGAATCACGCGTGACTCAGCGGTCAACCCCGTGATCTCGACGCTTGCCTGCCACCGCAGCCAATTAACATGCCCCGTCATTACGCCTGGAGGTGCCCAGTACCCAACTCAGTAGCCTCTCTGGCGTCTCACGGGCGGGGATCAACGCCAGGAGTGCGCCTGGGCAGCTTGGTTGAGTTCCTCCAAGGTGGCCCCGAGCGCTCGCTCGGCGCGGTTTGGATCGCCACCGAAGAGACCGTGCCGTACGGGACTCCATGCAGAGCCCTCGAGGGCCGCTTCCTGGGATAGCTGCTGGGCGGGATTGTTGCCGCGGAGGCGGTATCCGGCATACACGGCGGCCCGGCCTGCCCAATTCGGTCGGCCGTAACGTCGCTGGCCCTCGCGGAAACCGGGGTCGGCGTCCAGACTTAAAGCCTGTAGCAGTACTTCGGCGTGCTCGAAGTGGACGGAGAAGTCCTCTTCACCCAGGAGGGTGTCTGCGAAGAGGGGGCGCAGGGTCGCATAGAGCCATTCGGCGGCCGCGTTCTTAAGCTTGCTGTACCGGCGGGTCTCGATATCGGTGAGGGTCTGCGTTGGTTCAGCGTCCCCGCGGGCGTGACGGGCAACCATCTGACTGATCTGCTCGGAGCAAGCGGCAGAGAATGGCCACCACGGGTCTGTGGCGGTCAGTAACGCCGCGCGCTCCCCCAGTCGGTGGTCCTTGACCTTCGGGGCAACCACCAATGCTTGGAGGTTGTCGTACTGCTCATGGGCCACAGCAGCGATTGCTGCCGTCATGATCGAGAGCACCGCGGGGATGTGACGCAACGCGGTCAGCGTCGTGAGCCCGTCCATGTGGCTGACTGCAGCCTGAGCGAGATTCCGCAGCCCGGAGATCCAGGGCTCGAGCTGGGTGGACTCGCCGAATCGGGTAGCCACGATCAAGGAAGCGCAGAACGGCCGCGTCAGTTCGCTGAGGTGGTGGGCTCGTTCAGCCGCCCTCAGCAGTTGGTCGCCTCCCTCCGGGTCAGAGCCGTAAAGCTCTGGGTTGTTGAGTTCCTTGAGGATCCGGCCGACCTCAGTATGTATGAGGTCGCTCAGAGCGATCCTGCGCTGCGGGTCTAACAGCATGGCCTTGGTCTCTTCGCTGAGCCGAGTAGCGCGGTCTACTTCGGACAGGTTGTCCAGGGCTGCCTGGAGGTTGGCAGGCATGTGAGAGCGAGAGCCCATTAGCTGATGGAGCTGAGAGGTCAACCCTACGTAGTGCTGGTTCTTGTCTGCGCCGAACAGGTCGGTCCAGTGCAGGTCGTTGATCGTGCGGCTGGCGCCGAGTTCCCATTCGGGGATGGGGGTGTCGTCTAGGCGGATGGGGAAGAGCCAGGCATGCCCCGGGGTGTGCTTGCGGAACTCCTCGACAGCCAGAGTCAGCTCCTCGTTCATAGTGTTCCGAGGGCGGGCGGCGGACTGAGCGGAGAAACAGGCCAGGAAGGCAACAGCCTGATCACTGCGGATAGCTTGACGGATCTTGGCCTTCCACTCATCCCCCGGGGCCAGTGCGGTGCGGTCGCGCCAGTAGGGGATGCCTGCGGCACTGAGCATCTGGCACAACTCGTCGACGGCCTTGGCGTCCTCGCGAACGTAGGATATGAACACGTGCTGGCTGCCGGTATCCGTCATGCCCGTGAGCATAGAGGGCAGACCGGACGCCTTGAACGGACCTGCTGATCTACGTTCCCGAGCCATCCCTAGTATCGGGGTCCACTTCGTACTGCAGGATGTCCTCCACAGCGAGTGCCACGTCCGTTGCCTCGTCACGGCCAATTGCGGCACCTGCCAGCCGGTCGCCTTCGTTCATCCACCTCAGAAACCGGCGAAGTCGAGTTCCGGCGGACCCGTGCAGGGGTGGGTCCGGTGCGGCATCGTGGAGCAGGCCGGCCAATGCCACGGCGTCCTGTAGGTGTCTCTCCCGGTCACGGGAGTCCGCACGGTAGGCCTCGATCTTCAGTTCCAATGCCCCGATCAGATCCGGGACAGCGATGACCACAGGGCCCTGCGGCGTGAGAACCTCGACATAGCGGAGCCGCTCGAGCGCGTTGCGGCCTCCTGGTGCCTGCACGGGCAGTGGCTGGGGCAGATCTTGCTCGGCAGGCGGGGGAACGTGGTCAGCGATGAGGAAGTCCACCTGCATGTCCCCTGCACCATCCGCGCGGGTCATGCGGTGCAACGGTGCCGAGGCGTCGATCGAGTCCTTGTCCTCATACCCCAGAGCCTGAAGACCGTCGCGCAGAGCCCTGAGGTGCTGGCGCCAAGTGACCTCCACGCGCGCCAGAGTGTCGATGTCCCGGGTGGCGCGGGTGGGCACTTCGCCGTGGAGGCGATGATGGAGCTGAACCATCAGCCCGCCGATCAGCACCCAGTGGTCGGAGCTGACTGCCCGGGCCAGTTCGAAGACTGCCGGCCACGGGTCGGGCCACTGGCTGCCATCCACGCTCAGGTGGCGCGGCTCAGACACGATGCAGCAGTCGATCGAGGGCCTCTCGTCCAGCAGCCCGTTCACGGACGTCGTCGGAGTCCATGAGGTCCAGCGCCACGACCGTCTCCGTGCCCAGCAGCGCGGAGGGATCCACGTGGACGGGCACGTGGCGGATCACCACTTCCCCCTCCGCTGAGGGGTCGAGTCGAAGCCGGGACTGGAGAGCCTCGAAGTCGCCGAGCAGGTAGCCCTCCACCCGCTGGCTCCCTTCGACAGCGGCGAGCCCGATGCGGCGGGCAAGATCCGACTGATCCAGGGCGGACACCCCCGAGGGCACGAGAACGTCTGCAAGCTTGGCTCGGGCTCGAGGCGAGGCATGGATCCGGTGGGGCTGGGCCCTGTTCTCAGCCAGTCGGTGCATCTCGGGGGCGGTGAGCGTTCGCAGACGGGAGCGCAGACGGGAGATCCGCGGCTGGTCGAGGAAGGCCCGTCCGTTTCCTCCGGTGAGGAGGTCGACGGCGGCCCAGGCGGTCCCCGGAGCCCAGGTGCGGCCTGCGCCCGGTGCCCTGCGGACACGACGGGTCAGGGCGCGCTCATCGATGAACCAGGATTCCCCAAGCCGGCGGGCCGGCATATCGCCCTCCTCGGCGAGGCGCCGCACATGCCGGTCAGAGACCCCGAGGCGCTCGGCGGCCTCCCCCACCGTCAGAAGCGTCATGCAAGAAGAGTACCGGAGACGGACGTATTCATACATGATCGGTGAGCCCTAGCCTTGAGGCCCTGTCATGCCACTCGCCGAGAGCGCCTGACCCTTTCACTGGAGCCCGCGCACTCCACCAGAGCGGAGACGGAAGGGCCATCGACAGCAGCACCTGGAAGGAAGCAACACGCCCTCACCCTCCAGGCGATCAGCTGGGCAGGCAGGGCTTCGGACGACTCGTAGTGGTACGAGATCCATAGCGAGGCCGCCCTACTGGTGGGTTGATGCCCGACGGGCAATCGAGGTGTACAGCGTCTGCCGGCTGACCCCGAACGTGCGCGCCACCTCCGCCTTCGGGATCCCCATGGAGATCATCACGCGCGCCTGCTCCACGTCGGTGTCCGAGAGCTTCGGGGCCTGCACGTACTTGCCGCGGGCCTTGGCCAGGGCGATGCCCTCAGCCTGGCGCTCCTTGATCCTTCGACGCTCGAACTCAGCGAACGCGGCCAAGATGCCCAGCATGAGCCCGTCCACCGGGGAGGTGCCGGACTTGTCCACGCTGATCCGCTCGGACACGAACTGCACCGCGCACCCCTTGTCCGTGAGCTCATCCACGATCGCGTACAGGTCGCGGGTATCCCGGCCCAGCCGGTCCATGGAGGCGACCTTCACCAGGTCCCCCTCCCGCACGTACCGCATCAGCTCCGCCAACCCGGCGCGCTTGGCGCGGGGGCTGCCGGAGATCTTGTCCTGGAAGACCCGGTCGCACTCCCCCACCGCATCGAGCTGCCGATCCAGGTTCTGCTCCGCCGAGCTCACCCGCACATACCCCACAGTCTGTCCAACCACGTTTAAGACCCTCCGCCACTTGTGTCCAAGGGGTTCAAAATGGACCCACTCTGACGTGATCCTCTCGTGTCGGCGGGGGGTGTGTAAAGGGGTATACCCGATTAGACAGCCTCCACCAGGGGTTCCGTAGCCTCATGGGCTTCGTCGCCCGTGGCCCCGATAGCCTCGCCCCATGGCCGACGCCCAGCCGATCCACCTCTTCTCCTTCGGCACCCTGCCGCGGCCGGACGTGCATGAAGCGCTCTTTGGCGGGCCGACCCCCTCCCGTCCCGCCGCCCTCCCCGGACACGGGCTGACACAGGTGCCCATCACCAACCCCGAGGTGATCTGCCTGTCCGGGGTCACGGTCCACCGGAGCCTGCCCCGGGTCGTTCAAGAGAGCGCCGAAGGTTGCATGCTCACCCTCACCACTGATGGGTTGACATCGAGCGCGGCGCCGAGCTGTTCGGTCTGCGGGTAAGAGCCCAGGACGCCGCGCAGTACTGCGACCGACTGCTCCGCTGAGATTGGCAGACCCACCGAGACGTCCTGGATCTGCGGCCCGTTCTGGGTGGATATAGACGCTTTAGTCTTACCAGTTGCAGGCTCGAGCAGGGTCGCCACTCAGCACCGCGCCGAGAATTCCCGAGCGCCACCCCGGCCAGCTCTTTCGGTAGCTTTCAAGTAATCTAGTCTTAATGCAATGCGCGCCTGCACGCCCCTTCTAAGGTGTGGCATAGTAAACGCCATGATCTCAACGGATAAAAACAAGGTAAACCTGAAGTTAATTTTTTGGATTCTAGCGATCTTGCTTGCGGTTTTTGGGACAATGACGCTGGTTCTCTCAGGTGCGCCCGCCCTCATCTTGGACCCCGACCCCGAGGCTGACCTGGGCTCCACGCCAGGATCCTACGTGCTATACATCACATACTAGTCCCAATCGATCTTGGCTCTCCAGTGGCATTGAGCGTGAGGTCCACCGGGCTACCGAGCGCAAGATCGAGGAGGTCTTCAAGAAAGACCAGCGGATGCTCAACCGGATGGGCCGGGAGTGAAGCGCCCTGGGTTTCGTTCCGACCTACGGCCCTGACCAAGGCGCGGCCAGTACCGCTTTACCTCTTGCGGTACAAACCGCAAGAGGTAAGGGGTACTGCTATCGGCCCTTCCGGCCCATCTCCCGCCCTAGGGCGTGTCTGAGAATGGATCCAGGGGGCCAGCTGACACCCTGGAAGGCATGTCCCGCTTCCAGATGCTCTCCGATGCCCAATGGGAGTTGATCGCCCCGATGCTCCCGACCC
>NZ_JAUNHK010000188.1 GCF_030523985.1 Deinococcus sp.
TTCATGGCCCCAGTAGACCGCGTGGGGGAGCGTGGGGCAAGGGGACGAATGCCCAGGACAATGCTACGGGCTAAACCCCTTCCAACATCGCCTGCGTTTCGCGCACCCCAAATTCATCCTCGGCCTGTTCAAACGCGACCACGGCCCGCTCAAAATGCACCCGTGCGGCGGCGGGGTGGCCTTCGCGCACGCTGAGTTCGCCCAGAACGCGTTCAGCACGGGCCAGGGTTTCGGGGTCGTCGTTGGTCTTGGCTGTTTCGGCACTTTGGGTCAGGAAGTCGCGGGCCTCGGCGTACTGCCCCAGCTTCAGGTGGCACTGGGCGGCTTCCAGCGCGTTCACGGCGAGTTTGTGGGCGTCTGCCGTGTCGGCAATCAGGTCGCGCTCCTCAGTAAAGAACTTCAGCGCATCCTCGCAGCGCCCCGCCAGCCGCTCGACCCGCCCCTGCTGATGCACCGCAATGTGCTCCCATTCGTCGCCCCGGTGCTGCTCGCGCAGGTTGGCGAACACCTGACGGGCCTCGTCGCAGCGGGCGGTGTGGGCGTAGATGTAGCCCAGCG
Source organism: Deinococcus sp. (assembly GCF_030523985.1). Classification (GTDB taxonomy): domain Bacteria; phylum Deinococcota; class Deinococci; order Deinococcales; family Deinococcaceae; genus Deinococcus. The sequence continues at coordinate 559 of NZ_JAUNHK010000188.1, forward strand.
CCATCTGCCCCGCCCGCGTGGGAAAGACTTCGGCATCGGACCGGAGCAGCGACTCGGCCTGCTCATAACGGCGCTCGTCTATCGCCAGCCAAACGTCCTGTAACATGCCTCCAACTTACGCCCATTGGCGCAAAAAACCAGTCCTTGACGGGCATTTGCAGCGGGGCGCATGATGAAAGGGCGCGTCCTAAACTGCGGGTATGGAAATGTTTGCCCAGTTCAGCGTCGGCGGTCAGCGAATGTACGGCATGCTGCACGTCCCGGACGGCCCCGCGCCTGCTCAGGGCTGGCCCAGTGTGGTGATGGTGCATGGCTTTACAGGCAACAAGGTGGAAGGGCACCGCAACTTCGTGCTGCTCGCGCGGCGGCTGGCGGCGGCGGGTGTGGCGGCGCTGCGCTTCGACTGCCGGGGCAGCGGCGAAAGCCAGGGCGACTTTGCCGAAATGACGGTCAGCCGCGAGGTGGAGGACGTGGAAGCCGCCTGCGACTACCTGCGTGGGCAACCGAATATAGACCCCGAACGGCTGATGCTGCTCGGCTTCAGCATGGGGGCGCTGGTGAGTTGTCTGGCGCTTGGGCGGGTCAGGCCGCACCGTCTGGCGCTGTGGTCGCCCGCTCTGCCTGAATTGTGGCTGCGGCACCTGCGCGGTGGGTTTGTACCGCCTGTGGTCACCGACATGAACGGCTGGCCGCTGGGCCGCGACTTTTTGCAGGAAGTGGTCAGAACCCGCCCGCTGGACGCTGCCGCCCGCTGGGGTGGCGTGGCGCACGTCTTTCACGGGGACGCCGACCAGACCTGCCCGCCCGCCTGGGGCGTGGCCTACGCGCAGGCCCTCGGCTGCGACGCCACCGCCATTCCCGGCGCGGGCCACACCTACGACTCGCTGGAACAGGTGGAGATGCTGCACGCGGCGACGGTGCAGTTTTTCAAGGGCTTCTGACGGCGAGGGTTACCCCTTTTGGCCCAGCCAGACGGTATGCACCGCGCCCTTGCCGACGCGTTCGCGCACCTGCTCGACCCGCACGGCAAAGCCCGCTTTTTCCAGTTTGCGGGTAAAGGCCGGGGCCGGGTGCGCCGACCAGACCGCCAGCACACCGCCGGGCCGCAAGGCTTCCCAGGCGCGGCGCAGTCCGGCGGGGCTGTAGAGCCGCCCGTTGTCATCGCGGGTCAACCCTTCCGGCCCATTGTCCACGTCGAGCAAAATGGCGTCGAAGGGGCCGCTCTCGCCCATCACCGCACCCACATCAGCGACCTCGACCTGCACGCGGGGGTCACGCAGCGGCCAGCCCGCGCACTCGCCCAAGTCGGCGCGGTTCCATTCCACGACCTGCGGCACCAGTTCCGCGACCACCACGCGGGCATCCGGCCCCAGGTGCCGCAGGGCTTCGGCGAGCGTGAAGCCCATGCCCAGCCCGCCGACCAGCACCCGCGCTCCATGCCGCGCCGCCAATCCCGCACACCCCAGCGCCGCCAGCGCGTCCTCGGAGGCGTGCATGCGGCTGTTCATCAGTTCGCCGGGCATGGTGCTCACGGCAATGGCGAAATCCTGCCCTCTCCGAAACAGTTGCAGTTCGCCTGTTCCGCCGGGAATGGGGGCGCTGCCGAGCAGCACGCGGGGAATCAAGAGGAGGCTCCGGACAGAAACATAGCCGCAGGATAAATCCGCTTGGCTGCCGCATGGCCGGACAACCTGACTCTCCCTATTTCGTCGGTTCTTCGTTTGACTGAGGCAGCTACAGCCCCAGCAACGCCCCCACCGCCGCCGCACCCAACACCACCAGGGCGGCATTGATTTTCGTTTTCCAGAGCAGGGCAAAGGCCAGCGCCGCCAGTCCTGCCCCCGCCACGTTTTGCACGCTGGTCTGTGCCAATACCCACGCCCCCGCCAGCATCACTCCTGCCCCGAACGGCAGCAGGGCGTCCCGAAAAGCCCGCACCCAGCGGTGTTCACTGT
>NZ_JAUNHK010000055.1:0-15135 GCF_030523985.1 Deinococcus sp.
CATCGTTGCCTCCTCTGGTCTGCGTCAGACAGTGTTGATGCTTGCGGGCAGCATGAAGACACCGTGTCAGCCGTTCGTCAGCCCGATTCTCTGCCCCTCCCGAAGGCTAAGTACGTTTAGATTAACCGAGCGGAGCGAGTACCGAAAAAAGTACGTCGAACCGGGAATGAAGCAGTTTCGGTTCTTTTCCGAAAATGCGGAATGTTAGGTTCGATGTACTTAAGAAAAAGAAAAAGGGGCGCAGCACGGGCGGCTGCACCTCCTCCTAACTTTCGACTTCTGGGCCGATTTACTGCTTGTCGGGGTCGGGCATGGAAGCCGTCACCGCCGCGTCCACGCCGCTCTCGAAACGCCCAAAGTTCTCGCGGAACATGCGGGCGAGCTTCTTGGCGGTTTCGTCGTAGGCGTCCTTGTCCGCCCAGGCGTCACGGGGGTTGAGGACGTCGTTGGGGATGCCTTCGACGTTCTGTGGAATTTCGAGGTCGAAGAAGGGGTCTTTGATGAACTCGGCGTTGTCGAGCTGACCGCTCAGGGCCGCGTCGAGCAGGGCGCGGGTGTGCTTGATGCTCATGCGGTGGCCTTCGCCGTACTTGCCGCCCGTCCAGCCAGTGTTGACCAGCCATACCGTCGCGCCGCTGTCCTCGACCTTTTGAGCCAGCAACTTGGCGTACTCGCCGGGGTGACGGGGCATGAAGGGCGCACCGAAGCAGGTGCTGAAGGTGGGAGTCGGCTCGGTCACCCCCTGCTCGGTGCCGGGAATCTTGGCGGTAAAGCCGCTGATGAACTGGTACATCATCTGCTCGGGGGTCAGGCGGCTGATGGGCGGCAGCACCCCGAAGGCGTCGGCGGTCAGGAACACCACGTTCTTGGGAATGCCACCGATGGAACCGGGCTGGATGTTGGGAATCTGGTCGATGGGGTAGGCGCTGCGGGTGTTTTCGGTGAGGCTGCCGTCATTCAGGTCGGGGTTGCCTTCACTGTCGAGCACCACGTTTTCCAGCACCGTGCCGTAGTTGCGGGTGGTCTGGTAGATGGCGGGTTCGGCTTCGGGATTCAGGTTGATGACTTTGGCGTAGCAGCCGCCCTCGAAGTTGAAGACGCCCGTGTCGGTCCAGCCGTGCTCGTCGTCACCGATCAGCTTGCGCTTGGGGTCGGCGCTCAGCGTCGTCTTGCCGGTGCCCGACAGCCCGAAGAACAGCGCCACGTCGCCATCCTCGCCCACATTGGCCGAGCAGTGCATGGGCATGACGCCCTTTTCGGGAAGCAGGTAGTTCAGCACGCCGAAGATGCCCTTCTTGTTCTCGCCCGCGTACTGGGTGCCGCCCGCGATGATCATCTTCTTGCCGAAGTTGACCAGAATGAAGGTGTCGCTGCGGGTGCCGTCCACAGCGGGGTCGGCCTTGAAGCTGGGGATGTTGAGCACCGTCCACTCGGCCTGGAAGTTCTTCAACTCGTCTTCGGTGGGCCGCACGAACATGTTGTGAATAAACAGCGAGTGGTACGCCATTTCGGTAATCATGCGTACCGGGATGCGGTGTTCCTTGTCGGTGCCCGCGAAGACCTGCTGCACGAACAGTTCACGCCCTTCGGCGTACGCCACCATCTTGTCCAGCAGGCGGTCGAACACTTCGCCGCTGATGGGCTGGTTGAAGCCTTCCCACCACACGGTGTCCTTGGTCTTGTCGTCCTCGACGATGAAACGGTCCTTGGGGCTGCGGCCCGTCTTGTTGGTGCGGACAGTCAGTGGGCCGGTGGCCGCCTTGACGCCTTCGCCCAGGCGAATGGCATGGGCATACAGGTCGTCCACGCCAGGGTTGACGTGCAGGGTACCAGGGTTCAGGCCCAAGTCGGCGACAACTTGGGCGTCGTTTTGTGCGGTGGTCATAGCAAGCCTCCAGGAACAAGCAAACTCAACAAATAGATTTAGACAACTGAAGCTTGCGCTGTGAAGCGCTTCCAAGGCAAGGTACAAGCGTCACCTGATAGGAAACAGCGCCGGGGACACCCGCAAGCGCACGGTGCCCGCAGTGGGTGGCCCCTTGCCTCTGTGCCGCAGCAGAGGCCACTTTTTCTATGGAGTTCTTTAGAGACCAAGTCCAGAAGGGTGAGAGCGGAGCGCTAGACTACCCGGCATGTCCTTTGTGTCCACCCCTTTTTCCTGCCGCCTGACCGGGGATTTCCGGCGGGCCGAGTGCCGAACATGAGTGCGCGCCTCGACGAACTGGTCTCCGAGTTCGGTCTGGTCGAGCGCCGCCTGGGTGACCCGGCTGCCCTGGCCGACCCCCGCGAGTACGCCCGCCTGACCCGCCGCCACCGCGAACTGATGCCCCTCGCGGCCCTGGTCAAGGAGAGAACGCAAGCGCAGAGCGACCTGAACGGCGCACGCGAACTACTGCAAGACCCCGACATGCGCGAGATGGCGCAGGCCGAGGCCGAGGCGCTCCAGGCGCGGCTGGCCGAAATCGAGAGCGAACTCGAAGTGCTGCTGCTCCCGACCGACCCCGACGACGCCAAAGACGTGATTCTGGAATTGCGGGCCGGAGCGGGCGGGGCCGAAGCGGGCCTTTTCGTGATGGACCTGCTGCGAATGTACGAACGGTACGCGGCGGCCCATCACCTCAGTATCAACGTGCTGGACGCTTCCGAGAGTGACCTGGGCGGGGCCAGCAAGGTCGTGGCCGAGGTGACGGGCGACTCTGCCTTTCGCGCCTTCAAGTGGGAAAGGGGGGTTCACCGCGTGCAGCGCGTGCCCGCCACCGAGTCGCAGGGCCGCATTCACACGTCTACCGCCACCGTCGCCGTGTTGCCCGAAGCCGAACCCGGCGAGGTCAACCTCGACCTGTCCGAAGTCCGCATCGACGTGTTCCGCTCGCAGGGCGCGGGTGGACAGGGCGTCAACACCACCGACTCGGCGGTGCGGGCCGTCTACCGCGCCGGGACACCCGACGAAATCATGGTGATTTGCCAGGACGGGCGCTCGCAGATCAAGAACCGCGAGAAGGCGCTGCAAGTCCTAACCGCACGCCTGGCCGAGCGTGAGCGGGCCGCCCGCGAAGCGCAGGAACGCCAGGACCGTGCCTCGCAGGTGGGCAGTGGCGACCGCTCGGAGAAGATCCGTACCTACAACTATCCGCAAAACCGCGTGACCGACCACCGACTGGAAGGCGACGACAAGAACCATCCCCTCGACTCGGTGATGGCCGGGGCGCTGACCCCGGTGGTGGCGGCGCTCGCCCGCAGCCAGAAGGAACAGCAGCTCCTCGACATGCAGGGCGAGGAGCGGGAAGAGGTGAAAGGTCATGGGGCGGCGTGACCTGCTGGTAGCGGCAGGCATCTTGCGCGACAGGTTCGGACGGGTGCTGCTCGTGGGCAACGACTGGCAGGGGCATGGTCGGGTGCGCCACACCCTTCCCGGCGGGGTCGTCGAGCACGGCGAAACCTTGCCCGAAGCCCTCTACCGCGAGATCTACGAGGAAACCGGCCTCAAACTGACCGGCATCAAACACATGGCCTACACCGTCCACATCGAGGACGAGCGCCGGGGCGAACGCGCCATCGCGGTGGCGTTCGAGGCGACCTGGGAAGGGCTGCTCAATCCTGCCGACCCCGACGGCTTCATCGTGGAAGCGCGGTTTTGCAGCGTCGAGGAAGCACTCGACAAGCTCGACTCGCCGCCCATGCGCGAACCGCTGGCCGATTACCTCAACACGGGCGAGCCGGGCCGCTTCTACGCGTTCAAGGGTTGGGACGGGCGCGGCGGCCTAAGAATTCCGGCGCTGCGGCCTCCCCGACAGGAGAGGTAGAGCGGGACACGGGCTGGAGTGCAGGCTTAATCCCGCCCTCTCCGGCGCTTCACCTGCCATGCTGTCGCCATGTCTGACGACACGCCCACCACTGCCCGGCAAGCCATCTTCGGCGCACAGGAAGACCGCATTCTGGAGCGGCTCTCCAACCTTGACGCCGACCTGATGGCCTACATCCGCGACTTCGCCTATGACACGGTGTACGAGCGGCCCGGCCTCGACCTCAAAACCAAGGAACTGCTCGCCTGCGTTCTGCTGGTGTCTCTGGGCAGCCCTGGCGAACTCCAGACCCACCTGCGCGGGGCCATGCGGGCCGGGGCCACCGAGCAGGAAGTCCGCGAGGCGCTGCTGCTGTGCATCCCTTACCTCGGCTTTCCGCGCACGGTGGCGGCGTTTGGGCAATTGCAGGAACTGACCAAAAAGAAAACTCCCCAGCCGGAGCCGGGGAGATCGTCAGACAGAGACGTTTAGAGCAGCCTGCAGAATTACGGCGTTCGGAGAAAAGAACTCCAAACGCCTCCAGTCTGCCTGCTGCTCATTGGTTTTTACTCGTTCCACTCGGCATAAAGAGGGCACAAGGGGCATGACCTCTTTATGCAAAATGCTTTAGAAGTTGAACTTCATGCCGACCTTGGCCTTGAAGACCGTGCCGGGGAAGGCGAAGCGGGCGCGGATGTCGTTGTAGCCAGCTTCATTGGGGTTGTAGGTGCCGTTATCGGTGCCGTTGGTGATGGTGCCATTGAAGTACTGGTCAATCCCCAGGTCGCCCACCAGGCTGGCGCGGTCGCTCAGGCGGTAGCCGAGCATGGCCCCCGCGCCCACACCGAAGGCGCTGGTGCGGGTGGTCTGGGTCAGGGCCGCTTCATTCGCGTAGGTTTCGGTGGCGCTGAAGTTGCCGTAGCGTCCGCCCGCGTACAGGGTCAGGTCGGTGCCTGCCGAAACGCGGCCCAGGTTATAGGTGGCGTCCAGCGCATAGGTGGTGTGGCTACCACTCTCGGTCGCCAGTCCCTTTTCCTTGTAGCTGCCGAAGGTCCCCAGGTTCAGGCCCGAGTTGTTGCCCGTGATGTCCACGTTGTCGCGGATGGCGTCGCTGGCGCTGGTGTAGGCGGCGCTGGCCTTGACCCCCACCGGCCCGGCCACGTTGGGCGCGTGAACGAACACTTCACCGTTCAGGCCGCCCGCATAGCCGCCCAACACGCCGAATTCCAGACCGTTCAGGCCCAGGCTGCTGGAAGGCTGCACCACGACGGTCTGGGCCGACGCACTGGCCAGGAGGGTGGTGGTCACGACTGCAAGAAACTTCTTCATGCCTTCAGCTTCGGCTCAGTCTATGAGTGTCACCCACGGGAAGCTTATGTTTCTCTTCAAGCAGGGGACAGGTACGCGTCAGGTTACGCTTGGCGGGTGAAACTTGAGCGAAGAGGCAGTAGAAAATGAAGGGCCGGGACGCTAACTTTTACCGAGTATAAACTTGAGCAGTACTGGACTCTCTCAAACATCTTCCAGAAATCGGTCTCCGGAGCAGGCAGAATAGGAGCCGGAAGTACGGATGAGCCTGACCCGTTCGGGCAAGATTCACACGGAGGTTAAAGCATGAAAATTCTGACTCTGGTACGGCAGGTTCCTGACGCCGAAGCCCGCGTGAAAGTCTCTGGCACGGGCGTAGACCTCGACGGCGCGACCCTGGTGGTCGACGGCATGGACGAGTACGGCGTGGAAGAAGCCCTGCGCCTGCGCGAAGGCGGCGCCCCCGTCGAGGAAATCGTGGCCCTGGCGGTTGGCCCCCAGCGCAACGAAGACGCCCTGCGTACTGCTCTGGCGATGGGTGTAGACCGCGCCATTCACGTCGAAACCGACGAGAAGATCGACGCCGTGAGCCTGAGCAAAGTGGTTGCCCAGGTCGCCCAGGCCGAGGGCGCGGGCCTGATTCTGGTTGGTGGGCAGGAAGCCGACTGGGACTCGCAGGCCCTGGGTGCGGCCACCGCCGAGCGCCTGGGCTGGCCCCAGCTGACCTGGACGAACGAGCTGAAGGTCGAGGGCGACACCCTGACCGGACGCCACGACGTGGACGAAGGCAACGAGAGCTTCAGCGCTCCGCTGCCCGCCGTGGTGACCACCCAGCAGGGCCTGAACGAGCCGCGCTACCCCACCTTGCCCAACATCATGAAGGCCAAGAAGAAGGAACTGCGTAAGGACAGCCTCGACCAGTACGGTGTGCAGGCCAGCGTCCGCACCGTGAACGCCGAAATCCAGACCCGCGCCCGCTTGAACAAGATGATTGACGGCAAAGACCCCCAGGCCGCTGCCGCCGAACTCCTGAACCTGCTGCGCAACGAAGCCAAAGTCATCGCCTGACGGTGCAGAGAGCAGATGGCGGATGGCAGAGGGCCGGAAGCCAGGAGCATTTAGCCTTTTAGACGTTTAGACCTTTGACGTTTAGACGGAACCGGAGGTTCCCCATGATTCTGATTGTTGCCGAACACAACGGCGCCAAGCTCGCCAAGTCCACCTTAGAGATGGTCAGTGCCGCCCGCGAGAGCGGCAAAGAAGGCCCCGTGACCCTGCTGGTGCTGGGTCAGGGCGTGGCCGAAGTCGCCAACGAAGCCGCTCAGTATGCCGATCAGGTGCTGGTCGGCGATGCGGCGGGCCTGGCCCAGTACAACGCCGAAGTGTGGGCCGCCGCCGTCACCCAGATTGCCCAGGAAGGCGAGGCCAGCCTGGTCGTCATCGGCGGTAGCCGCAGCGGGCGCGAGTACGCTCCCCGCGTGGCCGTCAAGCTGGACGCTCCCTACCTCGAAGACGCCATCAAGCTCAGCAGCAACGGAAACGCGGTGCAGGCCCAGCGCTACACCTACCTCGCCCGCGTGACTGAAACGGTGGAAGGCGAAGGCAGCGTGGTCGTCGTGACCGTCAAGCCCGGTTCCTTCAACCCCGCCCAGCCGACCGGCACGGCAGGCGAGCAGTACGACGTGGAACTGGAACTGCCTGCCCCCCGCGTGCAGGTCACGGGCAAGAGCGTGGAAAAGAGCAGTCGCGTGGCCCTGACCGAGGCCGACGTGATCGTCACTGGCGGACGCGGCGTGGGCAGCCCCGAGAACTTCGCCACGCTGGTCGAGGGTCTCGCCGACCAGATTGGCGCAGGCGTGGGCGCGACCCGCGCTGTGGTGGACGCGGGCTGGCGTCCCTACGCCGAGCAGGTCGGGCAGACTGGCAAGACTGTGCAGCCCAAGGCCTACATCGCGCTGGGCGTGAGCGGCGCGGTGCAGCACCTCTCGGGCATGGGCAAGTCCAAGAACATCATCGCCATCAACAAGGACCCCGAAGCTCCCATCTTCAAGGTCGCGGACTACGGCATCGTGGGCGACGTGGGTCAGATTGTCCCCGCGCTGATCGAAGCCGCCAAGCAGTAAGCCGAAGCACCAGCAGTTGCCCCCGCCCTCGTTGCGGGGGTTTTTCCATTTGGCCTTTCCATCATCTCACCATCTCCAAGCTGTCGCCTTTCTGACGCTGTGTCTCACACCTTCCAAACGTGTGAGGCGCACAATGCAGGCCATGAAACGACTTTTGACCCTGGCTCTGGCCCTGACCCTCGGAGGCGCAATGGATAAGGCAGCCGCAACCGACATCCGTATCTATCCCAGCTTCACCGAAGTGCGCGAACCGGTCAGCGCTGCGGGCAAAACGCTGACGGTGGCGCTGCCGCAGGAAGCCTGGAACGGCGTGATCGGCGGCAGCCTCGACCTGGAAGGGCTGGCCTTCGACAGCGCCGTGCAGAAGCTGGAAGCCAACTGGCTGAGCGGTCTGGAAGGCAAAACCGTGTATCTGGAGCGTGAAGGCGGCAAGACTGAACCCGTGACGCTGGTGCGGGCCAAGGATTTGCTCGTCAAGGACGCGAGCGGCAAGTATTTCACTGCCCGCTACGAAGATTTGCAGTTCGACGTGCTGCCCCCCGCCAACCCGCTCAGCCCTTCGCAGACGCTGACCTACAGCCTGAAAAATGCGGGCAGTGGCACGCTGAGCTACCTGACCCGCAGCGTGTCCTGGCAGCCGCGCTACACCCTCAAGGCGAGTGACGCGGGCGCCCAACTCAGCGCTCTGGCGGACATTCGCAACGCCACCGACCTGCCCTACGAGGTCAAAAACACCGAACTGTACGCGGGCGACGTGAACGTGCAGGGCGACATGATGCCCCCCGCGCCGATGCTGATGCGCGAGGGCGTCACCACCCAGGCGACGGCAGGCTACGCGGCCCCCAAAATCCAGAGCGGAGGCGAGATGCGCGGGCTGTACAAGTACACGCTGTCCACCGCGTTTACCCTGCCCGCCAACAGCGTGGTCACGCTGCCTTTCCTGACGCCCAAGCTGACCAAATTCGAGCGCTACGCGGGCCTGAACACCTACTTCGGCACCGACAAGCGCGAGGGCACGCTGAGCCGCTTCTACCGTTTTACCGCCGACGACCGCCTGCCCGCTGGCCCCGTCACCGTGCGCGAGGACGGGCGCATCGTGGGCATGGCGTTCATCAGCGAAACCCGCAAGGGCGGCGAGGTGGAATTCACGCTGGGCGAAGACCCCGACGTGGCCTACACCCGCACCGTGCAGACCGTGGGTCAGGTCAAGGACGCCAAGGGCAACGTGACCAAGACGACCTACAAAGTCACCTACACCTTCGAGAGCAGCAAGAGCCGCACTGTCCGCGCCGAAGTGACCGAGCGCGTGGGAGGCCGCCGCGTGACGATTGACAGCGCTGCGCCCGTACAAAACCAGGGCACCGCGACCCTGAAGGTGGACGTGCCCGCGAACGGCAAAGCCAGCAAGACGTTTACGGTGGTCGTGGACAACGGCTAATACGCGGAGAGCGGATAGCAAATGGCAGATGGCTCAGTGCGGGCTATCTGCCATTCGCCATCTGCTATCCGCTCTACAGAATCCCGCCCAGGTACTCCTGAACGTCCGTCCGGATGGGCTGGAAATACACGTGCTGGCCCCGCTCGCGCGCAAATTGCAGCGCGTCCCGTGCCAGGCGGCGGTTCCACTCCAGCGAGAGGTCGAAGTGCTTGGGGTACACGGCGGCGTTGCGGCTGGCCCAGTAGGTCATGCTGCCCTCGGTGGTCACGTTGGTCACGCCCCACCACATCTCCGCGCCGTCCGGCACGAGGTCGGCGTAGGCTTCCATCAGGCGCATGTCGAAAAAGGGCTGGGTAAAAAAGCCCACGGCGCCCGCCTCCAGCTTGCGTTCCATGTAGTCGCGCTCGCGGGCGAAGCTCTGGCGGTAGGGGTCGAGGCCCGCGTATACCCGGATGTGCGGCAGCTCGCGGGCAAAGCGGCGAATGGCCTGCTCGGCGTCCACGTTGTAGACCCGGTGGCTCATGTCGCTGGGCGCGTCTCCGGTGACGATCAGCACTTCGTCTATCCCATGTTCCACCAGCGCCCCCGCCATTGGCAGCGGCTCACGCGGGTTCAGGTCAATGGCCCGGATGTGCGGAATGGCCCGGAACTGAGGCCGCGCAAATGCACACCCCTCCCACGAGCGCGTGGAAAACCGCATCAGGTCGGGGATATTCACTGTGTCCACGCTCGGGAAGCGCTCCTGAACCTCCGCGAGTTCCGCCCGCAGACCCGAGCGGGTGCGGGGGATGAGTTCGAGGGAGATGCGGGTCATGGCGTACCGCCTGTTGATGGTTGATGGTTGAGAGTTGATGGTTTTTGATTTTCTCCATCAACCATCAACCTTTGACCATCAACCCTCGCGTAAGCGAGCATCGGCCCCAGCCACCGCTCCGCTTCCTCCAGCGTCCAGCCTTTGCGCCTCGCGTAGTCTTCTACCTGATCGCGCCCGATGCGGCCCACAGCGAAGTAACGGGCTTCCGGGTGGGCAAAATACAGGCCGGACACGGCGGCGGCGGGATACATGGCGCAGCTCTCGGTGAGGCTCAGGCCGATTTCCTCGGCGCCCAGCAGCCCAAAAATGGTGCGCTTCTCGGTGTGGTCGGGCTGGGCGGGGTAGCCGGGCGCGGGGCGGATGCCCTGATACCGCTCTTTAATCAGGTCGGTGTTGTCCAGCGCCTCGTCGGGCGCGTAGCCCCAGTGCTCCACCCGCACGTCGCGGTGCAGCTTTTCGGCAAAGGCTTCGGCCAGGCGGTCGGCCACCGCCTTGACCAGAATGGCGTTGTAGTCGTCATGCTGCGCCTCGAACTCGCGGGCCAGTTCCTCCGCGCCGAAAATACCGACCGCAAACGCGCCAATATGGTCGCCGCTGGGGGCGATGTAGTCGGCCAGCGCGAGGTTGGGGGTGTGCTGGTCGCGCTGCTGGCGAAGGGTGTGAAGTGTTGATGGTTGATGGTTGATAGTAGATGGTCGTTGCTTTTCTCCATCAACCATCAACCATTGACTCTCAACCACAATGTCATCCCCCCGCCGCTGGGCAGGCCACAACCCAATCACGCCCCGCGCTTGCAGGCTGCCGTCAGCCATCACGCGCCTGAGCATGGCCTGAGCATCGTCGAACAGCTTTCGGGCCTCCTCGCCGCGCAGGGGGTCGGTCAGGATGTTGGGGTAGATGCCCTTCATCTCCCAGGCAATAAAAAAGGGCGTCCAGTCGATGTAGGGGAGCAGATCGGCAATCGACTGATGGATGATTTGGCGGCCTAAAGCCTTCGGCGGTGATGGTAGATGGTTGATAGTTGATGGTTTTTGCTTTTCTCCATCAACCATCAACCATTGACCATCAACACTTTTCCCCCTCGCCCGCGCTTCCTCAATCGAAATCAGCCGCACCTGCCGCTCCCCGTGCCGCTCGCGCAGGGCGTCGTACTCGCCACGGGTGCGCTCGGCGTAGGTCGCTTCGTCGGTCAGGAGGTCGTTCACCACCGTCACGGCGCGGGAGGCGTCCAGCACGTGTACCACCGTGCCGTCGTAGGCGGGGTCAATCTTGACGGCAGTATGCGCCCGGCTGGTCGTCGCGCCGCCGATAAGCAAGGGGGTTTTCACGCCCCGGCGGGTCATTTCGCGGGCCACGTTGACCATCTCGTCCAGACTGGGGGTAATCAGACCACTCAGGCCAATCACGTCTGCGCCGAGCTTTTCGGCCTCGTCCAAGATTTTTTTGGTCTGCACCATCACGCCCAGGTCAGTGACCTGATAGCCGTTGCAGGCCAGCACCACGCCCACGATGTTCTTACCGATGTCGTGTACGTCGCCTTTCACCGTTGCCAGCAAGACCTTGCCCTTCGTGCTGCTCTCGGACTTTTCCGCTTCCAAGTACGGCGTGAGGTAGGCCACCGCCTTTTTCATCACGCGGGCGGATTTCACCACTTGCGGCAGGAACATTTTGCCCGCGCCGAACAGGTCGCCCACCACGTTCATGCCGTCCATCAGCGGCCCTTCAATGACCTTTAGGGGGCTGCCCAGTTCGCGGTAGGCTTCCTCGGCGTCGGCGTCCACAAAGTCCGAAATGCCCTGCACCAAAGAGTGCGTCAGGCGCTCCCGCACGGGCAACTCGCGCCAGGCGTTCTGGGTCGCCACCTCGCGCTTCACGTCCTTGTACCGCTCCGAAAGCGTCAGCAGGCGCTCGGTGGCGTCCTCACGGCGGGCCAGAATCACGTCCTCAACGGCTTCGCGGAGTTCCGGTTCGATGTCGTCGTACACGGCGAGCATGCCCGCATTCACGATGCCCATGTCCAGCCCGGCCCGAATCGCGTGGTACAGAAACACCGCGTGCATCGCCTCGCGCACATGGTTGTTGCCCCGGAAGCTGAACGACACGTTGGAAATCCCGCCCGACACCAGCGCTCCCGGCAGATTTTGCTTAATCCAGCGCGTCGCCTCGATGAAGTCCAGCGCGTAGCGGTCGTGCTCCTCGATGCCCGTTGCCACCGTCAGCACGTTGGGGTCAAAAATGATGTCCTGCGGCGGAAAATCGGCCTGCTGAGTCAGCAGTTTGTAGGCGCGGGACGTGATTTCCTTGCGGCGTTCCAGATTGTCGGCCTGCCCCTGCTCGTCGAAGGCCATGACCACCGCCGCCGCCCCGTAGCGCCGCAGCAGTCGCGCCCGCTCCAGAAACTTCGCTTCGCCGTCCTTCAGCGAAATGGAGTTGACAATCGCCTTGCCCTGCACGCGCTTCAGGCCCGCTTCCAGAATCTCCCACTTGCTGGAATCCAGCATCAGCGGCACGCGGGAAATATCGGGTTCGCCCGCCAGCAGGTTCAGGAACTTGACCATCGCGGCCTCGCCGTCCAGCATCCCCTCGTCGAAGTTGATGTCCACGACCTGCGCGCCGTTATTGACCTGCTGGCGCGCAATTTTGAGGCCCGAGTCAAAATCGCCCGCCAGAATCGCCTTGCTGAATTTGGGGCTGCCCGTCACGTTGGTGCGCTCGCCCACGTTCACGAAGTTGGTTTCGGGGGTGAGGGTGAAGGCTTCGAGGCCGCTGAGGCGCAAGTAAGGCGGCAATGTGGGCGCGGTGCGCGGGGGGATGTTCCTGACCGCTTCGGCAATCGCTCGGATGTGCTCCGGCGTCGTGCCACAGCAGCCGCCCACAATATTGACCAGTCCCTCGCGGGCAAAGTCGGCCAGCACCGCCGCCGTGTGTTCGGGCGTTTCGTCGTACTCGCCAAAGGCGTTGGGCAGACCCGCGTTGGGGTGCACCGAAACCAGCGCCTCCGTGTTCGCGGCAATCGCCCGCAGGTGAGGCCGCAGCAGATCCGCGCCCAGCGCACAATTCAGGCCGAGGCTGAAGAGGCTGGCGTGCTCGGTGCTTACCGCGAAGGCTTCCGGCGTTTGCCCGCTCAGCGTGCGGCCCGAAGCGTCGGTAATCGTCCCAGACAGCATGATGGGCAACTCGCGTCCCTGCTGGGCAAAGACTTCCTGCGCGGCGAACATCGCGGCTTTGGCGTTCAGCGTGTCGAACACCGTTTCGATCAGCAGTAGGTCTGCGCCGCCGTCCATCAGGCCCGTGATGGCTTCGCTGTACGCGGTCACGAGGTCGTCGTAGGTCACGTTGCGGAACTCGGGGCGCTCCACGTCGGGCGAAAGGGTCGCGGTGCGGTTGGTCGGCCCCACGCTGCCCGCCACCCAGCGTTTTTTGCCGTCCTGCGCTTCAAATTCGTCGGCCACTTCGCGGGCCAGCCGTGCGCCTTCGCGGTTCATGGCGTAGGCCAGAGCTTCCGTGCCGTAATCCGCCTGCGAAATGGTGGTGCTGTTAAACGTGTTGGTGCTGGCAATGTCCGCCCCCGCCTCGAAATAGGCGCGGTGGACGGCGCGAATCACGTCCGGCTTGGTCAGTTGCAGCAGGTCGAAGTTGCCCCGGTACATCCGCAGCGGGTCGGCTTCGGGCCAGCGGAAATCGGCCTCGGTGAGATTTGCGTTTTGCAGTTGGGTGCCCCATGCGCCGTCCAGAATGAGGATGCGGCGCTGGGCTTCGGCATAAATAGGCGAGGTCATGGTTACAGTTCCTTGCAGGCGGCAAAAAGGGCGGGGTAAATGTGGGGGTAGGTCAGTTCGTCGGGCAGCGCAGGGAACACTTGCAAGGCTTCCATTTTCGCCTCGCGCTCCGCGCCCAGTTCGGCAATGCTGGCGCGAAATTGTGCGCCGAAGCTGCCGCCAAAGCCGTATTCATGCGTCTGGCGCAGCGTAAAGCGAGTGGCCCCGGTTTCCTCACGCAGTTCGCGCTCGGCGGCCTGTAGGAGTGATTCGCCCGCTTCCACCTTGCCGCCGGGCCATTCCCAGCCCGTGCGCCCACACTGACGCAGATGGAGCCAGCCGCCCTCGTAGTCGGCCAGGATGGTCACAAAGCGGATTTTTTCGGTGGGCACGCTGCCCAGCGCATATACGGTGATCTGCCCTGTCGTTTTGGTCGTGGCCGAAGCGTTGGCGCTGGCCGGGTCGCCTGTGGCCCATAGCTGATGGCTCATAGCTGAAATGCACCTCCTGCGGGCATCGGTTTATTCGTGCCATCGTCGGCAATTCCAAACAAACCTTCCTGAAAGCACCGTGCCGTGATGATGGCTGGTTGCTCTCGCCGTGCGTGCGGGCAGGAAAACCCTTCAGCGAGTCTGGATGACCGCGCTTGGGGGCGCGACGGGGGAGAGGATAGCGCCTCAAGCGGGAAAAGAAAGAGAAGTCGGGTGGACAGGAGTGGCGTGCGTAAGCCGCACGGTCTGGGCCAGCCTAGAGAAAGGGCGAGGTCTGACCCTCGCCGCTCAACCGCTTTCTCTGTGCCCTCAAGGTGGGCCGCATAAACACCCGTGTGGGGCGGCAGTTGCTGTCAGCGTGCCTGTCGGGCGGCACACGACATCCGCCCCAAGGCTCCATTACACGACCAGGTCCAGCACCCACTGCTGCACGCGGCCGATGAGGTTGCCGATGGGAGCGCCCATCAGGTAAATGAACACCATCACGATGACGAAGGAAAAAGGCTGCGCCTCGAACTGCGCCAAGCTGCGGCCCATCGAAGGAATGAGTGCGCCCAGAATGCGGCTGCCGTCGAGCAGCGGGATAGGCAGCAGGTTAAAGACGGCCAGCACCACGTTGATGCTCAGAACGGTAATCAGGATGACCGCGCCCATCTGCGACATGGGGAGGAGGGCCAGGAGTCCGGCGCAGAGGAGGGCGATCAGCAGGTTGCTCAGTGGCCCGGCGGCGGTGGCCCACAGCGTTCCCCAGCGGCCCAGGTTGTTGGGGTTGATCGGCACGGGGCGGGCAAAGCCGAAGCCCGCGAAGAGCAGCAGCAGCGTGCCGAACGGGTCGAGGTGCTTGAGCGGATTGAGGGTCACGCGCCCGAAGCGCCGGGGCGTGGGGTCGCCCAGTCGGTCGGCGGTGTAGGCATGGGCGAACTCATGCACCGTCAGCGACAGCACCAGCGCCCCCGCGATGATGGCGAAGGCCAGAGGATTTTCTTGCAGCAGGGAAATCAGGCGCATAGAAGGTCATTCTATGGGCGAGGGCCATGAGGAGCGTCAGCCCCGGTTCTGAGTTTCTTGCAGATAAGCCCGCAGCGCCTCGCGTTCCTCGTCAGCCGAGCGCACCTGTCCCGTGCGGCGCAAATTCGCCAGATGCGCCAGCGCCTGCCCGACGCCGGGGCCGGGTGGCCCGCCCAGCGCCAGCACGTCGCGGCCTGTCAGCGGGGGGTAGCTGTCTGGGCGCAGCAGACCTCGCAACAGGCGTTCGGGTGTCTGGGCCGGGTAAAAAGTGTCGGACAGGGCGCGTTCCAGCAGCCCCAGTGGCCCCCGCCCCAGGCCCAGGCGCTCGGCCCAGGCGTCGGGGTCGGGAACGGCACTGAGCAGGGCGGCGCTGTAGACCGCAGGCGTGACGGCTTCCCCCCCGTCCTGAAGGG
>NZ_JAUNHK010000055.1:15235-18657 GCF_030523985.1 Deinococcus sp.
AGCAGGGCGGCGCTGTAGACCGCAGGCGTGACGGCTTCCCCCCCGTCCTGAAGGGCGTCGAGTTGGCGCAGCAGCGGCAGCCCTGGCAGCAATTCGCCTGCGCCCCAATCGTGGAGTTGCGCGGCAGCCGCACCGGGGCGGGGTTCAGCCAGCAGCAACTTGGCTTCGGCCCACAGGCGCGGCGTGGCGTGGGCTTGCGCCAGAGCAGCGGGCACCTGGGCCAGCAGCTCCGGCGTGGCGTGCAGGCCCAGCCGGGCCGCCAGCCGTGCGCCGCGTACCAGACGGCTGGCGTCCTCGTGGAAGGACTGCGAATGCAACGGGCGCAGTTCGGCACGTTCGAGGTCGCTCAGCCCGCCCACCACGTCCAGCACTTCGGGCGCGGCGTCGGGGCGCAGCACCAGCGCCAGCGCGTTGACCGCGAAATCCCGGCGGCACAGGTCGTCTTCCAGCGTGCCGGGCGAGGGCACCGGGTTGCGGCCCGGTTGCGGGTAAGTCTCCCGGCGGGCGCGAACGAGGTCGGCACTGCCTCCATCCGGCAGGGTCAGCGTGGCATTTTGAAAAGCCGGGTGAAAGACGAACGGCCCCCCACCCGCCTGGGCCAGCCGCTCCACCGCGCCCCCCGCCGCGTCCTCCACCACGATGTCGAGGTCGGAAGGCGTGCGCCCCAGCAGCGCGTCCCGCACCGCGCCGCCCACCAGCGCGAGGCGCGATGACCCCGCCGCCTGTGCCAACTGCCACAGCCACTCGCGGTCAGCAGGCCGAAGCTGCGCCCAGACGTGGGTAGCGGGGTCTGCCAGGGTCGGCCTCACTGAAAAGCGCTTTCGTCCAGCGTCAGCGTGACGCGGCGCTCCTGCTTTTGCCGCACGACCTTCAGTTCAATCTGGTCGCCCACCTTTCTGTCCAGAATGACGGCCTGGAGGTCTTCCAGCGCGTCTATGGGTTGTCCGGCGGCCTCGACAATCACGTCGCCGCCCAGGGTGATTTTGCCGTCCCGGAACTCCTCGGTGCGCGTGCCGCCCTGAAGTCCGGCGCGGGCGGCAGGCGAGTTGGGAGCCACCTCCCCAATCAGCAGCCCGGTGTCGGGCAGGCCCTCGGCGGCCTTGCCACGCGGGTCGAGCATGCCCAGGCCCACCGCCATCGCCTGATTGCGCCCCAACACGATGATGCCCGGCACCACGCCGATGCGCGGGGCGTTGACCACCTTGCCCTGCGCGGCCTGCAAGCGGGGCAGCAGGTTCTTGGCCGCGTTGATGGGAATGGCGAAGCCCACGCCCGCGCTCTGGGCCGCGCCCGCCTGTCCGCTGGGCGAGTAGATCTGGGTGTTGATGCCGATGACCTGCCCGGCGCTGTCGAGCAGCGGCCCGCCCGAGTTGCCGGGGTTGATGGCGGCGTCGGTCTGAATGGCCCGCTGGGTGATGCCCTCGCCACTTTGCGAAAAGCCGATGGGAATCTGGCGGGCCGAAGCGCTCACGATGCCCTCGGACACGCTGAATTCCAGACCGAAGGGCGCCCCCATCGCCACCGCCTTCTGGCCCACGCTGATTTTGTCGCTGTCGCCCAGCGGGATGGCGTGAATGTCGGCCTTGCTCAGTCCTTTGGCCCGAATCAGCGCGAGGTCATACATGGGTGCAAGGCCGACCACCTCGGCGTCTACCGTCTTAGAGCCACCGTAGAGCCGCACCTGAATCCGGTCTGCCGCCCGGCCCGACGACCCGGCGACGACGTGGTAGTTGGTCAGGATGTCGCCCGCGTCGTTCACGAAAAAGCCGCTGCCCACGCCGCGCTGCACCTCGGTCTGTGGGCCGCCCAGAAACCAGCCGAAGGGGTCTTGCTGCACCACGCGCTCCTCGGTGGAGATGAACACCAGCCCCGGCTCGTGCTTTTGCACGATTTCGATCGTGTTGCGCTCGTTTTCCAGCTTGGCGGAGGCACTCGGCGGCGTGACTGAGGCGGGACGCGCTTCTCCCAGCGGGACTTGGTCGCGCAGCAGCGTGGCCCCCAGCCCCAGCCCGGCCAGCACCAGCAAGACGGCAATGCCTTTCGACTTCATGGGCATAATTGTGTCACGGCCAGGTGACGGGCACAGATGCCGCGCACGCAAAGTTCAGACAGGCAAACCTCGGACAAAGAGCCGCGCCCCAGAGTTGCCAGGGCGCGGAGGGGTTGAGGTTGAGAACGGTTAGAGCGCTTCCTCGCCGTAGGTCATGCCGTTCACGACATTTTGGGCCTTTTCGACCACGTTGGCGGGCAGCGGCGCGTAGTCCAGCGGCTCGTGGTACTGCTGCCCGTCGGTGAGCACCCAGCTCAGCAGGTTCTTGAGCGCCTGCCCCTGCTCGCGGCTGCGGCCCCCGTAGTTCTGGTCCTTGTAGAAAATCAGGTAGGTGAAGCTGGCGATGGGGTAGGCGTCGGCATTGGTGGTGGACACCAAGCTCACGCGGGTATCGTCGGGAATCTCGACGCCCTCGGCGGCAGCTTCACTCGACGTCACGTCCGCCTGCACGAAGTTGCCCGCGCCATTCTTGACCGCGCCGTAGCTCAGGCCGTTTTGCTTGGCGTAGACCAGCTCGGTGTAGCCGATGGCCCCCGGCGTTCCCCGGATGACGCCCGCCACGCCGTCGTTGCCCTTGGCCCCGGTGCCGGTGGGCCACTGCAGCGAGTTGCCGCGCCCGACCTTGTTCAGCCACTCCTCACTGTTGCTGCTCAGGTAGTCCGACCAGACATAGGTGGTGCCCGAACCGTCCGAGCGCCGCGCCACGGTGATGGGCAGACCGGGCAGCTTGAGGTCGGGGTTGAGCGCGACCAGCGCCGGGTCGTTCCAGGTCTTGATCTTGCCCAGGTAAATGTCGGCCAGGGCCGCGCCGTCGAACTTCACGGGTTCGCTGACGCCCGGCAGGTTGTAGGCAGGCACCACCGCGCCGATGGCGGTGGGGATGTGCAGCAGCGTGCCGGGGGCCTCGTTCATCTGCTCGTCGGACATGGGGTTGTCGCTGCCCGCGAAGTCCACCGTGCGCTCGATAATCTGCTTTTGACCGCTGCCCGACCCCACCGACTGGTAGTTGACCTTGGCTCCCTGATACTCGGCAAACATCTTGGAGTACAGCGGGAAAGGAAAGCTGGCCCCGGCCCCGGTCATGCTCAGGCCCGAAGGGGTAGAGGAGGAAGTGCTGCTCCCAGTCGTCGTGGCCGGAGTCTGGGTGGTTTCTGTCGTGGTCTCGGTGGTCGTCTCGGTCGTGGTGGTGGTGACCTGCTTATTGGTGCAGCCGGTCAGCAGCGCGAGGCCCAGCAGCGACAAACCCGCGCTCAGACGCAGGCGAGAAGCGGAAGCAGAAGGGGAAAAGGTGCGAAAAGTCATACAGAGAAGCTCCTTCATACGGCGATTAGGGGTTGACAGTTGAGGCGGAAGGTGCGAAGCGAAGATTGTA
>NZ_JAUNHK010000056.1 GCF_030523985.1 Deinococcus sp.
AGGTTGGCAGCAGCGCGTTCTGCTCGGTCAGCACTCTGCGCGGTATCGGCCAGCGCTTTATCGACCCGCGCCACCGTTCCTGCTGCCGCCTGCTGAGCCGCTGAGTCCACGCGGCTGTCTAAATTGGCGATGGTCTCTGCGGCTGCCCTTTCAGCGGCCTGTGCGACAGTCGCCGCACCTTCGGCACGCTCAGCAGCTTGGAGGCCACGCTCCCGGAGTACGGCCAGTGCCTGCCGCTCGCCTGGCAAGATCACGTCCATGCCCCCGCTGGCGTCTCCGATGTTGCTCAGGTCCCAGATACCGGGTACGTCCGGCGAGCCGACAGGCAGGCCCGTCAGCGTCAGCGGCACCAGAGCATGGGGTGGTGTGACCCCCACCGGGTACTCGGGGTAGATAGAAAGCGTAATCCAGGCAGGCAGTCGCCCCCCGGCTTCCCGACCAACGACCTTGAGGGGGGTTTTGCCGTCCAGTGCAGTGAGTTTGGCGAGACGCCCCTGCACCAGGACGGCGCGGCCCTGGTCGTCACCGGAGGCGATAACTGGCCCGACCGTCGTGCCGTTGTAGGTGATCTTGACCGCGCCCCCCGTGGCCCCATCGGGCAACTGAATCAGCGTGTCCTGGCTAATCGTAAGTACAGTCATCAGACTCCCTTGGCCCCAAGGGGCAATGCAGCCGGGTCAGGCATCCGGCGCGGAATGAGGGTGATGGTGACGTTGGCAAAATTGCTTTCGTCGCCCGCTGGTGTCCAGATCAGCGAAGCACCCTGCACCTCTTCCGCAGGGCGCTGGCCCCGGCGGTACTGGGTGCAGCCGTGCAAGAACCAGCGCCACCAATCCAGTACGGAGAAAAGCGATTCCTCGTCGTCGGCATCCCACAGGCCCGTGAGTTGCACCGGGGCCGGAGTAGGGAGGCCGTCAGATAGGTCATGCACGATGAGGCTGCCCCGTGCCCGGACCAGATTGCTGGGAATGGCCGGAGAGGAGCCAGCAGGCCGCATGGTGGCAGGCAACTCGCGCCAACCCACCGCCGAATTGAATAGGACGTACAACTCAGCCATAGCTCAGTGCCTCGGTTGTGCAGAGTGTGCTGCATTCATCCGCGTTCCAGGTCACAGTGGCCGAAGCGACCTGCTGCCCGAATGCCCGGAAGGGCGGGATGTGCCAACCGGGGAGCCGAAACTCGTAGCGAGGCGACGTGCGGAATGGCTTGTCCCAGCCGTCGGGCATGACGACGTTGGCGAGATTCGGGAACAGCCGTTTGGCCCGGATTCGGGCGGGTTGCACCGTCATCTCTATGCGGTGCCCGTTGGTTTGGGAGATGCTCACCATCGCCTGGAGCAGACTGCCCGCAAACTGCTCAGGGACGGAGAACTTTACGGTAAACATGCCGATAGACCCTGCTGTGCGTGGAATCATGACTTGCGGTGCTCCCAGCCCTTGCCACACGCCGTCTTTCTCAACGTAGAGCGTCATCTCTATAGTCGTTCCGTCGTCCCGACTGGTCTGCACTTCCTTGATTGGCTGTGGCGTGTTGGTGGTGTCCGTGCCAGTAGACGGCTCGCCTTGAGCAGAGATACCTCCTGAGGTCTCGGGGACGAATGTAAATTCCTTGCGCTGCTCGGCCACTCCCCCTATGTAGACGCTCAGCGTGATTTCAGCTTCACGAATGCGCTGCTCGTCGGTGTCTGTCGGATACGTCCAAGTCCAGAACCAGTTGCCGTACCGCCTCGGGAGAATGTTGCTCTGGCGCTCATACCCCTTCGGTGGCGTCCCGATAAACGTGTCGTACACGGCAGATTGCCCTACCACTGGCAGATAGTCGTCTGACTGCCCAGGGGCAGAAAGCACCACATTCGCTTCTGCCTCGGCAATCGCTGGGTCTGCTTTCGCCTGCCCCGTGCGCCGAACGGCATACATTGGCGTGGTCCGCTTGTAGACGTATTTTTTCCATCCCTCGCCAGGGTCGAACAGCGCATCTGTAACCGCATCTGGGTAAGTCGGCCCGATGTACCGCACGTCGTAAGCCATGTGCGTCACGTCTTCGCCCCCAGACGGCACCCAGGCTACTTCGCTCCCGTCTGGCCGCAGTCCTATGTCCGCGTCAGGGTATTGGCCCAGCACGCGCTCAAGGGCATCCGAGAGGGTCTCCGTTGATGCTGCGAAGACGCCCGCCAGCCCCCCGCCCAGCCCACCCAGGGCGCACCGATGCAGTGCCATCAGGCCAACCTGCGCCAGTTGCCCGTCGGCATCGCTGATGGTGTCGGGAACGCCCAGGAAGACACGCTGCTGCTGCCCAGCCCCAATGAGGTCGAGCAACCAAAGGCTGTTGCGCCCGCTTGTGGTGGTATTAACCGGGCGAACGGTGGCGCTCTGACAGGTGCCCGCGCCGCCATAACTGCATTCCGCACTGATGATTTCTTGGTCCGCACCTGCAAGTTGCATTCCTTTCGTATTCCAGATGTGCATGTTCACCCCCTTACAGCCCGCGTGCGTCTCGCAGATTCGGCTTCAGTTCTGTGGCGGTCAGGATGCGTTCGAGGCGGTCTACCTGTGCCCCGAAAACTCCGGCCCCCCGCTCAATGGCCTGTCCACCGCCTTCAATACGCGGCGCGGCCCGCTCAACCACGGTGGCGATCGTCCCCATTACGTCGAAGCTCATGCTGGCTTCCACCTTGGGCATCTCCACCCTCACTGTTCGGAGGGTGTCCCCCGACGTGCTGGGTGTTGTAGTGGTGGCTGTATCTGCTGGCTTGACATCAGTACCGAGTAGACCGAATTCCTTGGCAATTGGGGCCAGCACGTCGTCGTAGAACTTCTTGGCCTCCCCACTGGCCGCCCGAATCGCGGTTTGCAGGGCTGCTGCGTCCCCGGTCTTGAGGTAAGCGTCAATCGCTGGTCCGATGATCTTGGCGAGGACAGCCCGATTGATGAAACTTTCCGTCAGCCCGTCCAACACAGCCTTCCCGACACTGGACTTCAGCGACTTCTCGAACAGACTGAAATCATTTTTAGCCAATGCCTGTGAGAAACCGTCCTTGAATCCGTTGACGAAACCTCCCTCTACGCCAAGCGCGATGGCCTTTTTCATCTCGTCCACCTGTTCGGTGTAGTGGGTGGTCTCCCAGAACAGAATGCCCGTGGTATAGGTGCTGACCGTCCTGGTGCCGTAGCCGTTCTGAGAAAACTTGAACTGCTCGTTGTACTCCTTGGTAGCTTTAGCCGCCTCCTCGGCTGCCCGCTTGTTGCGGTTCCACCAGTTGAAGATGGTTGTAAGCGCCTGCACCGCCGCTCCGAAATAGTCGCCCTTGGCAATCGCCATGCCGAAGTTGGTCAGGTCGTTCACCATGCTGCCCAGGTCAGCCGCCCACTCGCCCGCCACCTTCTCGGACGTACCACCCAGCGCCTCCATCGCTCCGGTCACGACCGGGATGAGCTGCTTGGCATAGTTCGACCACTGGTTGATTTTTTTCTCTAAGCCCTGCTGCTTCTCGGTCTGAGCTTGCAACTGGGTGTAGGAAGCGATCAGCTTGTCGAGTTCTGCCGCCACGACCCCCGGCTTGCCCCGCAGGGCTTCCAGGGCGGCCAGCTCCGACGCGAAGGGCCGCGCACCCCCAGCCTGAATCTCAGTGAGCTTCTGACGGGCAGCGGCGAGGATTTCAGTGTTCTTGGCTGCCTCAGTGGTACGGCGGCTCTGCTCGGCCAGAATCGCCGTGAAGTCCTCAGCGTTCTGGGTCGAGGAGGCCGTTTCCAGCATCAGCACCAGTTGGGCATCGCTCATTCCCTTCAGGCTTTCGGCGTATTGGTCTCGGTCAAGCTTCTCAATAACCGAGTTCCAGCTCGCCTGAGCTTTGGCCGCGTCATCGGTGCGCCGCTTCATTTCGGCCAGTACTGCGTTGAACTGGTCGAGGTTCTCGGCGGCAGTGGCCGAGGCCAGAGCAGCCTGAAGTTCCTCTTCGGTGAGGTTTCGCAGGCTGTCCACCCACGTCCCACGTTCGATCTTCTCCAGGTTGTCCAGCCACGCCTGGTGCTTCTTGCTGGCGTCGTCTACCCGGCGTCCCTGTTCAGCCAAAATCGCGTTGTAGTCAGCGAGATTTCCCGCAGCAGCGGCCATGCCCAGCATCACGTCCAGCTCGGCGTCGCTCATGTTCTTGAGACCCGCCGTCCAGCGCGAGAAGTTGAGCTTGTTGACGTTGTCGTTCCAGGTGTCCTGACTCTTGCTGGCCTCGTCTGTGCGCCGGGCAAGTTCGGCCAACACTGCGTTGTAGCGGGCCACGTTCTGCTCCGCGACGGCGGCGCTCAGGGCGGCTTGCAACTGCGATTCGTCCAGGTCACGAAGACCTTTGACCCAGTTGCCTTCCGTGATCTTGTCGAGGTTGTCGAACCATGCTTCCTGTTTCTTGCCAGCATCGTCCACGCGCCGGAGCATTTCGGTTAGAACCGCGTTGTAGCGGCCCACGTTCTGCTCGGCTTCGGCGGTTGCCAGTGCAGACAGAAGCTGCTCTTCAGAGAAATCCTTCAGCCCCTTCGACCAGTTACCCTCACTGAGCTTGACCAGGTTGTCGTTCCAAGCGTCGGTCTTTTTGGTGACCTCGTCGGTACGGCGTCCCTGTTCGGCCAGCACGGCGTTGTACTCGCCTACGTTTTGGCTCAGTTCAGCGGACGCCAGCGCAGCGGCCAACTGCTCCGTGGTCATGTCCCGCAGGCTCTTGACCCAGGTGGCTTGCTGAATCTTGTCGAGGTTGTCGAGCCAACTGCGCTGAGCCTTCTCGGCATCGTCGGCCCGGCGGGCCTGTTCTGCCAGGACAGCGTTGTACCGGGAGACGTTCTCTTCAGCTTTGGCAGTCGCCAGTGCTGAATCGAGTTGGGCCGCTGACATGTCCCGTAGGCTGCTGACCCACTTGCCGTCTTCCAGCTTGTCGAGGTTATCCGTCCACGACTCATGTTTCTTGGCCGCCTCGTCGGTGCGGCGGGCCTGCTCGCTCAGGACAGCGTTGTAGCGGGAAACGTTCTGCTCAGCTTCGTAGGTGCTCAGGGCCGTTGCCAACTGGGCATTGGTCATGTCCCGTAGGCTCTTGACCCAGTTCGATTCGCTCAGTCGATCCAGATTGTCAGACCATGCCTCAACCTTCTTGCTGGCATCGTCGGCGCGGCGGTCAAGCTCGCCCATCACGTCGTTGTAGCGTTGCTGATTTCCAGCGGCCTCCAGCGACGCGGCAGACGCCCGCAGTTGCTCTTCGGTCAGGCCCTTCAGACCTTCCTTCCAGGCTTCGTACTCGCGCCCTTCAGCAATGGCCTTGCGACCCTGAGCGACGGCATCAGCTTCCCGGCGAGCCGCTTCAGCCGCCTTGTCATGGGCAGCGGCAGCGGCGTCCGAGCGGCGCTTCTGCTCGTCCCGAATGGCGTTGTACTTCTCGACCTCGCCCCTGGCGCGGGCGGTTGCCAGGGCGTTGGAGAGCTGGGCATCGGTGGCCGAGCGCAGACCCCGCACGTAGCGTTCCTGCGCCTCGCCCGCGATGATCTGAGCGCGGTTGTCGGCCAGTTGCTGTTGCTGGCGGCGAGTGGCTTCGGTGGCTTTGTCTTCAGCAGCCCGGACGGCGTCGGCACGGCGCTTTTGCTCGTCGCGGATGGCGTTGTACTTTTCGACCTCCCCCCGGCTCCGGGCCGTTTCCAGGGCCGAGCGAAGCTGAGCGTCCGTGGCCGAGCGTAGTCCCAGGACATAGCGTTCCTGAGCCTCATTGGCCGCGATTTGGGCGCGGTTGTCGGCCACCTGTTGCTGGTGGCGTCTGGTCGCTTCCGTAGCCTTTTCCTGGGCAGCAGTGGCAACTTCGGTTCGGCGGCGCTGCTCTTCCCGAATCGCGTTGTACTTCTCGGTTTCCCCTCTCGCCTTGGCCGTCTCCAGGGCGCTGGCAAGCTGGGCAGCGGTGGCCGAGCGCAGGTTCGCCACGTACCGTTCCATCGCCTCGCCCTGCTCAATCTGCTGGCGGTTGCGGGTCATCTCGTCGGCTAGCCCCTTGGCAGAGGCTTGAGCACCGCTGCTCTTGCTCTTGACGCTGTCCAACTCGCTGGTCACGGCTTGCAGCGCCTTGAGCCACTGGGCATAGGCAGGCGTGCCTTCCTGCACCGTCTTGAGCTTGCCGCGCAACTGTGCAGCGGCCTGCTCCAGCGTGCGGGTGTAAGTACTCAGGTCGATGTCGCCCACCTGACGCTCCAGCTTCAGGTCGCTGAAGGCGTCGAGGAAGGCTTTAGCGGTTGCCTCGGCAGCCTTTTTGACGTTGGGGCGGCCCGATTCGATGCCGACGACGAAGCCCTCGGAGGTGAATTCCCCGAGTTCCTTCATGACGCGGGAGGGCGACTGAATGTTCAGCACGCCTTTGACGCCTTCGACGACTTTGCTTCCCAAGGTGCGGGCAGCGGCGAGCACCAGGCGAGGCCCGGCTAGGATGCCGTTGACGAGTCCCTGCACGATGTCGAGACCCACGCCCTTCATGTCCACGCTACGCAGGTAGGACATGGCCCCTTCAATCGCGTCAGTGACAATTCCCTTTATCTGGCTCCACGTCTTCCGCGCCCATGCCACGACCTCGTCCCAGTTGCGGTAGAGCGCCACGCCCGCACCCACCAGCAGGCCGATAGCCGTTATCGCTAGACCGATAGGGCCAGTGAGGAAGGCGATGGCCGCACGCAGGGCCACGCTCGCGGTGGTGGCCGTCGTGGTGGCAACCGTCCAGGCCGCTTTGGCCGCTGTGACCGCCACGACCCCAGCGCGGTACAACCCGAAGGCGGCGGCTCCGGCCCCCACAGCAGCGGTAAGCGGAATCAGCACTTCCTTGTTCCGTTCGATGAAGCCGCTCAGCTTCTGGACGGTCACGATGGTCGTTTCGATGGCAGGCTTGACCGAGTTGTAGACGTTGACAGCGGCAGTGCCGAACTGTTTGGCGGTGTCGATCCCGCTCTTAATCATGCCGGGGAGCTTCTGCCCGACCTGGTCGAACGCCTTGGTCAGGTAGGGTACGGCTTCGTTCGCCATACCCAGCAGTTCCTTGCCGACGGGCAGCAGGGCCACCTGCACCTTGCGCCACATGCCCTCAGCCAGGGCACCGAAGCTGTTG
The DNA here is from genome assembly GCF_030523985.1 of Deinococcus sp. Taxonomy (GTDB): domain Bacteria; phylum Deinococcota; class Deinococci; order Deinococcales; family Deinococcaceae; genus Deinococcus. Next base: position 7,109 of record NZ_JAUNHK010000056.1, read on the forward strand.
TACTTGGCACTGAGGGACGCGGTGGCCCCTTCCATGTCCTTCATGGACTTGCCAGTCATGGACAGCGCTGCCGCACCCTTCTGCCCCAGGTCCTCGTACTGGGTGCCGATGAGCGCCACGCCCGCCTGCATCCGCAGGTTCTCGTCTTTCAGGCCCGCCAACTTGCCCTGCACCATCTGGAAGGCTTCAGCCGCCGTGACCTGCCCGCTCGCCATTTTCTTGGCGAGGTCTTCGGAGTTGATGCCAATGGATTCCAGCGCCTCAGCGACACCTTTGGAGCCGTCCTGAATGCGGACGCGGAATTCCTTGAACGCATCCGCCGCCCTGTCGGTGCCGAGTGCGCCCCCCTGTGCCCCGTTCTTGATGAGGTTGAAGAACTGCTCGGCAGAGGCCCCGCCGTTGGCGAACTGGGTCGAGTATTCGTTGACGGTATCGAGGAAGTCGCCGGAACGGTCAAGCCCTTCCTGAAAGCCCTTAGCAAGGAAGTCGGTGGCCTGCTGACTGGTTAGGCCGAATTGCTCCATCAGCGTCTTGGTGGCACTGACCGAGTCGGCCACTTCCACTCCAAAGGTCTTCTGGATAGCGAGTGCGCCTTCCGTCACCCGTTGCAGCTCGTCGTCTGCGAGGTCGCCCAATTGCTGCCGGACAATCCCTACGGCCTCGCCTGCCGCTCCCAGATTGTCCCCGAAATTGTTGGCGAACACCTGTTCGGCCACGGTGCCCAGGCGCTCAGCTTCTTCCCTGGTTTCTCCCAGCTTGGACTGGAACTCGTTGACGTTCTGGGCCGACTCCTGTGCCAGCCCCACGGTGCTCCCCACCAGGGCAGTCACGGCCCCGGTCAGAGCGACGAGGCCCCCGGCGGCAATGCCCACGCCCGCGCTGAACTTGGAGCCGAAACCAGACCCGGCCCGCTCCCCCGCGTCACTGGCACCGGCTTCGGCCTCGGCCAGACGCCGCTCGAAGTCGTCGAAGCGGGCCACCAAATCCACGTAAACTTCGGCGGCCTGACCCTGTCCGCCCACGCCTCCACCTGATGCCATGTTCACCCCCTTGCCGCTGCCCGCAATTCGCGGAGCTTGACGGCCCTGTGTGCCCACTTGGGCAACTTCCCTTTCTTGTGCAGTGCCAGCAGTTCCTGTGCTGCATCCGCTGGGACGCGGTGCTGCAATTCGGGCAGGTTGTAGTCCGCCATGAACGCGATGAAGGCGTCGTGGCTGATTTTCTGCTCGGCTGTGAGTTGCCCGTCCGGGCGCGGTTCAGGCGGCTCAGCAAGGGATTTGCGGGCCTCTTCGGGGAGGCGAGAAAAGTGGTACTCCCGTATTGCCCGGTCCCGCAGGTACAGGACGGTGGACAGTTCCACGTCCAGGTCCTCGATGTCTTCAGCCGTTAGACAGTCCCACTCCCAGGGTCGGACTCCGTAGAAGGCTGAGAAGATGGCCTTGAGGTAACTGCGAGGGCGTCGAGCGCTCTTGGGGTGAGTCGGGCCGCCGTCGCCTGCACGGCCCGCTCCAGAGCCTTTCCCTCGGGAATGACCCCGTTCACGTAGGCGTACTGAAGCTGATTCATGGCGGTCTGGTCGGCATCTTCCAGCACTTCCCGCACAATTCGGCGGTCGGAGCCTTGGTCCATCCGCGTCAACAGCAGGTCGGCCAGCATCTCGCGCAGGTCGTCCTCGGACTTGCAGGTCTGGAGCCTCGCCTGAAACTTCTTGCGCTCACGCCCGGTGGCTGAGCGCAGATACAGGGTCAACTGCTTGGGCACATCGGTAATGCCCTGTTCTTCTAGGGCTTCACGGGCGTCGTCGGTGATGGGGTAGGGCGTGGGTTTGCCCCGGCTGCCCCACTGAAGTTCAGCGGCCATTCATAACCTCCAGAGTGACCCGCGCCGTGTTGGCGGGGCGTTTGAGACGCATGGCGTCTTTGGGTAGCTCCAAAACGAGCTTTTCTTTTGTTTCGGTGTCCTGAAAAGTGAGGCGGCGGCGGGTAAGTCCGCTCTGCACGACCAGCAGACCCGCAAAAAGACGCCCATCCTCCAGAGGATGAGCGCCTGTGATGAAGGCCACTGGTTCGCCGCCACGCCGAGCCAGTGAGAAAAGGGCCATGCTCAGCCCGTGGTGGCGGGTGCAGTGGGGGTGTCAGGCGCGGCCTGGTGTGGCCCCTTCAGCTCGCCGCTGATACCCGCCGTGAAGCTGTAGGTCGTGGCGTTGTCCGACGGGCTGGGCAGCGCCGCGTTGGTCAGCGTAGCGAACCCGCCTTCCCACTCTTCGGCGGGGGCGTCTTCGTCGAGTGCCCGCTCCATGTAAATCTGGTCCCCGTTCAGGATGGCCTTACGCAGTCGGTAGACGGGTTCGCGCAGTGCCTTGTCCTGGGGCAGGTCCCCACTGACGGTGAAGGTCACGTTGCTGCCCGTGCCCCTGGTGGCCGAGCCGCCGTTGGTCTTGTAGTACTTCTTGGTGACGCTGGTGGCCGTGATCGGGGTGTCGCTGGTGGTCACATTGGGGAGGTAGAAGAACGCGGCAGTGGCGGGGCGGGCCGTGCCGCCCTTGGGCACGATGGCGTAGCGGACGGCATTTTCATCACCGATATGGAATTCAGGCATGGGTCATCTCCGGTAGTCGGCTCTCCAGCCGAACTGAGAGGTTTCGGGGTCACGGAGCTGCCCGCCGCCGTCCGGTCTGCACCGTAGGGCGAGCAGCTTGCTTCTGGCCTGTTGGTGCAGGCCGATGGCCGCGTCCAGGCTGTTTGCCCAGACGCTGACCTGAATGCGAGTCACGGTAGACGCGGAGCCGTAGCGGGCGCGGTCCACCCAGTCAATGAGGTCGAGGCGGATGAGGGGAGCTTCGTCTTCGGGCAGTTCCTGGTCGGGCAGGTAGACTCGCTCAGTCAGCTCCAGCAGGGCCGCGTAAGCGTCGGCCAGTACGTCATACGGCCCGGTCACGGCGAACCACGCTCACGTTCCTTGTCCGCCGCCGGGCGCAGGAAGGGGCGGGCGGCCATGCGCCGCGTCCCGAATTCCAGGTACAGCGCGTAGTCCACGTTCGTTCCCACGCGCCAGTGCAGAGGGCTGATGCGTAGGGCCGTGATGGACTGACGCAGGCGGCCCGTGTTGACCGCCGGGGCCTCGCCTGGTGCGCTGGCCTGATGGGTGCTGTGCGGCTCGGTCCTGTGGCCGGTGCGGTAGGTGCGGCCCGTGCCGGGTCGGGACAGTTCCTCGACAATGCCGTTTCGTAGGCGCTGCGCCCGATTGGCGAGTTCCTGCTGAAGCACGGCCATGCCCGCTTCCCGCACGCTGCTGAAGTCGGCTGGCACGCTACTTCACCTCCTCGGCAATCACCTTGGTGTAGCTGGTCCTGACCTCCACCAGCGCTGCCTTCCAGTCCTTGCCGCGGAAGCGCAGACGGTCACCGATGACCACGACCACTCCCGCAGGTAGACGCACCCTCCAACGCTGAGTAGCCGCACTCAGGCCCAGCTTGACGGCCTCAGCCGCGCCCAGGTTGGTCACCAGCGCCTTGTGCGTCTCGCCCGGCGTGTAGGTCGGTGGGCTGATCTCGCCGCCCAGTCGCCCCTTCTGCCCTGGCACCTGCACCAGCAGGGTCACGTCCTCGTCGCGGAACTGGGGGAGCAGCATTACCAGCCGCCCCATTTGATGGTGCTGTCCCAGGTTTCGGCGCTGGTGGCCTCGGGCGGGATGCGAGCGGCCACCCACTCGGCGTCCATCTCGCGCAGATTTTGCAGCGTTGTAGTCAGGTCGCCTTCCTGCTCAGACACGTCGCCTTCCGTGCGCTGCTTGATGCGGGGCCGTGACAGGTAGGCAATGGCCGTTTTGTAGGGGCGGTAGAACATCTGCTGCACGCCGTCCACCGGGCGCACGATGCCGTCGTCGGTCAGTTGGGCCAGCCACTGCTCAGGCGTCCAGCCGCCCACGTCCCCTACCTGTCGCTGAGCCAGGGCGATGCACGCGGGAGCGTCTCGCGGGTTGGTCTGCCCGGTCATTACTGGCCTTCGCTGTCAGCGGCGATGGCTTCGTCGAGCAGGGCCTGCAACTTCTTGTAGCCGGTGTTGGGCTGGTACTTCACGCCGCGCTTGTCGAGTTCCATCTTGACCGCCACGACGGGGTCAGAGGTTTCTTCCAGGTCACGGTTCTTGCGGGCGTCCGGCAGGAAGCGGCCCGACGCCTCGAAGACCTGTCCGCTTTCTTTGTGGCGGAACCAGGCGCTGTCTTGTTTCTCGTCGCTCATGGGCACCTCGGGGAACGAAAAAAGCCCCCCGGTCAGGGAGGCTCAGTCGGTCCAGGGGGAAAGTTACTTGCTGATCTGGCCCTTGCTGAAGGTGCCGACGGCGAAGCCCTTGGGCTGAAGGTTCTTGGCTCCGTAGACGTGCAGGCCCTTCACGCCAGTGCCGAACTTGCGCTCGGGGCGGTAGGTCTCGGTCTTGACGATGCTGTCGGCAAAGGTGATGTAGTCCTTGCCCATCAGAATCTTGTACTTGTCACCGTTCACGTTGGGGATGTTGTTGGACTGGTAGATGGTCACGCCGTCCACGCTGCCCGCCATGCCGTCCAGGGCAATCTTGTCGCCCAGGCCGCTGCCCCGGTCACCGAACTGCGCTTTCAGGGCGCGGATGAACCAGGGCGGCAGCACCACGCGGCGGTCCACCGTGGGCACGTTGGCTTCGTCGAGCTTCTGGGTCAGGTCGAGGAAGGCGTCGTAGGGCTTGGTCTGCCCACCCGCGAAGCCCACCACGATGGGGGCCGCGTCGGTGCCGACGAGGTTGCCCGCGTCCACCGAGCTGTGGAAGCTCGCCACGAAGATGTCACGCACGTCGCTCATGGCCTGGGCTGCACGCTTGGAACCTTCGTCCACCAGCTTGATGATGCTCTGCTGGGCGTCCACATCGTCCACGACGAAGTTGAAGTATTTCTTCTGGTCCACGACCAGTTCGAGGGCGGCGTCGTTCAGGCCCTCGGGTTCGTTCAGGGTGCCGCTGTAGTCGTTGACGGTCACTTCACCGACTTGCAGGATGCGGACGCTGCTGCCCGCGTCCTTAATTTCGCCTTCGTAGTTGCGGTTGGTGAAGGCCGCGCCGTAGACGAAGGTCTTGTCCAGGTGGGCCAGCAGGCGGGCCGACCAGAGTTTGGGCTGGCTAAGAGAAATAGGCACGGTTTTACCTCGCTGAATGGGGGCTTAGAGCCGGGGGCTTACTTGGTAGCCGTGGCCGGAGCCAGGGCCGCGTCGAAGGCCGCGTTGATGTCGGCAATGGAGCCGGACTCGACCGCACGCTCCAGCGTGGGCGCACCCGCCGCCGTACGCTGAGAACCGCCGCCGCCGTCGGGCGCGGTGGGCGTGGTGACGCCCGCCGGGGCGAGCGAGGGGAAATCGGTGTAGAGGGCATCCACCTTCAGGGAGCCGTCACTGTTCAGGTGCTTTTCAGGGTCCAGCACCCGCAGGGCGAGCTGCACGTCGCTGACCTTGCCGTCGAGCAGCTTGGTGCGCTCGGCGGTGGTGTCGCGTTCCTTGAAGGTGGCGACTTCGGCGGCGAGGGCCTCTTTTTCCGCCTTCAGCGCGTCGAGTTGAGTCTGAAGTTCGGCTTCCTTGCTGCTGTTCACTTTGGTCTCCAGGTCGGCCACTTTGGTTTTGAGCTGGTCGCGCTCGGTGGTGGCCGCGTTCAACTCGCTGAGCAGTCGGGCGTTCTCGCGGGCGAGCGCCATAGATTCGGCGGGCTGAAAAGCGGGCGCATTGGGCGTGGGGGCAGGGGCGGGCGGGGGGGTGACTTCGTCCGGCATGTTGGGTTCCTCCAGAAATGACAACGGGAGGCGTTTTAAGCCCCCTCGTTTCGATTGACCACAGTGCTGTAGCCCCCCGGCGTTCGCTGAGGCCCACAGACCCCTAACGTTCGCTTGTTGGGGCATGGGCGGAAACACTTGACCCCCGCTGTGCAGGTCAGCGGGGGTCAAAGCGCGTGAGAAAAATCCGCCCGTGTGTTACCAGGGCCTGCCACACAGCGGGACGCCAGCACACTACCGGGCGGGTAGCGGCTGGCGTGTGCAGTGCTGCAATGGTTATTTAAGGGGTTTTCGGATCAGTCAGAATGACCTTTTCGACGTCTTCCGCCGTGTACTCCCGCTGCTCTACACCATTGCCACGAGTGAACATCAATTTCAGCTTGGTGGTCTGAGGACTGAGAGTGTTCAGCTTAAAGTAGTAGATGTTCTGCCCAACCCATTTGCAACCTGCACTGGTACAGGAAGGCTTCCAGCTGCTGAGGTCTCCCTTCTTACTTGGTCCTGTTGACTCGAAACGTGCCAGTTCTGTTCCAGAAGAGTCCAGAGCAATGATCACCGCATTCCAATTCTCAGCGCTTTTACGTTCCAGAGCCTCGCCCTTGATGTAGACCAGTGTGCTCGCGGCGGCGCTCAGCACTTCGGGGGTTGGCTTGGCAGCTAGCTTTTCCGCTCGTGCACCGCAAATGTTGAACGCAGACCCACTGGGAGTCTGAAGGTCAATAGAATTGACCATTGCTTTGAGTCGAGCCACCGAGTCAGCATCTTTACCCAGGAAGGTGCGACTATCTCTCAAGTAGTTACCTTTGTTCGCCTTGACGGATTCGGCGCTGTACGCATCCTTCTCGGCTTGAGTGACCCTGGGCATAGATTCAATTCGGTAGCCTCTGTCACAAGCATCAGCCAGCCTTGCAGGCGAGCTGCTGAAAAGTTCGGGCAGTGTGGCCGCTCCTCCGAAGGATGCCGAAGCCAGCATCCCTACCATCAGGATTTTTCTCACCCTCTCAGTTTACTCACACCTTGTCGGGGATGACAGCAATCGCCACGCACCGGCAGTTCACCGGCTCGCCCGGATGACCGTCCGGCGGTGGGTCGTCCCACCGGAACCGCTTGCCGTTGCGCTTGGCGTGTTCAGGCCGTACCCGGCGGTCACTGGCGCTTTTCCAGATATACTCGGTGCAGCCCGCCTGTTCCTGGCTTTTCTTGGTGGCGTAGGCCGCCGCATTGCCCACTTCGTTCCGGGCGATCAGCGAAGCCCGTGACCGACTGACCCCCACACGGTCCTTGATGCGCTTGGTCATCTGGTCAATGCCCTGCCCACGCTTCAGCCCGTCCACAATCGCGTCGTGGATTTCCTGCCGGAAGCGCACAGGCTCATTGCCCCAGAACTCGCGCATTCGCCGCTCGGCCTCGTCCATCCATTCCAGCTGGAGCGTGGGCGGCACCGTGAAGGCGCTGGTGACCACCTGCGAGGCGGCGAACATCTCAGCCGTGCCGGTGATTCCAGCTTCGACAGCCTGCCTCACGGCCTGCACCAACTGGGGAGGTGGCTCGCCCAGTTCGGCGGCCACCTCGTCGAAGATGCTCAGCAACTGGTCTGCGTAGCCCAGCCGGGCGAGCGGACTGTCGAGTTCGGTGGCCGCCCGCAGCACCTCAATCAGCTCGGCCAGCTTCAGGTCTTCGTACAGGTACTGGATCACGGCCAGCGCCCGCGCCTCCAGTTCGTCGCCCCGCTCGCCCATCTCGCGGATGATGCGGTCAATCACGGCGTCGGTCATGCGCCGTTAGGCCGGGGCAGAGTGCCCGCCTCCTCCTGCGCCAGCGCCGCGTTGATGTGGGCCTCGGTGACCTCGGTGACGCCCAGGTTCTGAAGGCCGGACAGCCAAGCGGAAAGGGGCAGACCCGCCTTGTAATCCTCACGCAGGGCGACACGGGCGGATTCCACGTCGCGGGTGAAGTGGGGCTTCAAGGTGACCCGCCAGCCTGAGCGCAGTTCAGCCGGGCGCATGGCCGCCGCCAGCTCGTGCGCCTCGGTCAGCGCATCGGCCACGCTGTTGCCCAGGCTGGTGGTCGTCTCGGTGTAGGACTCGCGCTTCTCGGCCAGGGCTTCACCGCTCAGGTCGGCCCCGTCCACGTCGGGCATGTAGAGCGCCCCGCGCACGTCGGCCTTGGCGTCCCGCTCCTGCTCCCGGTATTCGGCCAGCTTCACGGGTTCCAGGCGCTCATAGCTGCCGCCGGAGTCCATGACCCGAATCTTGTTCGGCCCCACCGTCTTCAGCTCGGCCAGCATCGGGTTTCGCGGGTCACTCTTGGCGAGCTGGAACAGCTGGTCAGACTTGGCGACCCGTTCCTCGAAGCCCCCACGGTGGGCGATGAAGGCCAGCAGCACCGCCGCCTTCACGTAACGCCGGAAGGCGGGCAGGGCGGTCATGGCGAGGCCCTCGGGTTCCCGGTTGGCGTCCCGGCCCACCACGCGGAAGGCGATGGGCAAGCGGTCCGCTGCGTGCGGCTGAGGGAATTCCTCTTTCTGCCCTGTGGCGTACTTCTGCCAGTCCTCCAGGCCCCTGAACACTTCCATCATGCCGGGACTGAAGCGGCGCACCTGGAAGAGCGTTTTGCCGTCCGCCACGTAGCTGGTGACTTGCAGGACGGCCTGCACCTCGCTGGAATCCCCGGCTTCGTAGATGGGCCACAGGAAGCCGGTGAGGGTGCTGAGGCGCAGGCGGTTGTCCGGCCCGATGTAGGGGAAGTAGGCGAACTTGCCGGTGACCAATGCGTCGGTGGTGGCGTCCTGCACCAGGTCACGCCCCGCCTTGTTCAGTAGCACGCCGGGATTCAGCTCGGGCGGTTCGTTCTCGCCGTCCCACTCCCAGTTCAGCGTGCCCCGCGTCAGCGCCCGCACGTAGCGGTTGACCCCCTGCTGAAGGTGGTTCACCACGTCCTTGTTGGCGGTCAGCAGCTTGCTGTCCACACTGGGGAACAGCTCGCCAATCATCTGTTCCAGGCCGATGCCGCTGATGGCGTTGCGGGCATCCGTCTCGGTCTGACGAATGCCCGCAATCTGCGCCATCTGGCCCGCGATGAGGGCCGTAAGAATTGCTGTGTCCATAGTTGCCCCCTTCAGAGCGTGATGATGCCGCCGCCCGTCTTCGTGAACGCCGCGTGTCCGGCCAGCGCCCCGGCCCAGAATTCGTCCGCGTGGCCGTCCGCTTCACTTTCGGCGTCATAGCGGATGTTGCCCGCGCTGGTGGTCACCTTGCGGACCTTGTGCAGCGAGCGGCGCAGGCGGTCCTCTTCGGGAATGCGGATGGTGCGGTCCTCGAACATGCGCCGGAAGGTCGTGGCGAGATCGTTCTTGACCACCCCCGTGAACATCACGGGTTCCACCTTCGACCCGTGCCGCTCCTGTGCCTGCTCGGCGAGCTGCATCCCCAGGCCCGTGGCGTCGATACAGGCCCGCGTCACCGAGGGCAGCACCGCGTCCAGGCGCTCGGCCTGGTGAGCGAACCGCGCCCCCTGCATCCGCTCCAACATTCGCGTCCAGTACACGTCGCCCACCCGCTCCAGCAGCCACAGCACCGTCAGGTCTCGCCTGCGCCCGATGTCCACGCCCAGGTAACGCTCACTGCCCTTCAGCAGGTCACGCAGGTCGTAGGACATGGTGGCAAGCGGACTTTCGGCCCGGCCAATCAGCTCGTAGGACAGGAAGGCGGTGGCCTCGTCGAGGAACTCGCAGAGGTATTCCTGAGTCCACATTTCCTCATCGTCCAGACCGGCCTTCAGTTCCTCCGCGTCTACCGGCAGGCCCTGCTCGACCGCGTCATAGATGGTGACCTTGTGGCGACTCCAGACGGCCTGCCCGCTGGTGCGCTCGCCCTTGCCTTCCCACAGTTCGTAGAACTTGTTGTTGCGCCCGTTCGGGGTGCTGATGACCCGGATTTTGTAGTCCGGGCGGCGGGTGATGATGGGGTACAGCGCCCCCCAGATGGCCCGGCTGTCCTTATGGAAAGCGAACTCGTCGAGCAGCACGTTGCCGCTGTAGCCGCGTGCCGTGTCCGGGTTGGCAGGCAGGAAGATGTGACGGGAGCCGTTGGGCAGCCGGAGCTGGTATTCGGTGATGCGCTCGCCCGCGTCGGTGGTGAACCACCCTTCCATTTCCTCGGCGGCCATGCGGTAGGCCGCGAGGTGCTTCTTGGCGGTGTTGGCGAGTTCCAGGGCCTGACGTTCCCCGCGAGACAGATACACCCAGGTCGTCTCCCGTTCCAGCGAGTCGTCCACAGCTTCGAGCGTGGTGCTGAAGCTCTTGCCCGACTGACGGGACATCAGGCCGATCTTGAAGCGGCTCCGGTCCATCACCCAGCGGCGCTGGTACGGCAGGAGGATGGCACCCGGCGCGGTCATGCGGCACCTGCGGGCGGCTTATGGATTAAAAAAACCCCCGCAGTTGCAGGGGCTTTTTTTAGATGGAGAGATTTACTTGATTTCGCCATTGAATGAACTCCTGTGGTGTTTTGTCGCACTTGCTGGAGTTGCACGAGGGGCAGGCACAGCAGAGATTGGCAGGGAAGTTCGAGCCGCCTCTGGCTAGGGGGATTTTGTGGTCAACGTGGAAGTCGTGCAACTCACAGCCGCAGTAGTAGCAGCGCCCACCCTGTAGGTCAAACTTTCCAGCCACGTCGTGCGTCGTATGACTTCCCGCAGCCCCAGCCTTTCGCGCACGCTTCGCTCTCGAATACAGGGCGACCCTCTCGGGATTTTCACTGCGGTAAGACCGTTGATATTCCAGCACCCTTTCCCGATTTGCCCGATACCAGCTCGACTGGGCGCGGGCGATACCGACAGGGTTAGCTTGCCTGTACTGCCGTTTTTGCTCAAGAATGCGGCTTCTTTCGCGGTCGTACCTCTCTTTATCCTGCTGCCGCTTGCGCTCAGGATTTTTGGCGATGCATTTGCGATCCGATTCAGCTTTCTTCTCTGGGTTGCCCAACCGCCATTGGCGATTGCGTCGCAAAATCCTTTCAGGGCTGCGTGCATACCGCTCGCGTCGGGCTTGGTTTTCGCAGTCCCTGCAAGTCCCTCTATTGCGCTTCGGAAAGTCCGCCTCAGCCTTGGAAAGTCCGCACTTTTTGCAGATTGTCATGGCGCGTCCCCCACCCGCTTACTGCCGTCCTTCAAGCCCAAGCGATAGGCCGTCTCCACCATTGCCCGAATGTGCCGCCATTCGTCCAGACGGGTAGAGGGTTGACCTCCCTGCAAATCTTCTACCGTCAAGCCCAAATCCCAGGGAGAAGCGTCCATAACCTGCTCAACGCGAGCGTCTACGACACTGTCCAGCAATTCGGAAAGCGCTGGAAAAATCATCCCTTCGGAACCATGTATACTCATGCCGTACCTCTCTAGAGGAAGTCCAAGAAGCCCCGACGCTCCGCCAAGAACAGGCGGGGCTTTTTGGTTGGTGTATTCTATACTGGTATCGGTATTAGGTCAATACATAACGCTACCCCTAAATAGTGCTGCGGTATAGTTGGGTTATGGCTAAACAGACTCGTAGCCCTATGGTTACAGACCGACAGAAGCAGGTAGGAGTGCGCCTTTCTGAGCGCGAGTACAACGCAATAAAGCAGCGGGCCGATGCCGCAGGCTTGAGAGTTAGTCAGTACCTGCGCCTACTCGGTCTGAAGGATGCCAATTTTACGCCAGATACAAAATCCGATGGCTCATAGTGGATTCCGGGGAGCTGAGGTGAGCAAGAGAGACAGGAGTGGG
>NZ_JAUNHK010000189.1 GCF_030523985.1 Deinococcus sp.
CAAAGTGATCTCCACTAACGTCTGCTCTCATGACTTTTATCAGGCCGTAAGGCCCTATCCCTCAAACTTCACCTTCTGCGGCTCGGGCAAGCGGTAGGCAATCAGGGCGCTGGGAATCAGCAGGGCGAGGCTGGCAAGCGCGGCGGTCTGCGGCGTGGTCGCGTCTGCCAGAGCGCCCACCAGAAAGACCAGCACGCCCGCCACACCCCACGAAAAGCCCATCATGATGGAGCTGGCGACGGCGACATGCTGCGGCGCGTATTCCTGCGCGGTGACGACGCCCACCGGAATGCTGGCATTGACCGCCGCGCCCACCAGAAACGTCAGCGGATAAAACCACCAGTTGGCGGGACTGGACAAAATCAGCACGGCGAAAAAGGGAATGGTGCTCAGAATGGCGGCCCGCAACACGGCGGTTCTGCCGTATTTGTCGCTGTAGCGCCCGCCCAGAATGCCGCCCACCGCACTCGCCACCGAGTAGACCGCCAGCGTCAGACCCACCTCCCGCTGCCCGAAACCCTTGGCAAGCAACATGAAGGGGAGCATGGCGTTGTAACCCGTGCTGGCGAGCGAACGCAGCACCGCCATGCCCCACAGCCACACCAGTGGCCCCCGGAAAATGCCGACATATTCGGCGAGGCCCACCCGTTTGGCCTTCTGCACCCCGCTGGGCGTCACAGCGAAAGTGACGGCGGCAATCACCGCGCCCAGCAGCGCGAACCAGGGCAGGTGCGTCAGCCCCACGCCCGCGAAGACTGGGCCGAGTGCCATGCCCCCCGTGCCGCCCGCGCTGAAGATGCTGGCCCACAACCCGCGTTTGTCGGCAGGACTGTTCTGGGCAACGTAGGCCGCACCTGCCGGGTGAAAAAACCCCGAGCCGAAACCCGCCACCGCCACCAGCAGCACCAGCGCCCCGAACCACGGCACATAACCCATCAGCGTGAGGCCGATGCCGGTCATCAGCGGGCCGAGGGCGGCGGCGTAGCGGCGGTCTATCCGCTCGCCGATGATGCCGAGGAGGGGTTGCAACACGCTGCTCGTCAGGCTGTAGATGCTACCCAGCAGGGTCACGGCAGCGATGCTGACCCCGAATTTGCTTTGCAGCGCGGGCGTCAGTGGCGTGAGCATCGCCCCATAAGCGTCGTTGATGAAGTGTCCGGCGGTCACGGCCAGAGCGATGGCGACCCCATGGCGGCTGGCCGTCAGCGCCGGAGCGGAGGAAGGAGAAGGAACAGTCACCCCCTCAAGCTATCCCGCCCACGATTGGCAGGAAGGGAGATTCACTGGTATCTCGGTGAAGAAGGTGTCATTCGGTGGGCCACCCGAGCCGCTAAGCTGACAGAATGATCGCCGCTTTCCGCAACGCCCTCCTCTCTTTGCTGCCGACCAGCGAAGACGTCTTGGTAAGACAATTGAGCACCATGCAGGACCGTGATTGGACGCCCCTGGCTGAACTGTTCGCCGCCCGTCTGCCTGAATTCGATGCCGTGATTGCCATGCCCGATACTCAGTTGATGGCGCAGCAGGTCGCCCACATGCGCGGCGTGCCGCTGCTGGATGTTCAGTTCAGTGAATCAGGCCTTCAACTGCACACCGGGGGCGTCGGCGGAGAGGCGCTGCTGCTCACGGCCCACCTCAAAGCCGGAGACGCCGAAGCCGACGTGACCGAGCAGGCCAAAGCCCAAGGGCTTCATGTGACCGTCGTGGGCGCAGCCGTCGAGCGCACCAGCCTGGGGGGACGCAACCGCCTGACCCTGCATGGCGTGACGGTGCGGGCCGCCATGCAGGTGGCCGACACCCCCGGCGGCCTGAACATCGAGCGCCGCGCACCGGACCGCTGGACCGCTTCAGCTTGAGCTGCCTGCGGCCTCCGTCTGGGCGCGGTAGTGCGCCAGGGCGGGTTCCTCGGCGGGAATGCGAATTCCCAGCAGCAGCGCGGCATTGAGCAGGCTGAACACCAGCGCCGTGCGGGGGGCACGCACGGCCAGTGGCGCACTCAACAGTTCGGCGGCCACCACCGCATAGTTGGGATGCGAGAGATACTGGAACGGCCCGCCCGTCACCCGCTTTCCCCCCGGCACAATCAGAATCTTGGTGTTCCAGTAGTGCCCCAGCGTCCGCATGACCCAGGAGCGCAGCGGCTGCAGGGCGAGAAAAATCAGGAAGGCGGGCCAGTTCACGTCCCGGCGGCTGGCGCTGCCCTCACGCAGCAGCGAGAGCAGCCAGGCCGGATGCAGCACATAAAACAGCCAGTAATGTTCCTGCCCGTACTCCACCGCGCCGCGTTCCCGTGCCCAGCGCTCGTTGGCGCGTGCCCGGCGCACTTCCAGCAGCCTTTGCACCACAAGGCCAGCGACAAGGTAAGGGGTCAGGCGGCGAGCTTTCATAG
>NZ_JAUNHK010000190.1 GCF_030523985.1 Deinococcus sp.
ATGACTGTCAAGCGCATCCATCTCGCCAAACCACGCGGCTTTTGCGCGGGCGTGGTCATGGCGATTCAGGCGGTAGAAAAAGCCGCCCTCCGCGAAGAAAAACCCGTTACCGTCTATCACTCCATCGTGCATAACCATACGGTGGTAGAGCGACTCTCCAGCGGTGGGCGGGTGCATTTTGTAGAAGATTTGGACGGCGTGGACGCCCTGCCCGAAGGCGGCGACACCGTGATTTTCAGCGCCCACGGCATCAGCCCGGCGGTGCGCGAACGGGCACGCTCACTCGGGCTGGCGACCATTGACGCGACCTGCCCGCTCGTGACCAAAGTGCATACCGAGGCCAAAAAATATGCGCGGGAGGGTTACACCATCCTCCTCATCGGTGACAGTGCGGGGCATCAGGAAGTCATCGGCACGCGGGGCGAAGCGCCCGACAACACCATTCTGGTCGGCGTGCTGGGCAAAACAGGCGCGGGGCTGCACGACCCCCACACCGTCGAAGTGCCCGACCCCGAGCGGCTGGTGGTGCTGACCCAGACGACCCTCAGCGTGGACGACACCCGCAAGACCATCGAGATTCTGAAGGGGCGCTTTCCCGCGCTGGTGGTGCCGCCGAGCGAAGACCTCTGCTACGCGACCAAAAACCGCCAGGACGCCGTGAAAAACATCGCGCCACAGGTGGACGCCTTTCTGGTGTTGACTTCCACCCACTCCAGCAACGGCATGCGCCTGCTGGAACTCGCCGAAGCCGAATGCGGACGCGCCTACCGCCTGGAAACCGCCGCCGATTTGCAAGGCCTCGACCTGAGCGGCGTGCAAAACCTCGGCATCACCTCCGCCGCCAGCACCCCCGACGACCTCGTGCAGGACGTGGTGGCCCATTTCCGCGCCCTCAATCCCGAGTTGCAGGTGGTCGAGGAAGGCGAGTGGGAAAACATCGAATTTAGAGAGCCGAAAAAGATTTTGCCGACCCAGGAATTGCCGCGCACGATGCAGTGAAGACGTGAAGAGGAGAGGGGAAAGGGAGGAGGGCAGAACGCCCCCAAACCCTTTCCCCTCTTCCCTTTCCTCTCTACACTTACACGTTGAATCCAAACATCCGCATCTGGCGCTTGCCGTCTTCGGTCATCTTGTCCGGCCCCCAGGGTGGCGTCCAGACGAATTCCACGTTGACGTCGTTGACGCCTTCCAAGCGGCTCACGGCCATTTCGGCGTCGGCGCGAATCAGGTCTTGCACGGGGCAGCCCACGCTGGTCAGCGTCATGGTGATGTCCACCTTGCCGTCTTCCAGAATCTCCACGCCGTAGACCAGACCCAGGTCAACGACATTCACGGGGATTTCGGGGTCTTTGACGACCTTGAGCGCCTCGCGCACTTGATCTTCGGTAGGCAGCGTCATTGACCGCGTACCGAGGGCAGGCCGTCTTCGACCCAGGCGTTGGTGCCGCCCCTGAGGTTGACCACGTCGCTGTAGCCGTTTTCCAGCAGCAACTCGCCTGCGCGGGCGCTGCGTGCCCCACTGCGGCAAATCATGACCAGGGTCTTGTCCTTGGGCAGTTCGCTGTAGCGGCTCTCGAACTCGCTGAGCGGAATGAGTTGTGCGCCCTCGGCGTGGACGTTGTTGAACTCTTCTTGCTCACGCACGTCCACCAGCAGTGCGCCGCCCTGCACCAGCCTTTGCCCTTCGGCGGGGGTGACTTCTTTCAGATTCGTCATAGAGCCAAGCATACCGAATGGGCTACCCTGGCAATATGAGCATTCACCTCAGCGCCGAACAAGGCCAGATTGCCGAAACCGTCCTGTTGCCGGGCGACCCCCTGCGGGCCAAGCACATCGCGGAAACCTTCCTCGAAAACCCCGTGCAGCACAACACGGTGCGCGGAATGCTGGGCTTTACCGGCACCTACAAGGGCGAGCGCGTCAGCGTGCAGGGCACCGGCATGGGCATTCCCAGTTGCATGATCTACACCGAGGAACTGATTACCCAGTACGGCTGCAAGAACCTGATTCGCGTCGGCACCTGCGGCAGCTATCAGGAAGACGTGCGGGTGCGCGACATCATCATCGGGCAGGCTGCCAGCACCGACAGCAACATCAACAAGATTCGCTTCGGGGAAAAGACCTTCGCGCCCATCGCCGATTTCGAGCTGCTGCTGCGGGCCTACCAGACCGCCCAGGAACGGGGCTTTCGCACCCATGTCGGCAACATCATGAGCAGCGACACCTTCTACCACGACGACTTCGACCAGTACAAAATCTGGCAGCAGTTCGGCGTGCTGGCGGTAGAAATGGAAGCGGCGGGCCTGTACACCGTCGCCGCCAAGCACGGCGTCCGGGCGCTGACCATCCTGACCGTCAGCGACCACCT
>NZ_JAUNHK010000057.1:0-5373 GCF_030523985.1 Deinococcus sp.
AAAGCCCGTTACCCGGATGCCACCCACCACTGCTGGGCTTACCGGATTGGGGGGGCTTACCGCTTCGGGGATGACGGGGAACCAGGCGGCACGGCGGGCGCACCCATTCTCAAAGCCATCGAGGGCCAGGGCGTAGACCACGTGATGGTCGTGGTGGTGCGTTACTACGGCGGAGTCAAGCTAGGTACGGGCGGACTGGTCAGGGCCTATGGCGGCACGGCGGCGGAATGCCTGCGGACGGCTCCCCGCTTGGAAGTCCGTCCCCGCCAGCACCTGAGCGTGAGTGTGCCGTTCGAGCACCTCAGCAGCCTGTACCACCTGTTGGGGCAGTGGGACACCGAGCGTGGTGAGGAAAGCTATAGCGCGAGCGGCGTCTCCCTCCCCGTCGCGGTCTTTCCAGAGGATGCCGAAGCGTTTGCCACGGCCCTGCGCGACGCCACTCGGGGAGCGGCAGAGGTGGAAGAAACTCAGTCCTGAAAGCCGTTCGGGTGGTGGCGGTGCCAATCCCAGGCGGTCTGCACCATCTGACGCAGGTCGGTGAACTGTGGTGCAAATCCCAGGTCACTGACGATGCGCGAAGCGTCGGCCACCAGCCGGGGCGGGTCCCCTGCCCGGCGGGGCGCGAGTTCACGCGGCAGGGGCGTGCCGACCACTTCATCCACCGCGTCCAGTACCTCCTGCACGCTGAAGCCGCGCCCCAGGCCCACGTTGTAGGTGGCGGCCATCATCCGGCCCGCCAGCAGCGCCTCGACCGCCAGCACATGCGCGTCGGCGAGGTCCTGCACATGCACGTAGTCACGCAGACACGTGCCATCGGGCGTGGGGTAGTCGTTGCCGAAAACCATCATCTTCTCGCGCTGCCCCAGCGCCGTGAGACAGGCCAGTTCGATGAGGTGGGTCTTGCTGGGATGGGCTTCACCGATGTGCCCACCCGGAGCCGCACCGCAGACGTTGAAATAACGCAGCACCGTGTAGGGCAGCCCATGCGCGACGTGGAAGGCGTGAATCATGCGTTCGGTCATCAGTTTGGTTTCGCCGTACACGCTTTCGGGACGCAGGGGGGCATCCTCGGGAATCGGGACGGCGTCGGTGGTGCCGTACACCGCAGCCGTCGAAGAAAACACCAGCGGCACTTTGCGGGTGTCCACGATGGCTTGCAGCAGGTTGAGGCTCCCGGTCACGTTGTTGCGGTAGTACCGTCCCGGCGCCCGCATGCTCTCGCCCACCTCGATCAGGGCGGCGAAATGAACCACTGCGTCGGGTCGCTGGCTTTCGAGGGCCGTCCGAATACTGTCGGGGTCGAGTAGGTCGCCGCGCAGTAGAGGCACGTCTGTGGGCAAAGCCGCCGCGTGGCCGCTGGACAAATTGTCGAACACCACCACCTCATGCCCCGCCGCCCGCAATTGCCGCACCGTATGCGAGCCGATATAGCCCGCGCCGCCGACCACCAGAAGTTTCATCGCTGCTCAGGGTAACGGCTCGGGCTGGCGCACAGGCAAACTTACCCATTCTTCATCTGATGGTGGGGCGATGCTTTAAGAGTTAAAGTAGGCGGGCTATGGAATACCGCAAACTCGGCAGGAGTGGTCTGAAGGTCAGCGAAGTCGCCCTGGGCGGCTGGGAAACCTACGGCGTGAATCAGGACGCCTCCAAGATGGTGGGCGACATCGTGAAGGCCGCCTACGACGAGGGCGTGAACTTCTTCGACCAGGCCGACGTGTACGCACGCGGGCAGTCCGAAACCCTGATGGGCGCGGTGCTGCGCGAGTTTCCCCGGCACACGCTGGTCATTTCCAGCAAGGTGTTCTGGCCTATGAGCGACGATGTCAACGACCGGGGCCTGTCGCGCAAGCATGTGCTAGAGAGCATTGACGGCAGCCTCAAGCGCCTGGGCACCGACTATCTCGATATTTATTTTGCCCACCGCTACGACCCCGAAGTGCCGATGGAAGAAATCGTGATGGCCTTTGATCAGGTCATCCGCGACGGCAAGGCGCTGTACTGGGGCACCTCCATGTGGCCCGCCGCCCGCATCGCCCAGGCAGTTGAGTTTGCGCGGGCATACGGCCTGCACGCCCCCGTCACCGAGCAGCCCGAGTACAGCATGGTGCGCCGTGACCGGGTGGAAAAGGAAATCCTGCCCTACACCCAGGAAGCGGGGCTGGGGCTGGTGGTCTGGAGCCCGCTGGCGATGGGCCTGCTGACCGGCAAGTACGACGAGGGCAAGCCCGAAGGCGCCCGCCTGAGCGAGAAGGACAACTGGGCGAGCAGCTACCTGACCGAGGAAAACATCCAGAAGGTGCGCGAGCTGAAACCCATTGCCGACGACCTCGGCATTACCCGTGCCCAGCTCGCGCTGGCGTGGCTGCTGCGGCAAAAGGGCGTGAGCAGCGTGATTACCGGAGCCACCAAGGTCAACCAGATTCAGGACACGGTCAAGGCCGCCGGGGTCAAGCTCAGCGACGACGTGCAGGCCCGTATCGAGGAGATTCTCAAGCCGTCGTGAGTTGAAGGGCCGATGGCCGATGGCTCAAAAGAGGGGAAGCTTTGACGAAGGCCCAGGCTTTCCCTTCTTTTTGCTTTGACGCCCGGTGCCCTCTATCCCTGGTCAGCCTTGCCCCACCTCTCTCATGAGAGAGCGGACTAGAGTGCCACTCGTGCAGAAAGTCGGCCCCCTCGTGCTGCTGGGAATTCTGGGATTCGCCCTGTTGTTCGCGCTATGGCCGAGCGGCAAGGCCCCACAGGCCCAGACCGGAATCACCCTTCAGGACGTCCAGTTGACGCTGTACCCCGCCCGTGACCCCGAGGCCGTGTGGCGTTTCGCCGCCGCCCAGGTACGCCACGACCCGGTAGGCAGTGTCACCGACCTGAGCGGGATTGCGGGAGGCAAGCGCCTGCTGCGCCAGCGCGACGCCGCCGGGCAACTCACTGGCGCGGAAACGCTGGACGCCACCGTACAGGCCCCCAGCCTGAGCATCAACGGGCAAGACGACATGGTGACGCCCCGCGCCCAGATTCGGCTGGTCAAGGAATGCGCCGACCTCGCACTGGAAGGCACGCCGCAAACCCCGGTCAAAATCGAGCAGGGCTACGGCTTTTCCGCGCCGAGGGCCGTGCTGGACTCGCCCGCCGTCAGCGGCAACATCTACGACCTGCGTATGGATTTCCAGTTCAACGTCGAGCAGGCTTCTCCCCAGTCCAACTGGGGCTGGGACCCCGACGCGACTGAAACCTGCCGCGACGGTCAGCGGGTGCCGCTCTGAATCCGGCTGTCCCTAACCCGACTTTCAGCAAACTTTCCCCCTGTCAGGAGAATCCCCATGAAAAAAATTGCCCTGTTCGCTGCCCTGTCCACCGCTGCCCTGAGTGCCCCCACCGTACTGGCCCAAGCGCCCAAAGCCACCTCCTCGGCAGTCAGCACCAATCCCAGCGCCGACAAACGCATCATCAACTTTCAGGGCGCACCTACCGGCAACCTGCGTACTGGGCCGCTGACCTTCACCGGTAGCCCGCTGCGCGCCACGGTCAGCACCCTGCAAATCACCGCGCCCAAGGCCGTGCTGTCGGCTCCGGCGGGCGTGCCCATCGTTGAGGCCAAGGGCAAGCGCACCGGTGAATTCAGCGGCCCCGTCAGCGTGTCGCGTGGTCGCCTGAGCGCCAAGGGCGGCAGCCTGACCTACAGCGAAGCGTCGGGCACGGGCGTGCTGAAGGGCAACCCCAGCGCCACCTTCGTGCCCGAGGACAAGAAGGACGGCGACACCGTGACCATCACCGCCGGGCAGATGAGCCTGGACGTGGACACCAACGTTTCGACCAGCACCGGCAGCGTCAAGCTGGT
This sequence comes from Deinococcus sp., assembly GCF_030523985.1. Classification (GTDB taxonomy): domain Bacteria; phylum Deinococcota; class Deinococci; order Deinococcales; family Deinococcaceae; genus Deinococcus. Next base: position 3,839 of record NZ_JAUNHK010000057.1, read on the forward strand.
CAGCGGCGATCAGACGGGCCGCGCCGAGAAACTGGTGTTCGACGAAGACCGCGAACTGGCACAGCTTTCGGGCAACCCCACCCTGACCCGCGCCGCCAAAGCCAACCAGAAGGAACTGGTCATCAGCGGCGACGAGGTGCGGGCGCTCACCAAAAACAAGACGCTCTACGTGCGCGGCGGCGTCAAGCTGGTGCAGGGCACCATCACGACCACCGGCGACGCCGTGTACTACGACGACGCCAAGGACGTGGCCTACGTCACCGGCAACGCCGTGAGCGTGGATTCCAAGAGCAAGGTGACGCTGCGTGCCCCCAAGAGCGGCTACCTGGAGCAGAACACCAAGCTGGCCCGCGTGAGCGTCAAGAACAGCAGCTACGCGATTCCCACGGCGCAGTTCAAGCTGCGCGGCGAGAAGTGAGCGGGGGCCATGCCTGAGCGCCGTCCGGCCCTGGCCCTGCTACTGACGGCGGCCCTCGGCACAGTCGCCTGGGCCTGGGCACAGCAGGCGGCCCCCGCTACCACACCCCCACCAGCAACCGCACCCGCACCGTCCGTCACGAGCGATGTGGTCACGGCGCACGAGAAGGCCGGGCGCTGCGTGGAGGGGTCCGAGCAGGCCTGCATGGACCTCGTGCGGCAGGGCAAGGACGGCAAGGAACACCGCATCATGGTGATTCGCACGGGGACGAGCGACGACACCGGCATCTATGCGGTCTGCACTCCGCCCGACGGCGAACCGGAAGACGCGCCCAATATCGGCATCTTCAGCGAGAGCGGCCCCGGCGGTATCCGCATCGTGATTGACCGCAACCTGATTCGGGTGCCGCTGGCCGAGGTCGCGCAGCTTCCGGCCAAAGAAGGACAAACGGGCAGCGACGGCAAGGTCGAGGCCAGCAAGGGCACGGCCCGCTTTCTGGACGACGTACCGGAGGGCAAGACCGACCGCCTCTCGCGCTGCGGGGTGGAGGCCGAGCGCCAGCCCGCGCCCGGCACCGTGTTCGTCACCCAGGGCAAGACCCAGCTGGTCGGGCAATCGCTCGTGTACGACGGCGCTGACGGCATCGCCCGCATTGATGGCCCCATCACCTTCAACCGCACGGACCAGAAAGACCCCCTATCCGGCGAGAGCCGCCAGATTGAGATCAACGTGGACAGCGAGGCCACCGTGCTGGTCGGTGACGTGGTGCTCCGCAGCAAGGGCGGCCGGGTCAGCCGGGCCAGCCGCGTCGAATACGACGACCAGGCCAATACCGCCCGCCTCTACGCTTCGCCCGAGCAGCCCGCCGAGAGCGTGCGCGGCAGCGACTCGCTCAAAATCACCAGCGGCGTCATCGTGTACAACCTCGAAAGGAACGAGGTCTACGCCAACGCGGGCAAAGAAGGCAACATCAGCGGCGAGTTTCTGGACGGCACGCCACCCAGCGCCCCCTGACAATCTGTCTAGACCGTGCCGCGCCCCCTCCAGCAACCGGGCGCGGCGCGGTCGCGTAGTGGGGGTATGCGACAACCCGCTGCCCCAAGGCCCGCACTGGCCC
>NZ_JAUNHK010000057.1:5473-17835 GCF_030523985.1 Deinococcus sp.
CGGTCGCGTAGTGGGGGTATGCGACAACCCGCTGCCCCAAGGCCCGCACTGGCCCCGGCGTCCGGCCCGCTGTTGCTTCTGGGCGGCGTTGAGCCTCCTGACCCACGCCCTCGACCCGCAGCACAGCCGCATGTCGGCGCTGTGGAAGGCGACGACCTGAACGCCGAAGGGAAGCCAGGAAGGTGGGCCGCAGTCGTGACGCTGCGGCCCGCCTTCCTGGGTTAGGTTTACTTGGTTTCGGTCAGGCTGTACGAACCGCTGCCGGAGTAGGCGTAGATCTCCCAGCGGTACGTGCCCGAGGTCGCCGCGTAATTGATGCTTTCGCTGCTGCCCGCCGACTCGCTCGCCGCCACGTCGACCCAGCTGCTGCCGTTGTATTTCTGGAGGTACAGGTCAAAGTCAGTGCCGCTGGCCGCGCTGAGGGTGGCCTTGAGGGTGCCGCCCGAGTAGCTGAAGCCGCTGCTGCCGGGCTTGTAGCTGCTGGCCCCGCTGCTCACGCTGCCGCTGTAGGTCGTGGTGGTGCCGGTGCTGGGGGGCGTCGTGGTGCCGCCCGCCGCGCCCGTGTAGAGCAGGCGGTTGACGCTGCCCTTGGTATCGGTCACCTTGCCGGTGGTGGCGTTGTTCAGCAGGGCGCTGGTGACCTGCGAGGTGGAGTAGCTGGGGTTCGCGCCCAGAATCAGCGCGACGGCTCCGGCCACGTGGGGCGAGGCCATGCTGGTGCCGCTCATGACGTCGGTGCCGGTGTTGTTGGTATTGAGGGCACTGGTGATGCTGCTGCCCGGCGCGAAGATGTCGAGCGGGGTGCCGTAGTTGCTGAAGGAGCTGCGGGCGTCGGTGCTGGTGGTGGCCCCGACGGTGATGGCCTGGGGAGCGCGGGCCGGGCTGTAGTAGCTGGCGTTGTCGTTGCTGTTTCCGGCGGCGACCACCACGGTCACGTTATTGTTGTAGAGCTTGGCGACCGCGTCGTCGATGGCCTGGCTGGTGGAGCGGGTCTGCGGCCCCAGGCTCATGTTGACGACTTTCGGGCCGGTGCCGTTGCCCAGCACCCAGTCCATCCCGGCGATGATGCCGGAGTTGCTGCCGCTGCCGCTGCAATTGAGCACCTTCACGGCGATAAGACGCACGTCTTTGGCGACGCCCCAGGTGGCGCTCCCCACCGTCCCGGCGACGTGGGTGCCGTGTCCGTCACAGTCCACGTTCCGACCGTCGCCGGTGGTGTTGGTGCCCCAGGTGGCCCGCCCACCGAAGTCCACATGGTTGATGTTGATGCCCGTGTCGAGAATGTACGCCTTGACGTTGCTGGCGCTGCCGTAGGTGTATCTCTTGTCGAGCGGCAGGCTGCGCTGGTCTACGCGGTCGATGCCCCAGGTCGGGTTGCTTTGCGTGCCGGTGGCGTACATGGTCTGGTCCTGCTCGATGTACTTCACGCGCTTGTCGGCCCGCAGGGTTTGCAGGTTCTGGGCACTGAGGCGGCCCGAGAAGCCCTGAAGGGCCTGCGAGTAGATGTTCTGCACCGAAATGCCCTGCGGGTCGAGGCCGAGTGCACGAATCAGGGCCGGGGCGCTGAGGCTGCTGAGCGCCTGACCCGCTACGTTCTGGGCGCTGAGGCTGCCGGTGGTGGCTCCCTCGCTGAACACCACGATGTACTGCCCGGCGATGGCGTCGCGGTTGTCGGTGCCGCGCACGGGGGCGAGGGCGTGGCCGCGAATCGGCGAGATCACCTGGGGTTGGGGGAGGTCTGCCGCCGACTGGTTGGGCTGTGGTTGGGCGGGCTGGGTGCCACAGGACGCCAGAATCAGGGTGAGGGTCAATGCGCCGGAAAACAGACGTGCACTCATGGGAAACCTCCTGATTCCTCGGCAGCGGCGACGGCACAAGGTCACGGCACGCCATGCCGGAAGCTGCCGCTCCTGCGTCACGGGGTCTGTGCGCCGACCCGCCTGCTCTGGAATTACCCAAAAGCATAAACGCAAAAACGCGATTTGGAACCCTTCGCAATCGTGCCACTGACCCCATTTCACTGAAGGAGTGGCGACCTTCATGTCAAGGGACGCGTCGTGGTGAGGGAAATCTTTGTCTCGATATACAGGACGGAAATCTTTGTAAAATTTCTCTCAGCAATACAGTGGTCTTATTGAAAAAGTGTTGGCAATTGAAGTGCTCAAATCCGGGAATGCTCCCTGGTTTTCTGGCAGATTTTGGGGAGTTTTTCACTCCACCGAGAACTGGAAGCGGGTGAGCGTCAACTCGACAAGGACGCCCACCCGTTTCCCGCCTCTCGCTGACCTAGACCCCTTGAATCTGAGGCGCCGGGCGCAGACGCACCCGCGTGATTTTGAGGCCCTGCACCTCCTCCACCGTGAGGTCGTGGCCCTGCACATGCAGCGTGGTGCCGACCTCGGGCACCGTGCCGTGGGCCGCCAGCACCAGTCCGGCGATGGTGGAAACCTCTTCGCTGTCCAGCGGCACACCGTAGTCCTCACGCAATTCGGAGAGCGTGACCTCGCCGTCCAGGGTCAGCGAGCCGTCGGCCCCGACCTGCACCCAGTCGCTCATGGGCAGGTCTTCTTCCTCGATCACATCGGCAATCAGGTCGTCCATCGTGACGAAGCCGAGCGTGCCGCCGAATTCGTCCACCACCAGCGCCGCGTGAACCCGCTCGCGTTTGAACAGACTGAGCAGGTCTTCGGCGGTGGCCCCCGCCGCCACACTCGGCAAAGGCCGCACCAGACCGCCGAGCGCCAGCGACTGCCCCAGCACCCGCGCCCGCATGAAGTCCTTGACGTGCAAGACGCCCACAATTTGGTCGAGCGTGCCGTCATAGACCGGATAGCGGCTGCGGGGCGAGGCCGCAATGCGGGCGTAGACCTCGGTGGGCTGCGCCTGCACCCCCAGCACCTCCATGCGGCTGCGCGAGGTCATCAGTTCCTCGGCGGTGCGCTCCTCCAGCTCGAAAATGTTGTGAATCAGGTTGCGCTGCACGTCGCCGAGTTGCCCACTATCGGCACTTTCCTCGGTGACGATGGCGAGTTCCTTGGAGGTATAGAGGGCCAGACGCTTGTCGGGTTCGGGAATACGCAGCAGCCGCATCAGCGCCAGCGCCAGCCAGTTCAGCACCACCACCAGCGGGCGGAAGATGAACCCGAACACCCGCATCAGCGGATTGACGCGCAGGCTCATGTTTTCAGGGGCCTGAAGCGCCAGCGCCTTGGGAATCATTTCCCCGAACACCACATGCATGAACGTGATGAAGCTCAGGGCCACCACGAAACCGACGGTGTGCGCCGCCTCGTAGGTCAGTCCCCAGTCCTCGAAGGGGCCGTAGAGCCAGCGGGCGACGGCGGGTTCGCCGTACATGCCCAGCCCGATACTCGCCAGGGTGATGCCGAGCTGCGCGATGGCGATATAGCCGTCCTTTCCGGCGGGGCGGTCGAACACGCCCAGCAGCCAGCGGGCCGCGCCGTTGCCGTTCTCGGCCAGGGTTTCCAGCCGTGAGCGCCGCGCCCCGACCAGCGCGAACTCGGCGGCCACGAATACGCCGTTGACGACCACCAACGTCAGGATGACCGCCACCGGCACGACCACCGTGCTCACCACGTCACCGCCCGCGCTCACGCTTCACCTCCGGGCAGGGTCAGGCTGACCCGCGTGACCGCCCGCTTTTCCATGGCCTCGACCCGCAGCAGCGGCTGGCCCTCCACCTGTACCTCGTCACCGATGACCGGCAAGCGGCCCAGCTCGTTCCAGACGAGTCCACTCACGGTATCCACTTCATCCTCCGGGTAGTCCAGCCCAAAGCGGCTGTTGAGGGTTTCGACCAGCACGTCGCCGCGCACGGTGACCCGCCCGCCCTGCACCGAAATCGGTTCTTCCTCGTGGTCGAATTCGTCCTGCATTTCCCCGAAAATCTCTTCCAGGGCGTCTTCCAGCGTCACCATGCCCGCCACCGAACCGTACTCGTTGACCACCATCGCGCTGTGGCGCTCGGCTTCACGCAGCTTGCGCCACAGGTCGGGGACGCTCATGACCTCCGCCACGATCAGGGGTTGACGCATGACCGTGCTGACTAGGGTGGCCGGGTGGGTTTCGGCCACCAGATACAGCGAGCGCAGGTGAACGATGCCCACCACGTCGTCGCCCTCGCCCGTGACCGGAAAGCGCGAGTAGGGCGTGTTCGCCAGTTCCATGAGGGCCTGACGCACCGTGCGGTTGCCCGCCACCGTCACCAGCCGGGTCCGGGGGGTCATGATTTCGCGCACCACCCGTTCCTCGACATTCAGCACGCCCGCCAGCATGTCGCGCTCGGCAGCGTCGATCAGGCCGCCCGCCGCACTCTCGCGGTACAGTCCCTCCAGTTCCTCGGGCGAGTGGACGTGCGAGTGGCTGTGGTCGACATTCAGTTTCCAGGCCCGCATCAGCGCGAAGGCCGTGCCGTTGAACAGGGCGATCAGGGGCCGGAACAGCAGCAGGCTGAACTGCATGGGCCGCAGGGTCGCCAGGGCCAGCCGCTCGGGGTAGCGCAGGGCCACCGTCTTGGGCAGCAGCTCCCCCAGCACCACCTGAAGCGCCGTGATGAGGACCAGCACGACCAGCACGGCCACCGTCTGCCCCGCCGCCCCGAAATAGGGCGTGAGCAGTGGCGTGAGCTGCGCCTGTCCGTAGGAACCTGCCACCAGACTGCTGAGCGTGATGCCCACCTGACAGGCCGCCACGTAGGTATCGAGCCGCTTGGGGTCGCGCAGGATGTCGAGCAAGTCACGGGCGGCGCGGTTGCCGTTCTCGGCGTCTTCCTGCACCCTGGAGCGCCGCGAGCCGACGGTGGCGAACTCGGCAGCCACGTACAAGGCGTTGATGGCGACCATGACCAGAATGACCAGGACCGGCACCAGGGCGTTCAAGAAAGCCTCCGGGTGCCGGTGGGGCAGGGTCGTAAATGCGAAGGGTCGGCGCTGTCACTGCTGGGCAACGTCATATCCTTCAGCTTAGCGCGGAGGCGTCCGCACAGCGGGCGAGGTTAAGACTTGCTGGCTACCGGGCAGCCCTCGGCGGCAGGATTCAGCGGCTTTCCCCGAAGGCTTCGCGCAGGGCCAGCGCGAACACCTGAAAGCTGAGGGCCGGATTCGCGTAGGCTTCGAGCGCCTGCTCCAGCGCGTCCAGGGCAAGGTCGGCGCGGGCACGCTGATGGGGCAGCCGTTCCCGCCAGACGAAACGCAGGGCTTCGGGATGCCACGCGGCGTCCCAGCGTTTCTCTAGCGCTGCTGCCGCGTCCAGGGCAGGCAACAGCCCTTCCGCCAGCGCGTCGTCAAGGGTAGCGGCGTCGGTCAGGGCTGTGCGCACGCTCTCCAGTTCGCTCAGCACCCGCGCCCGGCCCGCCGCGAACGCCAGCAGGGTGTCGTCGGGGGCTTCTCCGGCCTGGGCCAGCGCCCGCGACATGGCCGTGTCCGAGGCGGGCACCACGCCCAGGCGAGCGCTGCGGCTGACGATGGTGGGCAGCACCGAGCGCAGGTCTTCGGCCAGAAACACGAACAGGGCGCGGTGGGGCGGTTCCTCGACCAGTTTCAGCAGGGCGTTGGCCGCCTGAGGGTTGAGAAATTCGGCCCCCGCCACGATGACCACCCGCCGCCCGAAGGTAGGCCGCACTTCCAGAAATTCGTAGACGTGGGTTTCGTATTCGCGCCCGTTGTCGCGGGACTGCAAAATCGCGCCGATGGGAATGATGCGCCGCCGCGCCGCCTTGCCCGTGCTGGTGGTGGCGCGGGGTTCGAGCCGCAGCACGTCCGGGTGGGTTCCGGCGCTCAGGGCGCGGCAGGACGGGCAGTGACCGCACGCCTCGCCGTACATGCCCCGGCTGCCGCTGCAATTGTGCTGCGCGGCGATGGCATAGGCGAGGTCGAGTTTGCCGACCCGCGCCGGGCCGCACAGCAGCAGGGCATTGCCCCCGAAACTCCCGGTCTGTTCGAGCAGCGGGCCGTGCAGCGCCGCCGCCGTGAGCGCGGGCAAAGCGGGCGCGGCGGTCATTTGCCGACCGAGAGCCGCGCCGCCAGCACCTCGGGCAGCCCCGCCTCGCGGATGGCCTCCTGGGTACGGGCGATGTCGTAGGGCACGCGGAAGACCTCGAACGCCGAGCGCACCGTGTCGAAAATGGCGTAGCTGGCGCGGGGGTTGTGGTCACGCGGCTGCCCCACGCTGCCGGGGTTCAGAATCACGCGGACGCGGGGCGGCACCATGTAGGTGGTCACGTCGCTGAGGGGGTGGCCCTTGATCCAGTCCCCCACCGGGGCGTTGAGGGTGGCGTACACGGCGGGAACGTGGGTATGCCCCACGAAGGCCAGCATGCCCTGCCACTGGCCGAAGGCGGCGCGGGCAGCGGGCACCGAGTCCATGTAGTCGTCCAGGCTGGTCGGCGTGCCGTGGCGGTAACGCGCCCCCACCTCGGCGTCGTCTATGCCGTCGCGCCAGGTGCGAATCCAGCGCAGGTCGCGCTCGGTCAGGCGGCTGATCTGCCATTTGAGCACCGAAGCCACCACGCTTTCCCGGTAGGGACGGGTGCCGTCCACGTACTCGAGCAGCATCTGGTCGTGGTTGCCCAAAATGCACTGGGCGTCGAGGTCACGCAGGGCCTCAAGGACATCGTGGGGGTGCGGGCCGTAGCCCAGCGCGTCACCGAGGTGGATGATCTGGTCGTAACGACGTTTTTCGGCATCCTCCAGAACCGCCTGGAGAGCCGTAAAGTTGGCGTGGATATCGGAAAGCAGCAGCAGCCGCACGCCCGCCATGATAGCCCTCTTCTGGGGATAAGGACCGTGACCCTCTGCGGCGGCGGCGGCAAAGGCCCCCAACCACAACAAAAAAAGCACGTCCACGACGTGCCTGAAGAGCTATGCAAGAAGGCCTGGGGAAAGCCTCAAAGACCGAAGTGGGCGCGGTTCTTGACGATGAATTCCTGTTCGCCGTCCGGCACGTCTTCTTCGGGGAAAATGGCGCTCACGGGGCAGGCAGGAACGCACGCGCCGCAGTCGATGCACTCGTCGGGGTGGATAAAAAACTGCTCGCCGCCGTCGTAGATACATTCCACGGGGCAGACTTCGGTACAGGCCTGGTCCTTCACGCCGATGCAGGGGCTGGTAATCACATGGGGCATGGGGACAGTATGCACAGCCTGACGGGGCCTGACAAGGGCAAGAGCGCCAAAAACTTTCCACCCAGACGCCAAAAATCCGAGTGCTACAGTCGGTTTTAGTGGCCTCCCAGCACCCGCCGCGCCAGTTCGAGGTCGCTGCCTTTGTCCACATCGGTGCCAATCGCGGCGTGGGGCGTGATGAGGGCGCGGGCCTGCACGCCGAGAATGTCACTCACCTTGCTTTCCAGGGTCGCCACGTCCAGCCGCCCGGTCACGAGCCGCAGCAGCACCGAAGGCCCGATCAGGCCCGCCAGTTTCAAGGGGGCCTTGCGGGCACCGAGCACCTCGCGCAGTCGGGGCAAAAACTGAGAGATCAGGCGGGGGTCGAGCAGAAACAGGTTGCCGCCGGTAAACGTGCCGTCCCTGACCTTGACATAGGTTCGCTTGACACCGGGGAAAGCCGCGTCGCAGGCCTCTTTGGTCACCACTGGGTAGACCAGACCCGCGTCGGGCGACTCTCGGGCGGCCTGCTCCAGAACGTCGCGCAGTTGCTGTGGCGTCATCAGGGGAATGTCGGCGGTCACCACCAGCACCCGCGCCCCGTCCGGCAGGGCCGCCACCCCCGCTTCCAGATTGGCGAGCAGGCTGCCCCGGTCGGTCACGCGCTCGTCGATCAGGGGGTTCATCTCGGGCGTGGTCGGGCCGACGTAAGCCACTTTTCCGATGCGCCCACTTTCGCGCAGGGTTCGCAGGACGTGCAGGCCCAGAGGCGCTCCGGCGAGTGGAATCAGCGCCTTGACGCCGACGCCGTGGGCCGCCGCGAAGGGGTCGCCGGGGTCACCTCCGCCCAGGACGACAGCATTCCAGAGGGGCAAGGCAGGCGCAGACGACGACATACAGGCAGGGTAGCGCAGGGCCGGGCGCTCATTCCTCTCGCAGCTCGCCCAGCGGCAGCCACACTTCGGCGCGGAAGCCCTCGCCGGGGGCGCTGCGTAGCTCTAGCCTTCCCCCATGCAGTTCGGCGGCGCGGCGGGCAATCGCCAAGCCCAGGCCGTGCCCCGCCAGCCCCGAAGCGTCGGCGCTGCGGCTCTCGCTGGGGCGGTAGAACGCCTCGCCCAGTTGCGGCAGCACCTCGGCGGATACGCCGGGGCCGTCGTCCTGCACCGTGACCCGCGCCCAGTCGCCCTCACGGGCCACCACGACGGTCACGGTGGCCCCCGGCGCGTGGCGCACCGCGTTGGCGGTCAGGTTCCAGATGGCCTGGCCCAGCAGCACCCGGTCACCGCGCACGGTCAGCGCCGGAGAGGGCAGCAAATCCACGTCAGCGTGCGGGTCGAGTTCGCGGGCGCGGTCTACCGCTTCGGCGGCGAGGTCACGCAGCGGCACCGGGGCCTGCGCCAGCGCCGAGGGGTCGCGGGCCAGCAGCAGCAGGTGGTTGGCGAGGGTCGAGAGCCGGGTGATGTCGCGCCCCAGTTCGCGCAGGTCGGCCTGATAGCGTTGCGGGTCGCGGGGGTGGGCCAGCGTGCCGTCTACCCGCGCCTGGAGCGCCGCCAGCGGACTGCGGAGGTCATGGGCCGCCGCCCGCAAAAAGGCCTGTTCGCGCTCCCGCGAGTCGGCCAGCCGCCCGAAACTCTGCTGCAAGGTCAGGGCCAGCCGCGCCAGTTCGTCGCCGCTGCCCGCGCCCGGCAAGGGACGGCGCAGGTCGCCGCCGTCACCGATGGCCCGCGCCGCGCCCTCCAGCGCCTGCACCGGGCGCAGCAGCCGCCCCGCCACCCACCAGCCGAGCAGCAGCGCCAGCAACAGCGCAGCGGGGAGCAGCCACGCCAGCGCCCGCCCGAACGCCTGCCGCGCCGCGCCCAGCACCTGCACGTCCAGGGCCGCCGTCAGCAGAGCGCCGCCGCGTAGGGGCCGCACCACCAGCAGCAGGTCGCCCTGCTGATAGACGCCGGGCGACAGCACCTCGACTCCTGCCGGAAAACGGCCCGTCTGCACGCTCTGCCAGCCTGCGCCCCCCACGCCGGGAACACTCAGGCGCAGTTCCGGCCCGCGCTGCCCGCCGCCCTGGGTCTGCTGGGAGACCCGTTCCAAGTCGGCTGCCGTGACCCTGACCTGCCCGGTCAGCAGTTGCACCGGGTCAGGAGGTGAGTCATCGTCGTCGTGTCTGTCCCGCACGCCCAGCGGGTCGTCGCGCCGCTGCCGAATCAGACCTTCGACCCGGCCCCCGGCCTCCTGCGCCGCCGAGACGGCCCGGTCGTACTGCGCCTGCCGCAGCAGCCCGCTGACGGCAAAAAACAGCCCCGCCGACACCAGAAGCGCCGCCAATCCCGTCGCCAACGCCGCCCACAGCGCCCAGCGTGCCCGCAAGGAGAGCTTCACGGCTTCACTTCTCGACCCGGTAGCCCCGGCCCCGCTCGCTGCTGATGGCTTCGGGGGCCAGCTTGCGGCGCAGGTAGCGCACGTACACGTCCACGATGCGGGCCTCACCGCCAAATTCCGGCCCCCATACCCGGTCGAGGAGTTCCTCGCGGGTCAGCCAGCGTTCGGGGGCCAGGGCCAGGGCGCCCAGCAGGTCGTACTCGCGCCCGGTCACGGCGACTTCCTGCCCGTCCCAGGTCACGGTGCGGGCCACGGTGTCCAGCCCCCCGCGCCCGGCGGCAAAGCTGCTGCGCGGCGCACTCTGGCCCCGCTCACGCCGCGCCAGCGCCCGCAGGTTGGCGAGCAGTTCAGGCATGGCAAAAGGCTTGACCATGTAGGCGTCCCCGCCCAAGTCGAGGCCGGCCACCCGGTCATCCACCTCACCCCGCGCCGTCAGAAACAGGATGGGCGAGTCCACCCCGGCGGCCCGCAGTTGCCGCGCCACCTCGAACCCGTCAATGCCCGGCAGCATCACGTCCAGCACGATCAGGGGAAACTCGCCCAGCATGGCGGCTTCCAGGCCCTCGTCGCCCGCCCGCGCCCAAGTGACCGCGTACCCGGCTTCGCGCAGTGCGCTGAGCGTGGGTTCGGCAATCCGGGGGTCATCCTCGACAAACAGCAGGCGCATGGTGGCAGTCTAGGGCGGCGCGGTTAAAGGACGGGGAAGAAAAGAGTGGTCCTCAGAACCAGGGCTTTTTCCCCCTCAGATACTCGCGCTCGAAATCGGCGTCGGACTTGGTGAGGTAGATGATGCCCTCGATGAGGCCGACCACGCCCAGGGCGCTGACGACGAGGGCCGCCAGCGGAAACAGGAAGATGCTGCCCAGAAACAGCGTCAGCAGAGACAGCGTGAAGGCGACCACCCAGCTGCCCAGGTTCAGGCCCAGCATCACCAGCCCCGGCGTGTTCATGCCCAGATAGAACTTGTGGACGCCGAAGCTGCCCAGAAAGATGGCGAGCAGCGCCGCAATCAGCTTTTTCTGGGCCACGTCGCCCCGATCCAGCGAGGAGGAAGAGTCACCCCAGATGTCCGGGCGCGCGGTGGGAGCGGTGCGGTAGGTCGTGGTCTGGGTCGGCATGGGCTGGGTCGGCGGCGCGGCGGGCAGGTCACGGGGGTCGCGCACCTGTCCGCCGGTGGCGCGGGCCACCCAGTCGTCGCTGTCGAAGGGGCGGGCATCGGTGACGACCGGAGCAGGCCGGGGCGGGTCTCCGGGCAGGCGCAGGTCACGGGCGACTTCGGTCTGCGGCCAGTGGTCCCAGCCGGACGGGGCCGGGGGCGCAGCCTCGCCGGGCAAGCGGGCCTCGCCGCCATGCCGCGCCTCGGGCACACGGGGCTGGGGCCGTGACTGTGCCGACAGCACCTCGTCCACCCAGGACGGGGCGTTGCCTTGCGGGGTCATGTTGGGGTCTTTGCGGTCGGTCATACTCCAGATTACGCAACAAAACGTCATGAAGTTGCATCCGCCGAAAGTTGGGCAGGCCAGCGGGGGCCGCCCCTCAGTCCAGTTGCACGAACACGGCCTTGAGGTACTCCGCCTCGCGGAACGTCGCGTGGTGGTCGGGGGCGTGGCGGCTGGAGAGCAGCTTGCGCCAGCGCCGACCACTGCGCCGCACCGCCGACATCACCGCGTTCTCGAATTCTTCGGCGCTGACGTGGGCGCTGCACGACGCGCTGACCAGGATGCCGCCCGGGGCGAGGCGGGTCAGGCCATCGTGCGCCAGCTTGCCGTAGGCGCGAATGGCTCCCTCGCGCTCTGCTTCGCGGCGGGCCAGCGAGGGCGGGTCGAGAATCACGAGGTCGTAGTCTCCCCCCTGTCCCCCTGCGCCCGGCAGCCACTCGAACACGTCGGCCTGCACGGTGTTGTGCGCGGCCTTCAGGTCGGGGTTGAGAGCAAAGTTGCGCTCGGCACTCGCCAGGGCGTGGGCGCTGATGTCGAGGCTGGTGACCTCGCTGGCCCCGCCCCGCGCCGCGTAGAGCGAAAAGCCCCCGGAAAAGGAAAAGGCGTTCAGGACGCGCCGCCCCTCGCTCATGCTCTCGACCCGGCGGCGGTTTTCGCGCTGGTCGAGGAAAAATCCGGTCTTCTGGCCCTGCCTGACCTCGGCCTCGAAATTCAGGCCCGACTCGCGGAACACCACCGAATCCGCCGCCAGTTGCCCCAGAATCACCTGCCCGTCATGCAGGCCGATTTCGGCAGCCAGGGGCTGAATGTTACGGCTCAGGCGCAGCACCACCGCGAAGCCCGGCGCACGCCCAGCGAACAGTTCCAGCATCCGGCGCAGGTGAGGAAACCACGCGGCGGTGTAGACCTTCATCACCAGCACCCCGGCGTAGCGGTCCACCACCAGTCCCGGAAACCCGTCCGATTCGCCGTTCAGCAGGCGGTAGCCGTCGGTGTCGCCGAACTCGGTGAGTGGCCCGAACAGGGCGGTGCGCCGGGTCAGGGCCGCGTCCAGCCGGGCCGCCCACCACGCGTCGTCGAGTTGCACGGGCAGCCCCGTGTGCAGCACCCGCAGGCGCAGCGGCGAGTGGGGGTCGTACAGGCCAATCGCCAGAAAACGGTCACGGCGGTCATACACCACCGCCAGTTCGCCCGCTTCGCCCTCGCGGTTTTGCTCGCGCACGCTCGATTCGTAGACCCAGGGATGACCCTCGCGCAGGTGCAGTTCGGCGGCCTTGGACACCCGCAGGCGCAGGCGGGCAGGAGCGGAAGAGGGCGCAGACATGCAGGGAAGATAGCGGAGCGGGCACTCGGGGGCGAGATTCAGGGACGCTCCAGCGCCAGCGGTTTACGTACCGCCACCGTCCAGCGCGTGCCGCCGCAGCCAC